>CAMDEA010000165.1 GCA_945893045.1 Planctomyces sp. SH-PL62
GAAACGCTCTGGTGCTCGTTGGAATCTCCGCAACGCCGAATCCGTCTCCGCCCTGACCAACCTCCGCGACAGCAATCAATGGCAACCCTATTGGTCAACTTGCGACACCACAAAAACTTAACACCGCCAATATCTCTGGGCACACCCTCACTTCTCACGATGGGGCCGCAGACTTTCTTGCGGCTCAGAGGCTCTGTAGCATGTCCGCCTCTTTCCGGTTCATGAGGCACGGCGGCTTCTGAATGGGGGCGAGTGACTTGGTGATGCGCGATGCGGTGAAACGCTCTTGCTAAATCGCAACGAACCTTTGGTGGTCACTCCGGGTTTGCGAGTCCGTTTCTCACCGGCGGTTGCGCGGGATCCCGCGGCCGTGATTCCCTTCTGACGATTTACCAACGAGGTCTGCGCGATGATTGGCTCTTCCGACCGCTCGAAGCGGCTGGCTTGGATGGTTCTGTTGCTGGCTCTGATGGCTGGCGCGATCGAGTCTCTATGGATGGCGACTCCCGCTGTTGTGGCTCAGGAAGCCGAACCGGCTGCCGAAGAGGAAATGGCGGCGGAGGAACCAGCCGCTCCTAATAAGGGCGCGGCCAAGAAGGATGACAAAGCCGCAGCACCCGCTCACGAGGAACCTGGCTTCGTCATGTGGGTCATCGAGACCGGCGGCGCGATCGGTATCTTCATCTTTTTGCTGATGGGTTACTTTGTCGCGACCTCGATCAAACTGTTCCTGGAATTGCAGCCGCAGGTCGCGATGCCTCCGGATTTGATGGAAGACATCAAGCAAAAGATGGAGAAGAAGGACTACAAGGGGGTCTATCAAAGCATCAAGGAGAAGGACTGTCTTTTCACGAAGTTTGCTTCGGCGGGACTGGGCGAATTGTCGGCCGGATTGTCCGAGGCTCGCGATGCGATGGAACGAGTCGCTGACGTCCAGAGCGCCGAAGCCGACAAGAAGATCAGCATGTTGGCGGTACTCGGCACGCTGGGGCCGATGATCGGATTGTTAGGAACACTGAAAGGCATGATGGCTTCCTTCGGTTCGATCGCCTCCGGCGGCGAACAGATCAAATCCGACGAAGTGGCCAAGGGCATTTCGGAAGCGTTGTTGTTGACGTTTGAAGGAGTGCTGCTGTCCGTGCCCGCGATCTATTTCTTTGCCATCTTCAAGAACCGCACCACGATCATGAGTGCCAGTACGATGCTGGCCACCGACGAATTCGTCCGCAAACTCGCCAGCGCCGCCAAGGCCGCTGCGAAACCGGCCGCGGCGGCTTCCGCGGCGGTGTCGGCCCCGCCGGCTCCCAAGGCGTAATGCGTGGGGCAGGTTTTCAACCTGCCCGTGTGCGACAGGCAGGTTGAACACCTGCCCCACAAAAAGGTGTGACATGTCTGGCTCATTGGCATCCGCAGCGAGTGCTGAACCCAATCTGACACCGATGCTCGACATGGTGTTTCAGTTGATCACGTTCTTTATGCTCGTGACCAACTTCAAGGCCGCCTCACTCGACTTGAGCCTGCAATTGCCGGTGGTCGGCTCGGCTCGGTCGGTCGATACCGAGGGGGTTGATCTGCTGATTTTGAACATCGACAAGAGCGGTAAGTTGAATATCTACGGCATCGCTAGAGACATCCCCTCGTATATCAAAGGCGAAGCAAAGGCTAGCTTTGAGTCTGCCAAACGCGAGAACTCCAAGTTCGACAAGAAGGATGATCTGCCCACCACGATCGTCGTGCGTGCCGATAAGCAGACGCCGTTCAGCTTGCTCAACGTGGTCATCAAAACTTGCCAAGACAATGGTTTTCGCAAGTTTGCGCTGAAGGCCATGAACTCCGAATAGAGAACGTGCATCCGTTGCCAATCACGGCACGATGAAGGTTGATCCATGAGTCGTCACAAGAAAAAACACAAAGGCTCCGAGGCCGTCGAATTGAATCTGGCCGCCATGCTCGACATGGCTTTCCAGTTGCTCACGTTTTTTATCCTCACGTTCAAACCGTCGCCCGTCGAAGGGCAGATCAATTTAAAACTTCCGCCGCCGCAACCCGTCGCAGGCGCAAAGGGCGCGCCGAAAGCGGGCGAAAACGAAGCGAATAACGATCCGGTTCAAAACCTCAATTCGCTGATCATCTCCGTTTTCGCGGCTCCGAACGGACGCATCGCCACGATGGCGGTGGGCGAGGCCAATGTTGCGGGCACGACGGCGCTGGATGGCCGCTTGAAACAAGTGCTCGGCCCTGAATCGGGTGCGTCGTTCGATCAAGTCATTCTGCAAGTCGGCTCCAAATTGAAGTACGATGAACTGATGAAGGTCGTGGATGTCTGCACGAAGCAGACACTCGCGAACGGCGAAAAGTTGACCAAACTCAGTTTCGTTGAACTCCCCGACGGGGCGACTCCGTAGGGTTGCCATGCACTCCCATCGCCATCTTCCCACGCCTGGCTTTCCGCGCCGCGAGCTGTTTCGGCTCATGAGCATGCTGATGCTGTTGGTCATCGTGGGAACGCTCTTCATGCGGACTCGCGACGCGGCCATGTGGCGCTGGGCTGCGAGCGTTGCGGATGACGAACCGGCAGCGGCTCCGCTGCCTCCGAATTCCGAAGACGACGGCGACCGCTTTGTGGAGACGCTCGTGTCTGGTCCGAATGACCAGCAGCCGTTCGAGCATTCTCAGGCGGAATACCAATTCCAGGCGATCACCGACAAAGCCCCGAACAACGCCGAAGACATGCCCTCCTACTGGCGGCTGATGCGCTGGAGCATGACGGAGTCCTTCGACGATCTCTGGGCACGTGCTCACAAAGATCGGTACTTCACGCATCTTGGCCAGACGCCGGAGAAGCACCGCGGCGAATTGATCGCTATGAAGGTCAGCCTGCGACGAGCGCTCCGGCATCCGCGGGAAACCAAGAAAAATGCCGCCGGCGTCGAGCAGGTCTACGAGGCGTGGGGCGTCACGGACGAATCGCGAACGGGACTGTATTGCCTGCTGTTCTACGATCTGCCGCCACAGTTACCGGTCCGGCCCAGCATTCATGAGCAGGTGCAGTTTGTCGGTTATTTCCTGAAGCTGATTTCCTACGAAGACGCGCTCGGCAAGACTCGCTGGGCTCCGCTGTTGATCGGCCGGTTACGTTTGCGGGAAAACTCGGCTCAGTTCGCACAACGCCAGAAAGACGCGGACAATCGTGCTCTGCCGTGGTTGATCGGAGGGGCTTCGGTGTTCTTCATCGGCTTGGTGTTCTGGACGCGACGCTATCTGGCCGCCAGCTCCGTGCCTGGGCTGGAACCTGTGCCGACGGACCATCAAGCCATCGAACACTGGCTGGAAACAGGCGGTGCCGAAACGCCGAGCCTTGAGGATTCCGGCTGGCATGATTTCGCGGCCGACGACACCGACTCCCGGCCTCCCGCCGCTTTGCCCAGAATTGATTTCCCACCCAACTCCGGGGATGCCTCGCCGAGGAATCCCGCCTAATATGTCGCACCTGACCGCGACCATGAGGCAGCGGTCCGTCAAAGTCATCTCAGATTGAGGTTGATCATGAATAAAGCCGAAGCCCTGAAGTTGCTGATTGGGGAACTCAAGAAAATCCCGCAGAACATTGCCCTGTGGATCAAGACCGATGCCAAGTATTGGGGCATCGCTTTCGGCAGCTTGATTTCCTTTTTAATCATCATGGAAGTCTTGATCCCCAATCAGGTGCGGAAGGTGTTGGCGGAAGTCGTCTTCTTCGACACCGAGGTGGACCAAGCGGTGGAAGAGACGCCGATCGAACACTTCGAGGTCGGCGAGACTCCCATCGAACCGACGGTGCTCAACACCGAAACGCTGACCGAACCACCGGCCGCAACGATCGAACAAGACGCGCAGTTCAACGATAGCTCGGCCGTCTTCACGGAAGCTACGGGCACCACTGCGCCGGGAGCGAGCTTCGGCGGCTTAGGCGGTTTTGATGTGACCGCGATTGGTGCCGGCCCGGCCGTGCGTGGTCCTGGAGGAGTCGGAGGCGGAGTTGGCACCACTGATAAAGGCGGATTCAGCAACCGTGGATCGGGATCGAGGGCGGCATCGCTCGCCAGAGATGGCGGCACAGCGGATTCGGAACGTGCGGTCGCGGGCGCATTGAATTGGATGGCTCGCCATCAAAACTCCGACGGCAGTTGGGGCTGCACAGGGTTCACACGGCAGTGCAAAGATCCCAGTTGCTCGGCTCACGCCGCCAAGGCTGGAGCGGACTACCCGATGGCAGCGACGGCGTTCGGCCTTCTGCCGTTCTTTGCCGGCGGCCAGACGCACAAAACGAAAGGCCCCTATAGCAACGTCATCTTAAACGGCCTGCTGTGGATGTCCAAAAATCAAGATCCCAAAACCGGTCGCTTGGGTGGCGGCAATATGTACGAGCATGGTTTGGCCACGATCGCAGTTTGCGAAGCCTACGGGTTGAGCAAGGATCAAAACCTAAGAAAGGTGGCTGAGGGGGCCGTGGCCTTTATTGTGTATGCTCAAAACGATTCCTCCGGTGGCTGGCATTACGGCGCGAAGCCGACAACGGTAGGCGATACCTCGGTGGTCGGCTGGCAGTTGATGGGCCTCAAAAGTGCTCAGATGGCGGGCCTCCAGGTCAACCCGCAGACGCTCACTAAGTCCACGAAGTTCTTAAAAAGCGTCTCCAAAGGGAAAGCCGGTGGCCTCTTCTCTTACATGCCGGAAGGGGGACCGACCCCCGCGATGTCCGCTGTCGGCTTGCTCTGTAACCAGTACTCCGGGATGAAGCGCACCGACCCCGCAATGATCGAAGGCATGAACTATGTCATGTCCAATCTGGGAGGCGCGAAAAACGATTCCTACTTCCTGTACTACGCCACGCAAGTGATGCACAACCTGCCGGGGCCGGAATGGGACACTTGGAATCGAAATGCTCGCAAACACCTCATCAGCACACAGATCAAACAGGGTTGCGCCGAGGGAAGCTGGCCGGTCGCTGGTCATACCGCTGGGCCGATCATGGCGACCAGCATCCACGCTCTGACGCTGGAGGTCTACTACCGCTATCTGCCGCTATACCAGCTCGACAACAAGAAGCAAGCCATGATGCCGGACGAGTAGTCCGCTCGTTCATCGTAGAAACCGCCGACGGCGGACCTACGTCCGTTCGGCCGGACGTAGGCGTCCGACCTACGAGGGGCCAGAGATGCCCAGCTTGTCTGGCAAAACGCTATTCATCACCGGAGCCAGTCGCGGCATCGGCCTATCAATCGCGCTGCGAGCCGCACGAGACGGTGCAAATATCGCTGTGGCCGCGAAGACCACCTCACCCGACCCGCGTTTACCAGGCACGGTTCATTCCGCCGTCGAACAAATCAACGCGGCGGGCGGGCATGGACTGGCCTGCCCGTGCGATGTGCGCTGCGACGATCAGATCTCCGTCGCAGTGCAGCGAACCATCGAGACATTCGGCGGCATCGATATCCTCGTCAACAACGCCAGCGCATTGTTTCTCGCCGGAACGCTCGACACACCCACGAAACGATTTGACCTGGTCCACGCGGTCAATGTGCGCGGGACGTTTCTCTCCTCGCAAGCCTGTCTGCCGCATTTGAAGCGAGCCGCGAATCCGCACATCCTCAACCTCGCGCCGCCGCTGAATTTCGAGGCCCGATGGTTCGCCCCACACTTGGCCTATAGCCTCTCGAAGTTCGGGATGAGTCTGTGCGTGCTCGGCATGGCCGAAGAGTTTCGCTCGGCCGGCATCGCGGTCAACGCATTATGGCCGCGCACCGCCATCGCGACCGCCGCTGTTCGCAACTTGTTGGGAGGCGACGATGCCGTTCGTCGTTGTCGCCAGCCAGAAATTGTTGCCGATGCGGCTTACGCAATTCTCACGCAGCCAAGCCGTGAATGCACTGGCCAATACTTTCTCGACGAGGATGTGTTGCGCGACTCCGGAGTCCGCGACCTGTCGAGCTACGCCGTCGATCCGACTGCGGAACTGTTGCCGGATTTCTTCGTTTAATTGCAGGCGAGCCGCCCGCACCACAAAAAAGCACATGCCCGGTCGAGCGAGTTGCGGCATCCCTGCCTAATGACGTCCGCCGTGGTGCCGTGGAGGACTTCAATCGGGGTGAGCGGGATTGAAGACTCTGAGTGAGTCTTCGCTTCTCATTCTCGAACCGGGCATGCGAGGTGGCTGCCCATGTGGGTTTCTTGATTTCTCTCTCTAACTGCCGGAGCGCGTTTTCCGCTCGCGAAACAAAACTTGTCCTCCATGACTGCGTCTCGCGAGCGGAAGACGAGCTCCGATAACTCTGCGCTAAGCCGACAGATCCGTGAACAGCGGCCCAAATTCCGGCATGTCGTGTCGCAACGTCTCCAACCAGGCAGCCGGATTCCAAATCTCAACACAAATCGCCGCGCCGACGATCATCACGTCTTGATTCACCGGCACATCAAGGAATTCGCGGAAGCCTTCCGGGATCAACAGCCGCGAGCGATTGGCCAGCGTGACCGTCTTTGATCGCGTTGAGAGCAGTCGGCCAAGCCGCTGCACTTCGCTCCAACGCGATTCCATTTTGCCGGCCTGAATCCGCAGCTTGAGGATCGCGACGCCGTCGTCGATCCTTTTCGTCCAGTCGGCCGCTTTCCAGAGGCTCAGGCATCCGGCCCGTTCTTTCGCCAGGATGCAGTTGCCATCGGAATCCGCCACCAGTTCCGCCATCTCAGGCGGCAGCGTGATTCGGAAGCGATCGTCGATCGTCCGCCGTGCTTCGCCAGTGATGAAGGAGTCCATAGCCATGCGTGCGATACTATTGGGCCTCAAACCCACAATCAACCAGTTTTCAAAGATCAATTGGGCAAGTTTTCCACCCAGCAAGGCGGAGACATTACCGGCCTCGCTATTCAACCGCAAACAAAAAATCCCCTCAATCGGAAAAATTCGTGTGACCGCACAGGGGGCGGTTGCTTGGCCATTCACATCTCCAGGCTCACTCACTGGCGAGCGTGTCGAATCCTCGGACAATGCGCGAGCATTTTCCGATTGTCAGTGAGGTCCGAATGTCGTCCGACATCTTGTCACGCCTGCCGCCAGTTCAAGATCTGTTGAGTCATCTGACCGTTGAGCCGCTCATCGCAGAGCATGGCCGCGAGGTGGTGCTCGGCTGGGTGCGCGAAGTTCTCGATCAGACACGACAGCGGCTCAGTCCGTCGAATGGCGCGTCGAGCAGTGAAGGCACTCCGCAAGCATCGCTCGACCGGGCTGGGTGGACGGAGTTGTTGGCGGAGCAAGTGCAACAGCAAGCTCGGGCTGCTGACCTGCAACAACTCAGCCGAGTCATCAACGCGACCGGCGTCGTGTTGCACACCGGACTGGGTCGCGCGCCGCTGTCGGTCGCTGCGAGGCAAGCGCTGAGTGAACTTGGTGGGCACTGCAACGTCGAAGTCGATCTCGCCACGGCCGAGCGGCGGTATCGTGGGCATCAGTTGGAAGCGACATTCCGCGCGCTAACCGGTTGCGAGGATGTGTTGATCGTCAACAACAATGCGGCCGCGACCTTGTTGACTCTGCAAGCGCTCTGTGCGGGACGCGAAGTCGTCATCTCGCGCGGGCAACTGATCGAGATCGGTGGTTCGTTTCGGTTGCCGGAGATCTTCTCGCTGAGTGGCGCGGTGTTGCGAGAGATCGGCACGACGAACCGCACGCATGTTGGCGACTATCAAGCAGCGATCACCGCCAATACGGCGGCGATCATGCACGTGCATCCGTCGAACTACCGCGTGATCGGCTTCAGCGAGACACCGTCCATCGAAGACCTCGTGCCGCTCGCGCGGAAGCACGGTGTGATCGCGATCGACGATATCGGCAGCGGCGCGCTAGTCGATGTCGCGGACTTCGGACTGCCGGCTGAGCCGACGTTTCAGCAAAGCCTCGCCGCTGGTGCGGATGTCGTACTCGGTAGCGGCGACAAGCTGCTGGGTGGGCCGCAATGCGGGATCATTCTCGGCAAACGCGAGGTCGTAGAACGAATCCGACAGCATCCGCTCGCTCGCGCCGTTCGAGTCGGCAAGCTGACGCTGGCAGCGCTGCAGGCCACGCTCGATGCCTATCTGCGAGGGACTGCGGCCACCGAGATTCCAACGCTGGCGATGTTGTCAGCGTCGGTCGAGTCGTTGCGATTGCGTGCTCGGCAGGTCGCGGACGAGATTGGTGCATTGCCGGATTGCCGTGTCGAAATCGCGAATGAAACCGCTGCGGTGGGCGGTGGCTCGTTGCCGGGAGTCGATCTGCCGACGGTCGTATTGCGGCTGCGATCGCAGTCGATGTCGGCCGACGAATTCTCGCGCCGATTTCGGCTAGGTTCGATCCGCGTGTTCGGACGAATTCAGCACGACGACGTGTTGCTCGATTTGCGAAGCGTGTTGCCGGAAGACGATTCTCTGCTTGCGTTGGCGGTGCGCTGCGCCGTGTCGAATCCGTAAATACCCGGACGCGAGACGCATCCGAGACGAGTGGCTAACCTATCGCCCCGCGCTTGTGGGCGGGCAACTCTTTTTCGACCAGGAGATTTCAGCGATGCGAAGACTAACAGCGATTGTGGCGTCAGCGATCATGGCCTTCGGCGTTTCAGCGTTCGCCGCGCCGGGCGAAGCCTTTATTGACCCGGAACAAGCCGGCCCGGACTTCAAGGTGCAGGGCGAGTACGAAGGGACCATCGGCGCGAAGACGAAATTCGGTGCGCAGGTCATCGCACTGGGAGAAGGCAAGTTCGATGTGGTGCTGCTTCAAAAGGGATTGCCCGGCGGTCCGAAAGACGCGGCCTGGGACGGCAAGACGAAAGTGATGCTCAAAGGCGAGACGAAGGACGGCGTTGTCGAACTGTCTGGCACGAACTTCAAAGGGACGATCAAAGACGGAGTGCTCAGCGGCACCGCTGAAGAGGACGTGAAGTACGAAGGCAAGAAGGTTGAGCGGAAGTCGGAGACGCTCGGCATGAAGCCGCCGGCCGGAGCGATCGTGCTCTTCGACGGCACGAACGTCGATGCCTGGCAGAACGGGAAAATCCAGGAAGGCAATCTGCTGGGAGTCGGCACACGGACGAAGCAGAAGTTTGAAGACTTCACACTGCACCTCGAATTCCGCACGCCGTTCATGCCGAAGGCTCGCGGCCAGGGGCGCGGCAACAGCGGCATGTACCTTGTTGACCAGTACGAGTGCCAAGTCCTCGACTCGTTCGGCCTCTCCGGCGAGAACAACGAATGCGGTGGCATTTACACCGTTGCGAAACCAGCGGTCAACATGTGCTTCCCACCGCTGAGCTGGCAGACCTATGACGTCGAGTTCCGTTGTGCTCGCTTCGGCGAAGACGGCAAGAAAACCGAAGACGCCGTCACGACCATCAAGCACAACGGCTTCGTGATCCACGACAAGCTCAAGCTGAAAGCCACCCCCGGTGGAGGCCAGAACGAAGAGAAACCCGGCGCGCTGTACTTCCAAGACCACGGCAACCCGGTCCACTTCCGCAATGTCTGGATCGTCGAGAAGAAATGACCGGGTGAGGGGGTGACAAGGTGAAGGGATGACGGACAGCTAATCGCGTCATTCCCGAAATCATCTTGTCACCAAGTCACCTTGTCACCTCATCAAATCATGGTCTACCTCAACCGCATCTACACGAAATCCGGAGACGGCGGGCTGACGGGGCTCGGCGACGGGACTCGTGTGCCCAAGACGCACATCCGCATCGCGGCTTACGGCGGGACCGATGAGTTGAACTCGGTGATCGGCGTCGTACTGACCACCGAGTTGCCAGATGACGTGCGGCGACAATTGACGCTCATTCAAAACGACTTGTTCGACCTCGGTGGCGACCTGTGCGTGCCGGAAACCGGAAAGCCGCTCGGCTATGAACCGTTGCGAGTCACCGCCGCTCAGGTCGAACAGCTTGAGCATTGGATCGACGGCCACAACGAGAAGCTGCAACCGCTGACGAGTTTCATCCTGCCGGGAGGCTCGCCGGCCGCCGCTCATTTGCACGTTGCGAGGACCGTTTGCCGACGTGTCGAGATCGGAGTGCTCGCGCTGGCCGAGAAGGAAAATATCAACTCGCAAATCGCGATCTATCTGAATCGTCTTTCGGACCTGCTGTTCGTGCTGGCTCAAGTTTGCAACAACCACGGAGCCGACAACGTGCTGTGGGTGCCGGGAGCGAATCGAAATCCGTAATCTGGCGTCCGCAAATTGCCGTCTTGTTCTCATTCCTTTGCCACCATTCCTCTGGCTGAAGTTTTTGGTCAGAGGAATGGGGCCAGAGGAATGGACACAAAAGGAGGGGATCGAATATGTGTAGATTAAACGTGAGATTGGTCATGGCCTGCTTGGTTGGGCTGTTGTGTTCGATATCGCTCGGACAACATCCGAAGCAGGCCGCTGAGCCAATGCCGCCGGCCGGATTTCGAGCACTCTTCAACGGAAAAGACCTTACCGGCTGGCACGGTCTGAATCCGCACTCGGTGGATAAGCTCACCGGCGAGAAGCTCGACGCCGCATTGAAGAAGATGCGCGATGAGTTCCCGACTAACTGGCACGTCGAGAACGGAGAGTTGGTCAACGACGGCCACGGGCCTTATGCCACGACCGATGCCGAGCTTGGCGATCTCGAATTTCTGATCGAATACAAAACGGTCGCGAAGGCGGACAGCGGCGTTTATCTGCGCGGGCTGCCGCAGGTGCAGATTTGGGACATCAGCCAGCCGAGTTTGCACACGGCTCCCGATCGCAATCCGAATCGAGGCTCCGGTGGCTTGTTCAACAACCTGCCGCGAACACCCGGCCGCGATCCACTGGTCGTCGCCGATAAGCCGTTCGGCGAATGGAATTCGTTCCGCATTCGCCAAATCGGAGCGCGGACATGGGTGTGGCTCAACGAGAAACTCGTCGTCGATGATGCGGTGATGCAGAACTACGCCGCTCGCGACAAGCCGCTGCCAGCGAAAGGTCCGATTCACCTGCAAACTCACGGCGGCGAGATTCGCTGGCGGAACATTTTTGTGCGAGACATTGGCTCAGACGAAGCAGCGAAGATCCTGGCTGAGGCCGATGCCAAGTTGAAGACCACGCTCGCCGACAAAGTTCTGATCGAGCGAGGCGTCCGTTATCTTGCCGACGGTCGGGACGAAAAGGCCGACTTGTATGTGCCGCTCAATCGCGATGCGGCGACGCTTTCTCCGGCCGTCGTGATCATTCACGGCGGCGGCTGGACCGGCGGCAAGCGCGATGCCGCTCGCGAACACAACATCGGAACGACGCTCGCGCTGAACGGCTATGTTGGGATGAGCATCGACTATCTGCTCGCGACCGATTTGGCTCCGTCGTGGCCGCAGAACATTCACGACTGCAAGACCGCCGTCCGCTGGTTGCGAGCGAATGCCAAACGACTGCAAATCGACGTTGATCACATCGGCGTGATCGGCGGCTCAGCCGGCGGGCATCTGACATCACTGCTGGCGCTGACCGGCCCGGCTGATGGACTCGATTTAACCGCGCCGTGGGGTGAATTCTCCTGCGCCGTGCAATGTGCCGTCCCGATGTACGGAGCCGGCGAGGTCCGCGACAGCAAGAGCGCGCTGGCGATGTTCGGCAAGACTCGCGAGGAAGCTCCGGACCTTTACAAACTCGCGTCACCGATCACTCATGCTGATCCGAAAGACCCGCCGTTCCTGATCCTGCACGGCACCGCTGACAAGACGGTTTCGGTCGAGCAATCTGAAATCCTCGCTGCCGCGTTGAAGAAAGCTGGCGTTGAACACGAACTTGTCCTCGTCCCCGACGCTCCGCACACGTTTGATCTGCAACCCAAGCAACAGGATTTGCGTCCGTTGGTCCTCGCGTTCTTCGGCAAGCACCTCAAGCCGAAGGGGCCGTGAGCGACGAAACTCTTCGAGGTCGTTATGCCTCTCTTGAAAAGCTGCACTGAATGCTTGGAGCAAACGCCTCGCGGCTCGATTGCGGCGATCAGTTTCTGCGGCCTGTACCCCTTGGGATCACTTGGAAATGAGCACGCTCGCGAAATGCGCGAGTCGCTCGCCAAACTTGTCGGCGAGACTAATCCGGCAGCGGTCCTGATCGACTTCACAGACCTGGAATACGAATGGGGCGATGGGATTTGTGAACTCGTTCGTCCGCTGCGAACTACCTCGAAAACATTGCGGCCGGGCTGCCATTTAGCGACTCGCCCGTTCTGCTTGGTGGCGACAGGCAAGACTGCCGAGGCCTTGGCCCCACTGGTCGAGCCTCGCTTTCTTCTGGGGACCGCCGGTGGCAAACTGTTTGCAACCAGGGCCGAGGCGTTAAGTTTTCTTCGGTCCCAAATCGCAATGGACGGCCAGTAACATGCCAATCTCCCGACTTATTTTCTGGTCGCTCATCATGTGGCTGATGGTCGCCAAGTCGCCGGCCGCTGAGCCGATCGACTTCAACCGGGACGTCCGACCGATCCTGTCGGACAAGTGCTTCTTCTGTCATGGCCCGGATGACAAACATCGCGAGGCTGACTTGCGACTCGATCAGCCGCTACGAGCCGAAACGAAGCCAGGCGAATTACTGCGCCGGATCACAACGACTGAATCTGACGAACAGATGCCTCCGAAGAAGTCCGGCAAGAACTTATCGGCCACTGAAGTCGCGATGTTGCGGCGATGGGTCGAACAAGGTGCGAAGTGGCAGACTCACTGGGCCTACGTCGCGCCGATCAAGCATGAACCGCCGCGAGTGGCCGACGAGACGTGGCCGGCCAACTGGATCGATCGATTCGTGCTGGCTCGGCTGGAGCGCGAGCAACTTAAACCCGCGCCGGATGCCGACCGGATCACGCTGATTCGCCGACTGACCTTTGACCTGCGCGGCCTGCCGCCGACGTTGGACGAGGTCGCCGCGAACGACCACGAACAACTCGTGGATCAGTTCCTCGCCAGCAATGCTTTCGGCGAGCGAATGGCGGTCTGGTGGCTGGACCTCGTCCGCTATGCCGACACGGTTGGCTATCACGGCGATCAGGAGCATCACATCTCGCCGTATCGCGATTGGGTGATCGACGCCTTCATCGACAACATGCCGTTCGACCGATTCACACAGGCGCAGTTGGCTGGTGATTTGCTGGCCGCTGACACTAGCACGACGCGCCAGCGAGTGGTCGAACCCAAAGCAGAGTCAAAAACTGACCCCTCGCTGGCGCGTCGGGCAAATGAAACCGACCTCTTGATTGCCTCCGGCTACAACCGCTTGTTGCAAACGTCTCACGAAGGGGGCGTGCAGGCCAAAGAATATCTAGCGATGTACGCAGCCGATCGCGTTCGCAATCTGTCGGGCGTATGGCTCGGCGGGACGGTCGGCTGTGCTCAGTGTCACAACCACAAGTTCGACCCGTACACGGCGAAGGATTTTTATTCGCTGGCCGCGTTCTTCGCGGACCTCGATGAAGCCGCGCATCTCAAGAAGGGGAGCGATCAAACTCCGACTGTCCGAGCGCCGGAGATGCGACTGCTCACAAAACGAGAACGTGCTCAGGCAGAGAAGATGACCGCCGCCGAGCGAACTGCATTCGAGAAATCGGCTCGGCTGTCGATGATCTCTTCCGCGATCGAACCGCGTGAGATGCGGATTTTGCCGCGCGGCAACTGGCTCGATGACAGCGGCCCGATCGTGACTCCCGCTGTGCCGGAGTTTCTAGGGCGGCTCGAAACCGGTGATCGCCGAGCAACTCGGCTGGATCTCGCGCGTTGGCTGACTGATTCAAACAGCGGAGTCGGCTTGCTCACCGCGCGAGTCATGGTCAATCGCTTTTGGATGCTGATGTTGGGCGAAGGGCTGTGTCGATCGCTCGAAGACTTCGGTGCTCAAGGCCAATCCCCCGATCATCCGGAGTTACTCGACCGCCTCGCGCACGAGTTCGTGGACAGCGGCTGGAATGTGAAACACGTCATGAAGTTGATCGCGATGAGCCGAGCATATCGGCAGTCTTCCGTAGGTCAGGCTTTCCAGCCTGACCCGAACGGGCAAACCGCGTCGAATGCTCAGAGCGTTTTGGCGCGACCGGGTCAGGCTGGAAAGCCTGACCTACATCTCGGCCAATCGCGTTTCCGTCTGCCTGCCGAATTTATTCGCGACAACGCGCTGGCGATCAGCGGCCTGCTGGTCAACGAAGTTGGCGGGCCGAGCGTGCGGCCGTATCAACCGGCTGGGTACTACAAGTACCTCAACTTTCCGAAGCGGGAATACGCCGCCGACAAAGACTCGAAGCAATGGCGTCGCGGCGTGTATGTGCATTGGCAGCGGCAATACCTGCATCCGATGTTCAAGGCGTTCGACGCTCCGCGCCGCGAGGAATGCACCGCCGCGCGGCCCCGCTCGAACACGCCGCTCGCCGCGCTGGCGTTGCTCAACGATCCCACGTTCGTCGAAGCCGCCAAAGCCTTCGCCGCTCGCATCCTGAAAGAAGGCGGCAACACCGACGAGTCGCGCATCACCTTCGCGTTCCGCCACGCCACATCGCGACCTCCCGACGATTCCGAGCAATCGGTGCTGCTGAGTTTGCTGGCCGATTCTCGAACTGATTACTTGCGAGACGAACCGTCCGCCCAAAAGTTGGTCACGACCGGACTGACTCCGCCAGCGAGCAGTGCTCCCGCACGCGAACTCGCTGCTTGGACGACTGTCGCGAGAGCGTTGTTGAATCTGCACGAGACGACGACGAGGAACTAGCCATGCTCGATCCAACCAAATTCGCAAACCAAATCCAGCGCCGCACGTTTCTCAACTCGGCCGGAGTCAGTCTCGGTTCGGCGGCGTTGTCGGCCATGATGGCTCGTGATGCGCGAGCGGCGACCGCTCCGAACGAGCAACGGCCGTTGCCGCATCATCAGGCGCGAGTGAAGCGAATTATCTACCTCTACATGTCTGGTGGTCCTTCGCATTTGGAGACGTTCGACGAGAAGCCGGTGCTTGCGAAGATGCACGGGCAGGCGATGCCGGAGTCGTTTACGAAGGGGCAGCCGATTGCTCAGTTGCAGGGGCAGAAGCTGACGTGTCAGGGGCCGATGATCGGGTTCCGCAAGCATGGCGAGAGCGGGCAGGTCATCAGCGATTTTCTGCCGTGGCACGGCAAGATGGCGGATGACCTCTGCATCCTCCGCTCGATGGTCACCGAGCAGATCAATCACGATCCGGCTCACACGTTCATGAACACCGGCACGGCGATCAACGGCCGGCCGTCGATGGGCTCGTGGATCAACTACGGACTCGGCAGCGAAGCGGATGACCTACCTGGCTTCGTGGTGCTCACCAGCGAGGGAGGCCGCAATCCACAGCCGATTTCGTCACGTCAGTGGTCGGCCGGTTTTTTGCCGAGCCAGTTTCAAGGCGTGCAATTCGAGTCGGCCGGTGATCCGGTGCATTACGTCGGCAACCCGGCGGGAGTTTCGATGGCTCAGCAACGGCGGCTGGTTGATGCGATTCGGAAGCTGGATGAGCATCGGGATTCCTCCCGCCACCCGGTTTATCCGGGTGGTTCCCGCGCTCTGCAACTAGGGGCCTCTTTGACGAGCGACCAGCCCGTAGCTGCAGAGCGCGGGAACCACCGGGACAAGCCCGGTGGCGGGATTTCGGCGCACGATCCGGAAGTCGCGGCGCGAATCGCGGCTTATGAACTCGCCTTCAAGATGCAGTCATCGGTGCCAGAGTTGATGGACCTCTCCGGTGAGACGCAGGCGACGCTCGACATGTACGGCGCGAAGCCGGGGGACGGATCGTTCGCGTCGAACTGTTTACTCGCGCGGCGCATGGCCGAGCGGGGTGTGCGGTTCATTCAGCTTTATCACCGGGGCTGGGATCATCACGGCGACTTGGTGAACTTCATGAAGATCAGTTGCGGGCTGACGGATCATCCGGCGTGGGCGTTGTTGACCGATCTCAAGCAGCGCGGGATGCTCGACGAGACGCTGGTCATCTGGGGCGGCGAGTTCGGTCGCACGCCGATGTTCCAAGGCAAGGGAGGCCCCGGTCGCGATCATCACATCAAAGCCTTTTCGATGTGGCTGGCCGGCGGCGGAGTGCGCGGCGGCCTGACTTACGGGGCAACTGATGAGTTGGGCTACAACTCGGTCGAGAACGTCGTCCACGTTCGCGACCTGCACGCCACGATGCTGCACCTGCTGGGGATTGATCACGAACGCTTCAGCGTGAAGCATCAGGGATTGGATGCGCGACTGACTGGTGTCGAGAAGGCGCGAGTGCTGCATGATGTATTGGGGTAAGCGAAGCAGGCTCGCAGATAAAAGTAGACGAGTCACTCCGTGACTCAAATGTTCCGGTCACGGAGTGACCGGTCTACTTTGCTTGCGGATGCTTTGCGTGATGGCGTCGCCGATTTCGTGGAGCGGGAGAATTTGTTGGGCGGCTCCTTTTTCGGCGGCGGCGGCGGGCATGCCGTAGACGACGCTGGTCTTTTCGTCCTGAGCGATCGTGTGCCAGCCCTTCTCTTTGAGCGTCAGCAAGCCTTTCGCGCCGTCGCGGCCCATGCCGGTGAGTAACGCGGCGACGCCTGGGTTCTTCCAATGCGCGGCCAGCGTGCTGAACAGGACATCGACCGAGGGGCGATACGGCGTGTCGGCGGGTTCGGGGGTGTAGCGCAGCGTGCCGCCGGAGATCATTGCCAGATGATCGTTGGTGCCGGCGATCAGCACTTCGCCGGCCTGCGGTGAGTCGTGGTTGCGAGCGATCCGCACCGGACGTTGACACATCTCGGCCATCCAGTTGGCCAAGCCGGTCGCGAAGTCGGCGGTGATGTGCTGAGCGATGACGATCCCCGCGCGCAGGTCTTTGGGAATGTGATTGAGCACCTCGACCAGTGCGTTCGGTCCGCCGGTGGATGCGCCGAGGGCAATGATCGGCAACGTCGGAAGATTGTCTTTCGAATGGGCCGCATCGGGACGAAGCAGTCCGGATTTGATTTGAGCGGACTGTTCGGTTCTGTCTTTCAATTGAACGACCGCAGCGATCTTGGCGAGCAGCGGCGCACCACTTTGCACGTTGCCATCTTTGCCGAGTTCCGGAGTCTTGACCGCATCCACGGCTCCGTGGCCCATCGCCTCGAACACTTTGGCGAAGTTGCCACCCAGCGTTGAGCTGACGACCAGCACGGTGGTCGGGCACTCGCTCATGATTCGCCGAGTCGCTTCGGCCCCATCCATGACGGGCATCAGCATGTCCATGAGGATGAGATCAGGCCGATCCGCGTGGCATTTGCGAACCGCCTCCGCGCCATCGCGAGCGATCCAGCAGACTTGATAACCGGGGACGCTGCTGACGACCCGCCGCAGAGCTTCGACGGCCAGCAGCAGGTCATTGACGATGGCGATTCGCATGTTGGACCGGGAGATGTGGTGGCGAACAGGTGGCGAAGTGCGAAAACGATATCCAGCGAATTCTGAATTGCCAGTCGCGTGTTGGCGGCTGTGCGGGAGATTGCGAGAAAACGTCACTGGCTGGCGAACAAAGTAGACGAGTCACTCCGTGACTCGAATCGAGTCACGGAGTGACTCGTCGAC
>CAMDEA010000166.1 GCA_945893045.1 Planctomyces sp. SH-PL62
GTCGATCCGGTCCACAAGGTCACGATCATCCCGCGCGGCCGAGCACTCGGCGTCACGCAACTGCTCCCGGAAGAGGACCGCTATCACTACGGCGAGAAGCGGATGCACTCGCAAATGGCGATGATGCTCGGCGGCCGAGCGGCCGAGAAACTGGTCTTCGACGAATACTCCGCCGGAGCCGAAGACGATCTGAAACGAGCGACGTCGCTGGCCCGCCGCATGGTCAGCCACTGGGGCATGAGCGAAAAAATCGGCCCCGTCGCGTTCCGACAGGGGGAAGATCATCCCTTCCTCGGCAAAGAGCTTCACGAAGCTCGCGAATTCAGTGAAGAGACCGCGCACACCATCGACCTGGAAGTTCAACGCTTCCTCAACGCCGCCGCCGACCGAGCCTCAAAGCTCCTGGCCGACCACCGCCCGCAACTCGACGCCGTCTCCAACCTGCTGCTCCAAAAAGAAAGCATCGACCACAGCGACATCGTCACGCTGCTCGGCCCGCCCATCCCGCGCACCAACAGCGATGCGAAGAAGCCTTGACGCCATCAAATCGCAGGTCCGACTTTCGCGGGTGGAAATCCCCGCGTGCCAAGAGTTCGATCGGCGAGCGGGGTGGCGTCAGTACCCCGGTGCTTCGGCGATACACCCGATGAGGAAAAGGCTCGCATGGTCCGGGGAGTCTTGTTGTAATGAGCCGCATGATTCGCGAGAGACATCACCGTCGCAAATCGTGCATCCGACTTGGAGTCGTTCCCCATGAAGAATCCGTTTCCCGGCATGAATCCCTATCTGCAAGAACGGTGGGGCGATTTTCATACGCGGTTCACGGTCGCGATGAGCGATGCGCTCAATCAATTGCTGCCGGGCGAACTGGAAGCTCGGATCGTGGAAAGCATTACGGTCGAATTCGACGATGAACGAAGGACGATTTATCCGGACGTCAGTGTCTTTGAAGGCGAAACGGCACTGTCCGCACCCGTCGGCCTGAGTTCGTCGGTGGCCGTTGCCGAACCACTGGTGGTCACGTTGCGAGACGACCCGCGCACCGAACGCCACATTGAGATCCTCGATTCCACTGGCGGCGGCCGAGTTGTCACCGGCATTGAGCTGTTAAGTCCGGCGAATAAGTCGAGCCAAGGCCGGAAGACTTACCGCAAGAAACAGGCGGAATTCATCGCCGCTCGTGTCAACTTGGTGGAAATCGACTTGATCCGCGGCGGCGGTTTTGTCCTGGCCCTTCCGGAACGAAAGCTGCCGCGAAAACGTCGCGCGCCGCAGTGGGTCGTCGTTCGCCGAGCGAATCATCCCGACGAAGCCGCGATCTATCCCGTCTCCTTGCGTGAGCCGTTGCCAAATATCCGTGTTCCATTGCGCCCTTCTGACAGCGACCTCGTCCTACAACTGCAACCGCTATTGGATGAGTGCTACGAACGTGGCCGATATCGGATGAATTACCAGCAGCCTCCCGACCCGCCATTGCCGGCCGATGACGATGCTTGGGCCGATCAATTGCTGCGGGAACAGGGATTGCGGCCGTAATGCGGAACAGCGAGTCGAAGGGGAGTTCGCGTCATGCTCACTGTGGCTTCAAACTGTTCTCAGCCGAGTTGCGATAGCCTCCCTCGTCGCGATTTCTTGCAGGCCGGCACGTTGTCGCTCGGCGGGTTGACGTTGCCGTGGCTGTTCGAACAACAGGCCGCGTTGGCGGAGACCGTGACTGGCGCGAGCCATTCGGGACGGCCCAGCTTTGTGCGCGACAAGTCGATTGTGCTCCTGTTTTTGTCCGGGGGAAGTTCGCACATCGAGACGTTCAATCCAAACATGGATGCGTCGGCTCCGTATTGCAGCATGACCGGTGAGGTGACGACGTCGCTGCCGGGAGTGGCGTTCGGCGGGACGTTTCCAATGCTGGCCAAGCACGCTCATGAGATGGCCGTGGTGCGGAGCTTTCAGCATCCGCTGACCGGGCACGTCGAGGCGATCGTCCACATGCTGACCGGCGGGACCGATCCGGTCGGAAAGCGGAAGACAGGGTTCAGCATGGGCTCGGTCTGCTCGCGGTTGGCGGGAGCGAATCATCCGCGCACCGGGATGCCGAGCTTCGCGCTGCTCAACACGGATGAGGTTGATCCGCAGTATCGCAATGAGCGGACTCGCGTGGACAACGGCTCCGAACCGAATGCGCTCGGCGCGGCGTTTGGGCCGTTCAATCCCAGCGGCAGGAGCGACGCCGTTCGTAACATGACGCTCAACATCCCGCGTGGCCGGCTCGACAATCGTCGCGAGTTGCTCGCGTCGCTCGATCAACTGAGAGCCGAGGCGGACGAGTTGCAGATGTTCGACAGTGCCGACCGGTTCACTCAGCAAGCATTCGATGTGATCTTGGGGAGCGCGGCCGAGGCGTTCGATCTGTCGAAAGAGAATCGCCGCTTGATCGAGCGGTATGACACCAGCCACATTCAAGTCGGCAAGAAGTCGTTCCGGTCATCGCAACTTGGCCAACACATGCTGACCGCGCGGCGGCTCGTCGAAGCGGGTTGCCAATTCGTGACTGTGCATTCGGCCGGTTGGGATATGCACGCCGATGGCAACAATCCCGGCATCGTCGCCGGCATGCAGATGCTCGGCCGGTCGGTCGATCAAGCGGTCTCCGCGTTTCTGGAAGACGTGGCTGCTCGCGGGCTGAGCGACAAAGTGCTGCTGATCATCACTGGGGACTTCGGCCGCACGCCGAAGATCAACAAGAGCGGCGGCCGCGATCACTGGTCGAATCTCAGCACACTGGCCTTCGCGGGGGGCGGCTGGAAGATGGGCCAAGTCATCGGCCAAGCGGCGCGCAAGAACGATGTCCCGCTGTCCGAACCGATCACGACCTCGCATCTGCTCGGCACGGTCCTGCACACGCTGTTTGATGTCGCCGCGCTGCGACTGGCTCGCGGAGTGCCGCGCGAAGTGATGTCGCTGGTCGAACAATCCGAGCCGGTGCCGGGATTAGCGGCCCGTTGAAAATCCCCCAAGAGGCTTGTCCCAGTGACTCGTTGGCCTGTGTGCGACTCCAATTCCAAAGCCGAATGGAATTCTCCGACGTGAACCTCAGCGGTGACTGATTTCACCGCGCCCTTGAGCATGTTCCATTTGCTGACTAGATACAAACTGTTTTGAGTTTTTAGAGCCCCAACACTTCCTAAGGAGACAATTCATGGCCAAGAAGAAACCCGTCGCAGTCGAGTCCTACATTGCCCATGCGAAGGTGACCGCGAGAGCCGCCGTTACCAGCCTCTACAAGATCGAAGTGCGGTTTCTGGGGGGCCTCAACACCGCTCAAAAGAACGCCTTCAAGAAAGCGGCCGACCGTTGGACCAAGGTCATCGTCGGCGATCTGCCCAGCGTGCTGGTCGATGGCGAAGTCATCGATGACCTGTTGATCCTCGCTCAAGGAGTCGCGATTGATGGCGTGGGCGGCATCCTGGGACAAGCCGGTCCGACACAGATCCGGTCCAGCACGGCCGGCGCGGCCGCGTTTCTGCCAGTCAAGGGGATCATGTCGTTCGACACCGCGGACCTCGCCAATATGCAGGCCAATGGCACGCTGACCGACGTGATTACTCACGAGATGGGACACGTCATCGGCATCGGCACCGTGTGGACTCGCAAGCGACTGCTCGCGGGAGCCGGCACCAGCAAGCCCACGTTCACCGGCACCAAGGCCAAGAAAGAGTTCGGCGTGCTCAAGGGGACCGGCCCGCAGGCGGTGCCTGTGGAGAACCGGTTTGGGCCGGGAACACGCGATGCCCATTGGCATGAGCAAGTCTTCGGCAACGAGTTGATGTCTGGTTTCGTCGCCAGCGCCGGCAATCCGCTCAGCCGCATGACGGCGGCCAGCCTCAGTGATATGGGTTACGTCGTCGATATGACCGCGACCGAACCCTACTCGCTGCCGAGGCTCCTGGCGGGAGCGAGGACAGCGGGTGTGAAAAAGTTGGCTGCGGCCGCCGCGGTCGTCCACCCGCATACGATTCCGATCATTCCCATTGAATGCCCGGCGTCCGCCATGCGGTGACCAATGCGATGTTGCCATGCACGCTTGCAGGCGGGCGGATTCCCGCCTGCAAGTTCTTTTCGCGAGACTGGAATTATGGACCGTTTCATCCGTCCGAAAGCCGCCGTCGTCGCAGAGTCCGCGATGATTCCGCCAGAGAATCTGATCGTTCCCCCTCCGACTCGTTTCACACACGAGCTGAAAGTTGCTCAGCCGTACTACTACTCCAAGACGCGGCCGAGACAGGCGGCGGACGGTCGGTTCACCGCCGGAACTCCCGTCGTCTTGCTCACGTATGAGGGCGGTCGAATGTGCCGTGTCGCCGACGCTCGCGGTTTGTCGGTCGAGACCAGCTATTCGGGATTGCGAGAACTCTCCGACGATGTGCCATGAATTTGGCGGAAATCAACCGGAACGCCCGACCCCACGCCAGTCGCCCGACCAAGTTCTCTGACGCACGCATTCCCGATGCTAGCGCGGTGTGGCCGATTGGGATCAACTCGGTATCCTCAATTCGTACGTTGGTCAAAAAACCGGATCACAGGATCTGCCAAAGAATGTGCGGTCGATTTACCTTGAGAACGGCAGCTCGGCAGATTGCCGAGTTCTTTGAGTTGATGTTCGATTTAGTCGAATGGGACTCCCCGCGCTTCAACATTGCTCCAACTCAGTCCGTGTTGGCTGTGCGGCGTGCGACATCGGGACGTGAGCCAGCAATGCTGCGCTGGGGACTGATTCCGAGTTGGGCGAAGGATGCGTCGATGGCCGCCAAGTGCATCAACGCTCGCGGCGAGGATCTGGCGAACAATCGCGTGTTCCGCACACCGTTCCGCCGGAGCCGCTGCCTGATCGTGGCAGACGGCTTCTATGAGTGGGACAAGACCAACGCGAAGAAGAAAATGCCGATTCGTTTTTCTCTGTCGGATGACAACCTGTTCGCGTTTGCCGGATTGGCCGATCGCTGGTGCGGGCCAACGGGCGAGGTTGTCGAATCCTGTTCCATCATCACGACCGAACCGAACGCGCTTGTGCAGCCGACTCACAATCGCATGCCGGTCATCTTGCATCCGGCCGATTACGACCGCTGGCTCGATCCGCAGCATCAAGAGGTTGCGACATTGCAGCCGCTATTGGTCCCGTTTCCCGCCGATGCCATGCGGGCGGAACGAGTCAGCGACGCGATCAACAACGCGAAGCACGACGTCGATCCGCGTTTGACCGTCGCGGCCGAGCCACAGCGATTGAGAGTCAGAAGTCTGTTCGTCGATGACGACTAAACCACTTGGCTCAACGAAAGTCGCGGGACTTGGTTTCGATCTGAGTCAGCTCGTGAGACAAGTCCTCCAAGCGGTTCACGAGAACGTGGATGTTGGCATCGTGTCGCTGCAAAATTCCGTGAGCCAGCAGCACGGTGGCCGAGCGTGCGGCTTGATGATGCCGCTCCCACACGTCCGGGCGCACGATCAGGTTGATCGTGCCGCTTTCATCTTCCAAGGTGACGAACGTAATGCCGCGCGCGGTGCTCGGCCGCTGACGCAGCAAGACCAATCCGGCGACGCGCAGGAAGCGGCCGTTGCCGGTCGAGGCCAACCGCCACGCCGGCGTGATGCGGCGCGTGTCGAGTTGCGGACGGAGAAACTTCAGCGGGTGTGCGCGCAGCGACAAGCCGGTCGTGCGGTAGTCGGCGACGACTTCTCCGAACGCTCCCAGCTTCGGAAGTGAAACGGCCGGCTCGTCGGCGACGGGTTGTGCGTTGAGCAGCGGACTCGGAGTGTGATCAGGAAGAGATTGCCACAACGCCGAGCGGCGATTCAATCGGAGCGAAGCAAACGCATCCGCTTTGGAAAGGCGAGTCAGCACGGCGTTGCTCAGACCGGTTCGCTGCGCGAAGTCGTCCAGCGATTCAAACGGTCGCAAGCGGCGCTGCTCGACGATCCGTTCGGCGTGCGCGGCGGAAAAGCCGCTCAACATGCGAAAGCCGAGTCGGAGTTTTGGAGCGGGTGCAGAACTACAAGTCGCCACAGATTTGCTGTAGCCCAACCCCTTGTGGGTCGGTTGATTCCCTGGATCTCTCGAACCGACCAGGCCACAAGGGCCTGGGCTACAGGTTTCTCCGTCCTCCAAAACACAATCCCACTCGCTGAAGTTCACATCGACCGGCAACACCGTAACGCCATGCTTCCGCACATCTCCCACAAGCTGAGCCGGCGCGTAGAAGCCCATCGGCTGGCTATTGAGCAGCGCGGCGGTGAACGCGGCGGGGTGGTGATACTTCAGCCAAGCGGAGACATAGACCAGCAGCGCGAAACTGGCGGCGTGGCTTTCAGGGAAACCGTATTCGCCGAAGCCGCGAAGCTGGCGAAAGACGCGATCGGCAAACTCGGCCGAGTAACCGTTGGCGGTCATGCCGTTGATCAGCTTCACGCGGAACTGGTCGATGACTCCGCGCCGTCGCCAGGCACCCATCGCGCGACGGAGTTGATCGGCTTCTCCGGGCGTGAAGCCGGCGGCGACGATCGCCAGTCGCATCGCTTGCTCTTGGAAGATGGGAACGCCCAAGGTTTTCTCCAGCACGGCGCGGATGCGGTCATCGGGGTACTCAACCGGTTCCTCTCCGCAGCGGCGGCGCAAATACGGGTGAACCATGTCTCCCTGAATGGGGCCGGGACGAACGATCGCGACTTCGATGACCAAGTCGTAAAAGCAACGCGGCTTGAGTCGCGGCAGCATCGACATCTGGGCGCGGCTTTCGATTTGAAACACACCCATCGTGTCCGCGCGCGAGATCATGTCGTACACGCGGCGGTCGTTCGGCGGGATGCTCGCCAGAGTCAGTTTATCATGCAGCCCACTAACCCGACGCGTCAGCGAGGGCGAACGCTCTCTAACGCATTCCGGCTCATGATCGCTTCCGATGCCAGGTTTTTTGGAGCGTTCGCCCTCGCTGACGCGTCGGGTTAGTGAGATGAGATCGAAGCATTTGCGAATCGCCGTCAACATGCCCAGCGATAAGCAATCGACTTTGAGGATGCCCAGTGCGTCGAGGTCGTTCTTATCCCACTCGATCACGGTGCGGCCGGGCATCGTCGCGTTTTCGATCGGCACCAGTTCGCACAGAGGTCCGTTCGTCAGCACCATGCCGCCGACGTGCTGCGAGAGGTGACGCGGGAACTCCAGAATCTCTTCGACCAGTTCGATCAACTGCGTGCCGAGCCGCGATTCCGGCGGGAAGCCGACTTCGCGAAAGCGAGTTTCCAACGAATTCTCCGTGAGCGGCATGGCGCTAGCCACCGGTGTCGCGCAGGAATGTTGAGTCATCTGCTCACACGACTGACCGGCGGCTAGCGCCGTGCCGCTCACGGAAGTGATGTGATCCACTTGTTTGGCGAGCACATCCACTCGGTCCAGCGACAGGCCCAGCGCTTTGCCGACGTCTCTCACGGCCGAGCGCGGGCGATAGCTGATGACCTCCGCCGTCATCGCCGCGCGATCGCGGCCGTATTTCTCATAGAGGTATTGAATGACTTCCTCGCGCCGTTCGTGCTCGAAGTCCACGTCGATATCGGGAGCCTCGTTCCGTTCCTTGCTGATGAATCGCTCGAACAACACGTCAATCCGTTCGGGGTCCACCGAGGTCACGCCCAAGCAAAAACAGACCGCCGAGTTCGCGGCCGAACCTCGTCCCTGACACAAGATGTCACGGCTCCGCGCGAAGCGGACCAGATCCCACACGGTCAGAAAATACGGGGCATAGTTGAGTTCGCCAATCAGCGTCAGTTCGTGTTCGACGAGTCGGCGGATCTTGTCGGGGACGCCGCGCGGGTAGCGGCTCTTCGCCCCTTGCCACGTCAGGTTGGTGAGGTGCTGGATCGGCGTCATTCCCGGCGGGCAGAGTTCCTCCGGGTAGTCGTATCGCAGTTCGTCGAGCGAGAAGCTGCAACGGTCAGCAATCTCGATCGTGCGAGCGAGAGCCTCGGGGCAGTCGGCGAAGAGTGCCGCCATTTCCGTCGCCGATTTGAGATGCCGCTCGGCATTCGGAAACCGCCGCTCGCCAAGTTCCGCGACCGAGCAGCCGTGTCGAATGGCCGTCAGTACGTCCTGCAATCGCTGCCGTTCTTTGACGTGGCAATGCACCTCGTTCGCGGCGACGAGTGGCACGTTGACTCGATGAGCAAGTTGTTGCCACTCGGCCAACTGTTGCCGGTCGTTCGGCCCGCGATGGAGTTCGGCGAGTGCGTAGACGTGATCGCCGAATGCGTCGCAGAGTGTTTGAACGTAGCCGTCACGCTCCGCGTGACGAGCGGAATGCTCGACCGACGTGGAACTCGCGATCGACGTCGTTGGCACGATCGGCTCGTCACGCGGAGCGTGACGGCTACGTGGCAACACGACTCCCGCCAACAACCCTGCGGCGTGCTCGGCGACATCGGCCAGCGTGAGTCGCGACTCTCCCTTCGGAGCACGCTGCCGGCCACGCGTAATGAGACGGCAAAGGCGTCCGTATCCCGCGCGGTTCATGGCCCACAACACGACCGGTGGCGCATCGACCGGCGTAATCTCCGCGCCGATCAGCAGCTTCAGTTTTGTTTCTTTGGCAGCGACGTGAGCACGCACGACACCGGCCAAGCTGTTGCGGTCGGTGATCGCCAGCGCGGCCAGTCCCAACTCGGCGGCTCGCGTGACGAGTTCGTCGGGATGTGACGCGCCCTCCAAAAATGAGTAGTTGCTCCGGCAATGCAATTCCGCGTACCGACGTCGAGCGGGCGGCTCGCCTGCTCTGGCCGTGAACCGAACAAACTCAGGCGAACCGCCTGAGCGACGAATGGGCTGGCGTTTGTTGAGTGGTTGTTTGGGCATGGTTAGTCGAACGCTCCATGAATGAACCATGCGGCCTGATCGAAGCAGCGGAACAACCAGAGGTGGTGTCCCGTTTGTGTCTCGACGCGGAAGTAATCGCGACAGATCGACTGGTCACGCCACCAGCCGGTTTCGATTCGTTCCGGCCCCCAACTGCGGATGACACGGTGCTCGCGACGTTCCCAGCGAAAGTGCATCGGTGCGCCCTCCGGGCCGGCGGTCGTGGCTTCGATGCGTTGCGGCGGGGCAAAGAGACGCAGCGGGCGAGCCTGCCAACGGAAAGTAGCAGGCACATTCCATGTGCCGTCAGCCTGGGAAGTGGCGACGGCACATGGAATGTGCCTGCTACTTTGGCGACAAAGTGAGTGCCATTGGGCTGACGCCGCCCCGCTCGCCTGAGAGTCGATCAAGTTGCAGGGCACATGCGCGACCGACAACTCCGGTTGAGCGTCCGGCACTGTTGCCGCGCGAACAACGGCGGTCGCCCCCAAGCGATTGCTCAGCCGGTCGAGCAGCGAGCTGACTTCGCGATGCGTGTCGGTGTTCGCTTCCAAGCCGAACAGGTCGCGCTGCCGCGTTGCGAGCGACTCGATGCGAGTCGCCTCCAGTCGCACGAACGAGATTCCTTCGGGCAGATCGGCCCGGTCGATTTGCAGGCCGAGCAACTCCAGTAAGTGTTTCGCGATGTCGCAGGGGCTAACCAAACTCACGAGCAGTTCCACCGGCCGCGCGGCGGTCCCTTTCACTTGGCAGAACAACTGCCGCACTCCTTCGCGACGCGGCTTGAGCTGGTTCATGAGTTCGTCAAGCAGTTCTCGGCAGACGAATCGCAACGACTCGCGATCGGTGAGCGGTTCGTCCGTGACCCAAGTGACGGCGATCGGTTCGGCGGGACGTTCGGCGACGAGCAACTCCGGCGCATCGCCAAAGGCTTGATCCAATCGTTTCAGCAACTCCGGTCCAAAGCGCGAGGGCAAGCTCTCACGCGGTAATGCTCGTAGCTGGCTGATGCGGTGCAGGCCCAACTCATGCAACGTCTCGACGATTTTTCTTGGCAGCCGCAACGCTGTGACTGGCAACGGGGCGAGCATCTCTTCGAGATTCGCGTCGCCCAGGCCCTTGTGGTTTGGTTGATTCGGTCTCATTCGGGGATCGACCGACCCACAAGGGGTCGGGCTACCGTAATGCGCTGTTGCCCATGCGGCTCCGATGGTCGGCGAGAGCGCCGCTCGGACTTGAAAGCCTCGTTGCTGGAAATCGTTGACGAGAGCAGCGACCAAGTTTTGCTCGCCGCCAAACAAGTGCTCGCAGCCGGTCACGTCGAGCAACACGCACTCCGGCGACGATGCCTCTTCGATGCCGAACAGCGGCGAGAAGACGTTGCAGGTGTGAGCCAGCTCGCGCAGCCCGGCGACATCGGCGGCAGGATCGTGCTGTTCGATGTGAGCGGGAACGTCGCGTCCGGCCAGTAACGCCTCCGCTTCCGCCAACGGCATCCCGATCGCCAACACGTGAGGGGTCGTGCGTTCAAAATTCAAAATTGGCGGGCACAACGCTGGGACAACTTGAGACACCACTTCCGCCAATTTTGAATTTTGAACGCACGACCCTTTGATGGCGGCCGACCATGCCACGACGCGCGGGCCTCGGTTGCCGGTGTTCGAGAACAGCACGACCGGCCGAGTCTTCAATTCGGGCCGCTCATGCCGCAGGCGTTGCAGAGGCCAGTTGGGCAGCCAAAGACAAACCATTCGGGCCATCGCTGAGTTCCACGATCACAGAGTCCCCACCGAACCGCTTCCGGCCACGCAACAACTCAACTCGCCAGCGCCGCGAGGCACCCGCCACTGCCGCCAGCCGTGCGTCTGGCTGCGGCAGTGGCTGCACCAAAAAACGATACTCAGCAAACGAGGGCTGCCCGCGCGCCTTGGCCGGTCGCAACAGGATGCCCAGTCCGCCACCCGTCTCGGCCGCTAACTGCAATCGTCGGCAGGCCTGCGGTGAGAGTTGTTCGACATCGCACACCACCGCTCCGACGCCGCGAGTTCGCAACGCTTGCTCCAACGACCACAACGCATCCGGTGGTCGTTCTGGGCGGATGAACACAGTCTTGCTCAAGTCCACGGCGAACGGAATCGCGGCCGGCGCGTACAACTCACGCTGACTGTCGATCATCACCAGCAGACTGTCGTGCCAGGCCGCGCGACTGGCCCACAACGCTAAGCCCATCGAGCCAGTGCCACGTCCTTCCGCCAGCCATTCCACCAGACCGCCGCGCGGCCAACCCGCTTCGCACAACAATCGCTCCAGTCCCGGCAAGCCATTGGCGGTGAGGTCCGATTTCGTCGCGCAGCGCTGACCGGTTCGCTCCATCGTGCGGATGCGTTGAGACAAGTCGGCGATGATGTGACTCGCGACCATCAGTCAGAACTCCTCAGTAACCCGAAGCGTCAGCGAGAGCGAACGCTCAACAGGACTCGCACTCTCGCAGTCCGTCATACTCTCGTCTCGTGATTCATGCTCTCTGCTCTGTGATCCATGTCTTGTGAAGCGTTTGCCCTCGCTGACGCTTCGGGTTACTTCGGTCAGAGCCTTCGAATGAGTCCCACGAGCACGCCTCGAATCTCCACCTCCGGGACACGGATCGGTTTCATCCGTTTGTTCTCCGGCTGGAGCAAGATGTGATCCTTGTGCCGGAAGAACCGCTTGAGCGTCGCCTCGCCATCGACGACGGCCGCCACGATGTCTCCCTCGTGGCACGTCTCCTGCAAACGAATCACCGCGATGTCACCGTCGAGGATGTGGGCCTCGACCATCGAGTTCCCTTTGACTCGCAAACCGCGATGTGTGTCCGAGTCATACTCTTCGCCCAGATCGAACAGCTCTTCATCGGCGATCGCTTCCGTCAGCGGCCCGGCGGCGATTTGCCCCCACAGGATCAGGCCGCGTTTCGGTTTCGCCTTGCCGGTCAGTTTCAGGCTGCGGGACTTGCCCGCCTCCCGCTCGATGAGGTTCTGGCTTTCCAGGCGGTCCAAAATCCGCTGCACGCTGATCGTGGTCGTGTGGCCGACATGCTCAGCGATCTCTCGCAGCGACGGCGACGAGTGACCGTCACGATGCCGCTGCTGCAAGAAGCTCAGCACGTCCTCTTCCGCGAGTGGTTGCGCCGTCCGCATGATTGCTCTCCGTAAGACTGGATCGGCAGAGCATAGCGAGCGGCCTGAGCTTTTTGAATGCAAATGGATTCAATTAACTCGCCGACAAAAACGGCTCGAATCAACCGCTGGCAAAGAGCGCGGTCAAGCACCCAGCTTGTGGCCCCATTTCCGTGCTCCGGCTCTGCCATCCGTGCGGCCAATCACTGTGTTGAGGAATCGCAGAAAGCCAGGATGCCGCACGGATGGCAGGGCCGGAGCACGGAGGAAGACCGTCGATCGTGTCAGCCGATTTCGAAACCTTGGCGTTGCTCGCGGCTCAGCAGTTTGGTAGCGGCTGGCGAGTCGCTGAATTGCTCAGTCTGCGGGTTCCAGGTCAGCTTCGTTCCGACGCGCATGGCGATATTGCCGAGATGGCAAAGGCTGACCGAACGATGCTGGCTGACAACGTCTGAAATCGGCGTCTTGCGGCTGAGCGTGCAGTCGTAGAAGTTGCCCATGTGATTCTTGATCGCGTCGATCTTGCCCATCCGCTCCGGCCGATCGAGGTTGTCGTTCGCATAGATGTGGAAGTCACCGCGACCGAAAGGCTTGGCTTTCAAATCTTCGACCGGTCGGCCAGCGATGGTTCCGCGATTCACGAAGATGCGACCAGCGTCTCCTTCAAACATGATGCCGTCGCGGTTGTAGTCGCCGCGCGGGGCGTCGAGCACTTCCAACTCGACGCCGTTCGCGAAGCGGTAGCGAACGTGGTAATCGAGCGCGACGTTGTAGCCGTTCTCCACCGACGGATACTTGGCGGTCCCTTCGATCTCCACCGGGCCGGAGTGCTGCAAGCCCGCGCCCCACTGCGCGATGTCGAGATGATGTGCTCCCGTGTCGGTCATCTCGCCGCCGGAGTACTCGTACCACCAGCGGAACGTGTAGTGACTCCGTTCCGCGAGGTACGGCACGTCGGGCGTCTGTCCCTGCCAAAGGTTCCAATTGAAATGTCCCGGCACCGGCAGCGGTTTGAATGGCCCGCCGGTTTTGTTCTTGCCCATCACCACCACCATCCGCTGCAGCTTGCCGATGCGGCCGGCCTGCACCATCTCGACCGCCTGCCGGAATCGCGCGTCGCTGCGCTGCCAGGTGCCGACTTGCACGACTCGCCCCGTTTCTTGGACGACTTCGCAGACACGTTGCCCCTCGGCCACGGTCAGCGTGAGTGGCTTCTCGCAATAGACGTCCTTCTTGGCGCGGCAGGCGTCGATCAGCATCTTCGCGTGCCAATGATCCGGCGTGCCGATCAGCACAACGTCGATCTCTTTCTTCGCGAGCAAGTCGGTGTAGTTTTCAAAGAGCGTCGCGGTGCTGCCGAAGCTGGCTCGCGCTTGTTCGCGCACATGACGATCGACATCACAGATCGCGACGACATCGCCATAAGGCAACGCCTCGCGTGTGATGACGGACCCTTGATACCGCAGGCCGATCACGCCAATCCGCCAACGGTCGTTCGGCGATTTGGGAACCGCCTTCTCGTCGGCGTTCGCGGTCCAGGCGTAGGGCGTGAAAGCCGCAGCGGCACCACCTGCCGCGCTGCCGAGAAACGTTCGTCGATTCCAAAGGTGACTCATGAGGGATTCCCTATGACGGGGTTGGTCGGGCAGAGCCAAGAGTTTTCGGTCTGACTTCACAGATTACCGATCTTTGGCGATGCTGACACACGATATAGTTCAGACGCTCGCCCCGCTCGCCTGAGAGTTCTTCGAGGATCTGACAATGCTCACCATTCAAGGCTCGACCCGACGAGTTTGCAGCGGTCTCTCGCGTCGCGATGTGATTCGCGCGGCCGGAACCGGGTTGCTGGGAACCAGCCTGCCGAAACTGATGGCGGCGGAGGAGGCCGGGGCGATTTCGCATCCGCGAGCCAAGTCGGTCATGTTTGTTTTTTTATTCGGAGGTCCTAGTCAGCTCGAAACGCTGGACATGAAACCGGACGCTCCGAAAGAGATTCGTGGGCCATATCAGCCGATCGCATCACGTTCGCCGGGACTGCTGATGAGCGATCATCTGCCGAAACTGGCGGCGATGTCGGACAAGTACGCGGTCATTCGCACGATGACTCACGGGCAGAACGACCACAACGCCTGCCACATCATTCAGACCGGCCACGAAATGCCTCCCGCCGAGCGTGGCCCGGCTCGCGTGAACGCGACTGAGAAAGATTGGCCGGCGTTCGGGTCGGTGGTGGAATACCTCGATCAACGAGCGGACGCACAACGGCCGGCCGATCAGCGCCGCGATTTTCCGAGCTTCGTGTATCTGCCGAATCGCTTGGGGCATATCCAAGGCTATGACCGATCGGGGCAGTACGCCGGCTGGTTGGGACACAGCTACAACCCGCTGGCGACGAAAGTCGCCAAACGCGATGCCAAAGACAACCCGTACTTCCGCAACTGCACCGACGAGGAATTGACCTTCCGCGTCGAAGGGGTCGAGTCACACGCTGACATGACGCTTGACCGACTTTCTCAACGCGGAAGTCTGCTGACTCAGTTTGACACCGCACGCCAAGAACTCGATCAAACGCGCGGCGTGCGCGACTTCGGTCGGTTGCGCGAACGGGCGATGGATCTCGTCACGTCAGAGAAGATGCGTGCCGCGTTCGATGTTCGCCGCGAGTCGCCACAGCTTCGCGACCATTACGGCCGGCACTTGTTCGGCCAGTCGGTGCTGATGGGCCGTCGTATGATCGAAGCCGGCGCGCGTTTCGTGACCGTCTTGTGGGACTGCCCCGACGGCTACAGTTGGGACAGCCATGTTCATTCGCAAGATGTTGGCAAGCATCTGCTGCCGGGCTTCGATCAAGGTTTTTCGGCGCTGCTGGAGGACATGACCGAACGCGGGCTGCTCGACGAAACGCTGGTCGTGTGCTTGGGCGAGATGGGTCGCACGCCACGTGGCAACGCGAATTGGGGGCGCGATCACTGGGGCTATTGCTTCCCCGCCGTGCTGGCCGGAGCGGGCATTCGCGGCGGCGCGGTCTACGGCAAATCGGACAAGGACGCCGCGTATCCGCAGGACAAGCCGGTCAGCCCTCTGAATCTCGGTGCGACGATTTTCCATGCCTTGGGCATCTCGCCAGAGACTCGGATTCACGATGCGCTCGGCCGCCCCGTGCCCGTTATGGAAGGCGGTCAGCCGTTGGTGGATTTGTTTGGCTGATGTGTTGAGCAAAGTAGACGAGTCACTCCGTGACTCGAACCGAGTCACGGAGTGACTCGTCTACTTTGGCGGCCTCGGCCCCTGGTATTGATAGTAAGTGCATTCGATGCGGCCGTTGAAGAGTTTGCGGCGGCGGTCGCAGCGACGGCTGAAGAGGGACTCGAATTCTTTGTGCGACGTCAGCACGTAGATCGACCAGCCATTGAGCCGTTGGCAGAACGTCCCCAGCCGTTGATACAGAGCCTCCGCTTCGGCGAGTTCTCCGAGCCGCTCGCCATAAGGCGGGTTCGCGATCAGGCAGCCATAGGGTTGCAGTTCGTCGGTCGTGATGCGGGCGAAGTCACGATGCTCGAACCGCATGTCGTCGGCGACTCCGGCGAGCATCGCATGATGCGTCGCGAGCTTGATCGCTTCGGCGTCGATGTCGCTGCCGACGATCGAGCCTTCGAGCTTCGGCAATGCGACAGCACGAGCTTCGTCACGAGCCTGTTGCCAAATCTCGGCAGGCACGGTCGGCCATTCTTCGGCGGCAAAGGTGCGATGTAGACCCGGCGCGAGCTTGCGGCCCAGCATCGCGGCCTCAATCGGAATCGTGCCGCTACCGCAAAAGGGATCGAGCAACATGCGCCCGGAACTCCAATAGCTCAACTGAATCAGCGCCGCCGCGAGCGTCTCCTTCAGCGGAGCTTCACCAACCAGCTTGCGATATCCGCGCTTGTGTAAGCCGGGGCCGGTCGTGTCGATGGTCAACGTTGCTCGGTCTTTCAGTAGCGCGACCTCAATCGTGTAGGTCGGACCGTTCTCCTCGAACCAGACTTTGTGGTAATGCTGCTTGAGCCGCTCGACGATCGCTTTCTTCACGATCGCCTGACAATCCGGCGTGCTATGCAACTGCGACCGCACCGAGCGGCCTTCCACCGGAAAGTAAGCGTTCTCCGGCAGCCACTCTTCCCACGGCAGGGCCTTCGTGCGGTCAAACAGTTCGCCGAAGTCGATCGCTTCAAACTGTCCGACTTGCACCAGCACTCGTTCGGCGGATCGCAACCACAAGTTGGCGCGCGCGATCGCGGAGGCGTCAGCTTCAAACGTGACTTTGCCGTCCTCGGTCGATTGTTTGTCGTAGCCGAGTTGCTTGAGCTCTCGTGAGACGACAGCTTCGAGACCAAAGGTGGTGGCGGCGATGAGGTGCATGTGATTTTCGGAGGATGATTAGGTCAGCAGCCCCTTAACGACGTTGCCTTCCACACCGGTCAGTCAAAGTCGCGGCTGGCGTTTAACGCCCGACTCGGAAAGTCAGGGACGAGTTTATTCGCCGTGCGCGTGTTGCCAGCGGCGTTGGAGTTCTTCGACGAACGCATGGTAATTGCCTTCGAGGATCGAGTTCTCCGGAATGACCTGCGCAGACATGGTGGAAAGATACACGAACGTATGGCCGGGAAGTGACTCGATGCGTTCGATTCCCTTCCAGAAGACCGTGCGTTCGAGAAACTCCGTACCGTCGAACAGGCCGTTCTCACGTAGTTCGGAAACGTGCTCGCAGAGCAACGCTTTGTTTTGTCCCTCGGCATAGATCCGCGATGAGAGTCGCTTCACGTTGCGGCGATAAATTCGCGGATAAATCAACGCGATGACAGCCGCTCCCCCAACACCGATCCATAACACGATGGGGTCTCTCGTGATCTCTGACGCGATCAGGCATAGACCGATCATCATCGCGGCCAAGCCAAACGCCGCCCACCGACGGGTTCGCCGAAGAGTCGGAGACTTCTGGTGGAGATGCAGGCTAAAAGCCAGCAAGTCGTTGAGCGTGATTTCATAGCGGATTTGCATGAGCGGCGGCCGTTCTTGAGGAATCGGTGGAGTGGCAAACGACACGGGCGTTAGCAGAATCGGACCAACGGCAGCCCGTCAAGGAGGCTGAATTTCGCTCACTTCTGGGTGTGCCAATTTTGCCTGGCGCGATGAATACAGAGTTGTCAGAATGAGGTTGAAAATGTTCGGAACCTCTTTCTGGAGTCGATCATGGATGATGTCCCACAAGTGAAATCCGAGTTGTTGATGCCAGCGGTTCGGGAGCAGGTGGA
>CAMDEA010000167.1 GCA_945893045.1 Planctomyces sp. SH-PL62
GAAACGCTCTGGTGCTCGTTGGAATCTCCGCAACGCCGAATCCGTCTCCGCCCTGACCAACCTCCGCGACAGCAATCAATGGCAACCCTATTGGTCAACTTGCGACACCACAAAAACTTAACACCGCCAATATCTCTGGGCACACCCTGAGCCTTGAGCATAGTCCCGCGAGTTGACGATCCGCGAGTCGGGGCATTACGAATGCCCGACGTGAAGGCTTTCCAAGATTCCTCTCAACGTGAAGGAGACAGCATGAGTCGAATGGGTTGGTGCGCGAGTGTGATGTTGGCGGGGTTGTTGGCGTCGAGCGGCGTTGCTCGGGCCGACGTCCAGTTGCCGAAGGTGATCGCGAGCAACATGGTCTTGCAGCAGAAGCAGGCGATCCCGATTTGGGGAACGGCCGACACGGGCGAGGAAGTGACGGTCTCGATCGGCGACAACAAGGCGACGGCCAAGGCCGGTGCCGACGGCAAGTGGTCGGTGAAACTGAAGGAGATGACGGCCGGTGGCGGTGCGGTCGAGGTCGTGATCAAAGGGAAGAACGAGATTAAGCTGACCAACGTGCTGGTTGGCGAGGTGTGGGTTGCGTCAGGCCAGTCGAACATGGAGTGGTCGGTCCAGAGTTCGGTCAATGCGAAGGAAGAGATTGCGGCGGCGAAGTATCCGAACATCCGCTTGTTTCACGTCCGCAAGACTCCAGCCGTGACGCCGCAGGAAGTGGTGCTCGACCGCGATTGGTCGGAATGTGCGCCGGAGACGATCGGCAACTTCTCGGCGGTGGCGTATTTCTTCGGTCGGCATCTGCACAAAGAATTGAACGTGCCGATCGGACTCATCAACACGTCCTGGGGAGGCACGGCCATCGAGCCTTGGACGCCGATTGCCGGTTTCGAATCGGTAGAGTCATTGAAGGATCTCGCTGGCTATGTGAAAGCTCAACAAGCCAATCCGGAAGCAGCGAAGGCCGGGCCGGGCGGACCATCGCATCTCTACAACGGCATGGTCCACCATCTGGTGCCGTTCGGCATTCGCGGAGCCATCTGGTATCAAGGCGAATCGAACCGCGGCCAAGGCGTGGCCTACGAGCAGCGAATGCACGCGCTGATCAACGGCTGGCGCAGCGTCTGGGGACAGGGAGACTTCCCGTTCTTGTACGTGCAGCTTGCTCCGTACAAGTACGGGCCGAGCGATCCGCAGTTTCTGTTGCCGCAGATTTGGGAAGCTCAGACCAAAGTGCTGGCGATGAAGAACACCGGCATGGCGGTCACGACCGACATCACGCACCTGACCGACATCCATCCGAAGAACAAGCAAGACGTCGGCAAGCGTCTGGCGTTGTGGGCGCTGGCCAAGACGTATGGCAAGTCCGACCTCGTCTACTCCGGCCCGCTCTACAAGTCGATGAAGGTCGAAAGGAGCAAGGTCCGCATCGAGTTCGATCATGTGGGCGGAGGCTTGAAGTCCCGCGACGACAAGCCGCTCTCCTGGTTCACAATCGCCGGCAAGGAAGGTGATTTCGTCGAAGCGACCGCCACAATCGACGGCAACAGCGTCGTCGTCAGCAGCGACAAGGTCGCCGAACCAGCCGCCGTGCGCTTCGGTTGGGATCAACTCGCTGAGCCGAACCTGATGAACGCCGCGGCCTTGCCGGCCGGGCCTTTCCGTACGTCGCGATAGCGTGCTCGTAGTGATCGCATTCATGAGGTCGTGCGTTCGACCCGATCAATCCGGTTATGACAAATGAAAACAGCCCGACCGCTCCCCAGCGGCCGGGCTGTTTCATTACATTGCGTCGCATGTCCGACTCGTCACCTCAATCACCGCCGCCTGATAAGCCCAATTGGTTCCGTCGTCCCGGTGCGGACGAGGCAACCATCATCGAGAACGCCAAGCCGATCGAGGCGTCTGTGCCGACGGCCTCACTCAAAGTGAAAGCGAGCAAACCAGCCGTTCGCGCGAAGCGAGTTGTGGCCGACGTTCCGCAGTTTTTCTTGACGCTCAATGCGGATGAAGTGGCGTCGCAGTCGTTGCTGACTTGGAAGGATCGGCTGCGACATCAATGGGTCAACAATCGCGAAGGGTTCCTGACCAGTCTCGGTCTGCATGGTCTGCTGGTGCTCATCTTCGCGTTGTATCTGCTGCCGATGAGCGGGCAGGGGCGGCCGGCGATTCTGGATGTTGGTTGGACTCCGATTTCCTCGGCGGCGGCCAAAGAGGCGATGACGAAGCCGGTCAAAATTGAATCGCTGATTGGCCCCGTGAAGACGACGGCTGGGGTAAGCGAAGCGAAGGCAAAGAAAAAGGACACGAAAGCCGAAGACGCAAAGCCCGGCCCCGGTGAGAACGCGGCGAAGCCTGTCGAAGTGGGTGGCGCATTGGCCTCTCGCACGGGCGAAGGCCGAGCGGTGATCTGGCAAGAGTTGAAGATCGACAAGAGCGAACGAGGGATCGGCGCGGGCTTGGCGTGGCTGGTGCGGCAGCAAGAGAAGGGTGGCAACTGGAAGTTGCACGAAGGCTATCCCGATCCCGGCGAACGAGTGATTCGGACCGACGCTGGCGCAACGGCGCTCGCGCTGCTGGCGTTTCTTGGTGATGGTCACACGCCGCGCGAAGGTCATCACGCGAGAGTCGTCGAAAAAGGCGTCGCGTTCTTGAAGTCGATCCAAAAAGCCAGCGGCGATTACCATGATCACGAAGAGCTAGGACGGCAGACGGCGTTTTATGCTCACTCGCAGGCGACCATCGCCATGTGTGAAGCATACGCGCTGACTCGCGATCCCAGTTTGAAAGCCTCGTGCGAACGAGCGATCAAATTCCTGCTCGATTCGCAGCATCCGCGCGACGGCGGCTGGCGGTATCAGCCTCAAAACGGTGAGTCGATGGGGGATCTCTCCGTCACCGGCTGGGCGCTGATGGCGTTGCACTCGGCGCGGATCGCGAAGATCAACGTGCCGATGGATAACTTTGAACGGGCGACGTTGTTTCTCGAAACGGTCTCCGAACAAAACGGGGCACGCTACAAGTATCAACCGAACGATCCGCTGGAAAAAGTTTCGCCCGCGATGACGGCCGAAGGGTTGCTCTGCCGGCAATGGCTGGGTTGGCCGAAGGATCATCCGTCGCAGCGCGAGGCGATCGCTTACTTGCTCTCGGAAGCGAATCGGCCGACGTGGGCTCCCGGCCGGCGCAACGTCTATGCCTGGTACTACACCGCTCAGGTGCTGCACAACGTCGGGGGGCCGGAGTGGCAGGAGTGGTATCAGCACACCAGCCAGTTGATCCTGCAAAACCAAAACCCCGGCGGCGGCGAAGTCGGTGGCAGTTGGAATCCGAATAAGCCGCCCGGCTCGAATGAAGAATACGCCGCCAAAGCGGGTCGGTTGTATCTGACGGCGTTGAGTTTGCTCGTGCTGGAGACGCCGATTCGGCACGCGGCGATTTATGCACCGGCAAAAGCGGAATGACGACGTATTCGGCGGCGCTTCGCCTCAGACCCCTGCGAACCAAAGGCAGGGACCGCTAATTGACGCTAATCTTCGCTAATTGATGACAGAGCCGCAGTCTGAATTTGCGAGGATTAGTGTCGATTAGCGGTTGAAAAGTGGATTTCAAAACTCGACTCAACTGCAACCTTCGTCATTCACCACAGGATCATCACCATGTCCGCCTCCGCTCCACGTCCCTGGTTGCTCAGTGAAATCAACTACGGCTTCGTCAAAGCCAATCCGTATCAAGTCGCCGTTCTGGCGATGGGCGCGACTGAGCCACACAACCTGCATCTGCCTTATGGGACCGATATGTTCGAGGGGGACGCCATCAGCTCGCGCGCCTGCGAGCTGGCGTGGGAGCGCGGGGCCAAGGTGGTCATGTTGCCGACGATGCCCTACGGCACCGAGACCAACATGATGGAGTTCCCGCTGGCAATGAACCTCAACCCGTCCACGCTGATGCAGGTTATCAAGGACATTGTCGATTCGCTGGCGAAGCACAAAGTTCTGAAACTGGTGGTCGTGAATAGTCATGGGGGCAATGATTTCAAGCCGGTGCTCCGCGAGTTGACCGACAAGACGCCGGTGAAGCTGTTTCTGTGCGAGTGGTATCGCGGCCTGTCTTCCGACCTCGGTCCGAAGATCTTCGAGAACCCGGACGATCACGCCGGCGAGATGGAAACTTCGCTGATTCAGTTCTTGAAGCCGCATCTCGTGGCGACCGATCCCGTCACTGGCAAGCTGGCGGCCGATGCCGGTGCCGTCGCGAAGACTCGCTTCGATGCGGTCAACAAGGGGTGGGTGTCGATCACTCGGCCGTGGCATCTGCTGACGACGAATAGCGGCTCTGGGAATCCCTACAAGGCGTCCGCCGAAAAAGGCCGCGCTCTGTTCGAGCAAGTGGCCGAGCGGCTATCGGGATTTCTGGTTGAACTTTCGGCGTCTCCGCTCGATGAGAAATTCCCTTTCTGATGGTGAAGGGTCGTGCGTTCAGAATTCAAAATTGGCGGGCAGGACGTTTTAGCGAATCGGAGTATCATTTCCGCCAATTTTGAATTTTGAACGCACGACCCCTCGCTCTTTGGCGACCCACGGAGTTCGCATGTCACGATTCTTCCTAGCGGCCGTCGGAATCCTCTACGCCTATCTGGCTGTCTGGTGTTCGGTGCAACCGGACCAGACTTCGGGGCTGGTCGGGTTTGATCTCCGTCCGGGATCGGGTCAGTCGGAGTTCCTCTCGGTCTACGGCGGATTGGAAATGGGGATGGCCTGCATCTTTCTGTGGCCGCTCTGGCGTCCCAAACAATTGGAATCCTCGTTGCTGGCGTGCTTGCTGATTCATGGTTGCCTCGTGCTGTTTCGCGGCGTGGGCTTTTTTCTCTACAGCGATATGCAGCGGATGACGTACCAATTGGCGGTTGGTGAGTGGGTCATCTTTCTGGCGGCGGCTGGCCTTTGTTGGCGAAAGAAACCGACGCCATGAGCAGCGAGATCAGCCTCTGTGAAAGTTGCCAGCAATTGCGAGCGGTCGTTTCCGGGAAAGGCTCACGCTTCTTGATGTGCTTGTTGTCGCTGAAGGACGCGCGCTGGAAGAAATATCCTCCGCAGCCGGTGCGGCAATGTGGTGGGCATGAACGGCGGGCTGACGAGTCTCACATCTCGACCGTTGATTCAAAATCCGATAACAAACGCTGAGAGTTGTGATCGCGACCCCTTTACTGGACTCAGGACAAACAGGGAACGGACTCATGCCTACGCTACTCGTGACCGGCGGTTGCGGATTCATCGGAGCAAACTTCATTCGCTGGCAGTTGCAGACGCATGCGGATCAGAAGGTCGTCAATCTCGACAAGCTGACGTATGCCGGCAACCCGGAGAACTTGGCGGACGTCGCCAGCGATCCGCGATACGTCTTTGAACATGGCGACATCTGCGACCGCGAGTTTGTTGATCGCGTGCTGAAAGATCATCAGCCGGACCTCGTCGTGAATTTCGCGGCGGAGAGTCATGTCGATCGGAGCATTCTCGACAGCGGGCCGTTTGTGCGGACCAACATCGTCGGGACGCAGATTCTGATGGATGCCTGCCGAGCCGTCGGAACGCAGCGGTATCTGCAAGTCTCGACCGATGAGGTTTACGGCAGCCTTGGCGCGGAGGGCTTCTTCACCGAGGAGACGCCGCTGGCTCCGAACAGTCCGTACTCTGCCTCGAAGGCGGCGGCGGATTTGCTGGTGCGCGGTTACGTTCACACGTTTGGATTTCCGGCGGTCATCACACGCTGCTCGAACAATTATGGGCCGTATCAATTCCCGGAGAAGCTGATCCCGCTGTTCATCTCGAATGCACTGAAGGATCAAGCTCTGCCGGTTTACGGCACGGGTCACAACGTGCGCGATTGGATTCATGTGCTCGATCACGGCCGGGGCATCGACGCGGCGTTGCGACGTGGCCGAGTCGGCGAGGTCTATAACTTCGGCGGGCACAGCGAAGTCCGCAACATCGACCTGACGCTGACGCTGCTGGAGTTGCTCGGCAAGCCCAAGACGCTCATCAAGTACGTCACCGACCGGCCGGGTCACGATCTACGTTACGCGATTGATTGTGCAAAGGCTGAGACGGAATTGGGCTGGAAGCCGCAGTACAACTTTCGCGATGGTTTGCGCGAGACGATCGACTGGTATCTCGCCAACACCGCCTGGATCGACCGTATCAAGTCCGGCGAGTATCGCAAGTACTACGAGCAGCAATACGGCGGACGGTTGTGATGGAAGGCCGAAGAAATTGGTGATTGGTCGTTGGCTATTGGCTATTTTCTTCAGACAAATCACCAATCGCCAATTACCAATCATCAATCACCAATTCCGACCTGCTCGCAATCTCCACTCCATTCGACTATTTGTTCCCGCCCTTTGAACCACCGTGGCAAGGATATTTCCAATGGATCACACGCTTCGCGAAAAATGCGATGACGTTCAGGCCCGCATCTTAACGCTGCGGGACTCTCTTTGACTTGCTGGGCAAGCAGAGACGAATCGAGACGATTAACGCCGCAATGGCCGGCAGCGGCTTCTGGGACAACCAGGACAACGCTCGCGCGATGGTCAGCGAACTGCGGCAGTTGACTGCGATTGCCAAGCCGCTCTCTGCGCTGGTCGCTTCGTCTGACGACATGCAGGTGCTGATCGAGTTCGCTGAGGACGATGACTCCGGCGAGAGCGAGCGGGAGCTCACGCAATTGGTGGAGTCCGTTCAGGAGCAGCTCGCCGCGCTCGAACTGCAAGAGATGATGGGCGATCCCGAAGACGTCTGTGGCGCGTATGTGACGCTGCAAGCGGGCGAAGGGGGGACCGACGCGGCCGACTGGGCGGAGATGTTGCTGCGGATGTATCTCCGCTGGGCCGAGGAGCATGGCTTTGCGGTGGAAGAACTGGATCGCTCGGCGGGTGAAGAGGCGGGGATTCGCAACGCGACGATCGCGATTCGAGGCAGTTATGTCTTCGGGTATCTCAAGGGTGAGATCGGTGTGCATCGGTTGATCCGGATCAGTCCGTTCGATTCGGCGGCTCGGCGGCAGACGTCGTTCGCCGCGGTCGATGTGACGCCGGAAGTCGATGAGAACGTCGAGATCGACGTCGATTGGGAAAAGGACGTGCGCGTCGATACGTACCGCTCCGGCGGGGCAGGGGGGCAGCACGTCAACAAGACGGATTCGGCCGTGCGGCTGACACATATCCCGACCGGCGTCGTCGCGGCCTGCCAGAATGAGCGATCTCAGACGAAGAACAAATCGACCGCCAAGAAGATGTTGATCGCCAAGCTTTATCAAATCGAACGGGACAAGCGGGAGGCGGAACTCTCAGCCAAACGTGGTTCGAAGACGAAGATCGGCTTCGGCGGCGAGCCGGTGCGGCATTACGTGCTCAACCCGGATCAATTCGTGAAGGATGCTCGCACCGGTTTGCGCGTCGGCAATCCTCAGCCGGTGCTGGATGGCAAGATCGACGAGTTCTTGGAAGCGTATTTGCGCTGGAAGCTCGGCAAGAGTTAGCCGTGGGGCAGGTTTTCAACCTGCCCGGCCGAGTACACAACCGAGTCTGGCAGGTTGAAAACCTGCCCCACGAATCTGCTTCTGTTGTTGAGCATTCTGTCAACGGCTTCCGCCGGCAATGTTTACTTTTGCGAGGGCACTTCTCGGCAGTGGCATCGCGGACTCGTGCCAAGCGCCCTTCGCCGTGCAGGCTCAGCCTGCAAAGTACGGCCAATCGCGCGTGCGCATTCGATCCAGCCGTTACGTCTGGCGTGCGACCGCGATGCCCTCGTTGTGGAAGGAGCACGATCCATTCGGATTGTGCTTGCGCTAGGCGAAATGCCCACACGACCGGTACGCGACCTGCCGCGACGACGATTTGGCTGCTTGCGCCGCGTCGGGTTTGTGAAGTTTCGACGTGGTTTTCGCATAAGCTGTTGAGGTTCTTCCCCAATGCGGTGCCATCATGTGGAAGCTTTCTCTTATTTGGGGCGTCTGTTCGCTGATGCTGGTTGGTGCGGTTGCATCTTCGGCCCGAGCGGATGTCGTGCTGGTGACGAGTCCTGGTCAATTGACTGCGGATGGCGTGATCAATCTCGGTGCGTTTGGGGCTGAAGGCACGTTCGTTCCCAACGGCAGTTCCACACCGGTTCCGGGAATTCCCGGTCTGACCATGTCGGTGAGTGGCAACATTGATGGCGGATTCCTGCGAGTCGATCAGGGTAGCCTATGGTCTGGAAGTTTTACGGCCGGCGACAAACTGCTCAGCACCAATCCGACAGGAGGTGCAGGAACGATTGATGATGGGTTGTCTTTAGATTTCAACCAAGCGATCGGAGGCTTCGGTGGATTTGTTCAATTGGATCCAGCGCGCGGTGTCGATCTCTTAGATCCCTCTTTTACCGTTTTCATTCGCGTCACGGATGTCCTTCACGAGGTGATCCTCTTTGATGGTTCAGTGACGTCAGCCGACGGCAGCGCGGCCTTCATTGGTTTTCGAGACAACGGACCGGCGGGTTTTCCACCAATTCGCGCGGTCGAGTTGCACGTCGACGATGCCATTGGTTTCCACTGGGACTTTGCGTTCGATCCTGTCGTGCAAGCCGGGGCTGGTCCTGGTCCCGGCGGCGGTGCTCAGCCGGTGCCGGAGCCTTCGAGTTTGGCACTGTGCGCGGTGCTCGGAGTGGCGGGAGTCGTGAATCGAATCAAACGGCGACGGCAGCTTCAACGAAGCAATGCGGTCTGAACCGCGTGGCAATCGTCTCTGCCGAGAATGGCGGACGAGCATGATGAGAACGTGGTTCCGCAACGAGACAGTCGCTGATCGCCCGCTCGTGAATGCCGCGCTCGTCGCCAGCACACTCGCGATGACGTTGACCGCGATCTATTGGCCGACGTTTCGAGAACTCGAAGAGCGCTGGCGGATGGACCCGTCGTGGTCGCACGGTTACGCGGTCGTGCCGGCGTGCCTCTGGCTGATGTGGTCGATCGCGAAGCGAACCGGCTCACTATGGCGCGGCGACGTGGCGGTGAGCGAAGTCGTGGTGGGTGTCCTGGCCGTGCTGGTGGGACTGGGCTTGCACGGCACGGCGAATCTGTACTTTGTACGACCGCTGACGCTGGATGCGGTCAGCTTCGTTTTGACACTGCTGGGGCTGTTGTGGATTGTGGGCGGCCGCGTCGGAGCACGAACGTATGGCGGCGCGGTGCTGTTTTTGATGTTCATGGTCCCGCTGCCGTTCTCCTGGCAGCAACCACTGGCCGAACACTTGCAGCATCTGGTGAGTATCACCTCGGAAACGTTGCTGTCGCTGTGCGGTGTGCCGGTGCATCGCGAAGGATATCTGTTGCGACTGCCCGGCCAGACGATCGAGGTAGCCGAAGGTTGCAGCGGCCTGCGACAGATCACACTGTTCCTGGCGATGAGCGTGTTTCTCGGTTTGTTAAACCGTCGGCGCGACGTGTGGTTGCCGTTGCTGATGCTCTCGATCCCGGTGGCGGTCTTCGCGAATACGTTGCGGATCACCCTGACGGGATTGATCGTGGCCTATGCCGGCTCGGAGTGGGCGAGCGGTGTGCTGCACGAAGTCGAAGGGCTGTTCACGTTCGCTTTGGGTTTGGGAATGTTGTGGTTCGCTGCTGGTCAGTTGCGTCACCGGTTCGACGTTCGGGCGAGCGGGGCGGCGTCAGCCCCCCGGTCTGATACCGAAGACACCGGGGGGCTGACGCCGCCCCGCTCGCCTGTCGTCAAATGCGTGAGACTACGAAGCCGGATCGCCGGTCTGCTCGTGCTGCTGTCGTGCGGAGTCGCAGCGAATGCGGCTGAGCAAAATTGGGTCTCGGAACTGGGATCCGTCCCCACGATCCGCCTGGCTCGGCCGCTGGCTGAGTTTCCGCAGGAACTGGGCGAGTGGGGTGGTGTCGATACGCCCGTGGCTCGGCGCGAGTTCTTGTACGGCGAAGAGCATCTGCATCGCGTCTATCGTCATCGTGTCAGCGGTCAGACGTTGACGCTGTGGATGGTTTACACCGATGACGGGCGCGATCGGGCGCATCATCCCGAAGTTTGCATGCGCGCGATTGGCAACATTGAAGATCGTGAGCAGCGGCAAGCGGTGGCTGTGCCGGGCACAGGTGCGCCAGTCGAGCGGTTTTTTTTCCGGCGTCCCAACGGGCAATCGGGGCAGTGGGTCTATCACTGGTACTACGTGTTTCTTGACGCGTTCGACGTGCAGACGTCGCCGACGACTTGGCAGCGGTTGCAACGAAACCTGCGGTTTCATCGATCGGGTTTGTCGGTCGAGATCTTCGCTCCGAAGTTATCGGACACGGATGGCGACGCGGCGGATGAATTGGTTCGCCGAGTGGCCGAGCATGTGGCACAACATGTGCCACCGACAGCCACACGCCGAACGGCTCGTGGCGATTATCTGATCATTGGCGGAGGAAGAGTTGTGAAGGACTAACGTCAATAACGCGACCGGGCTTGTCCCGGTGGTTCCCGTGCTTCTGCACTACGGAACTCGAATGCCGAGTGATTCTGCCCGTAGTGCAGAAGCGCGGGAACCACCGACGCAAGGTCGGTGGCGGGAATGCAATGCAAAGAGGTGTGCGATGACGAAATCAACCCTTTTGGGAATCGTGCGGCGAACATTGTGGTCGCTGTTGTTGGTCGGCACGGTCGGTGGCGGAGCGGGGTGGTGGTGGTATTCGCACACGCCGAAGTACCACAGGCAGCGAGCGGCCATGTCGTTGAAGAATCTCGATTGGCCAGCGGCGGAGATTCACTTGAAGAACGTCATCGCGTTGGCGCCTCAAGACGTTGAGGCGCGTGTGACATTAGCGAACGTGACGGTCACGTTGGCGAATCAAGGTAAGGACAAACCGCTCGATTTCGATCCGCCGGCGGCGATGGAACAACTCATCGAGGTGGCTCGGCTCGAATTGAAGAACACAGTGGTGCGCGAGCGATTGCTGCGGGACTACTTGCGAACCGCGCGAGCGGACGCGGCAATAGCGATGGCTCGTGAACTGGCGGAGTTAGGCAGCACGCACGGCGACACGCTGTTTCTGGCGGCCAATGCGGAACTCAACGAGAAGCGCTGGGCCGCAGCCGATGAATTGATTGAACGGTTTGGCGAGAAGGTCACGCGCATCGCTCCGATGTATTTGACCTTGAAGGTCCGCCTGCTGGAGGGGCAAGACGATCGCGAGGGGCTCGACAAATTGCTGGGGCCAACGTTGCGGCAAATGGCGCAGACCTGGGATGCGGGACGTCGGCCGCTGACCGCGAACGAGCGGCGAGCGTTGGAAACGGTGTTCTCGGCCGCCATTCGGTATTCGCCGCGCGACGCGGCCGAGCGACGGTTGCTGAACTCGTTGACCATCCTGGAACGAGTCGCGATGGGAGATAAGGATCCGGCCATCCGCGCGGAGTTGGTGGGCATCGCCGCGAATTTGCTGCGCGTGTTGGATGCGGTTCACACGCAACCGATCGCGGCCACAAAGATCAACAACCCGGCCGAGACGCGCCGCGCGGCGTTGCAAAAGTTGCAGCGATTCGCCGAGCCGACGCTCAAAGCCGGTCAAGCTACGCCGCTGGTTTACGAGCAACTCGCTCGTGCCGCGGCTCAATTGCAGGACGATGCGCGGGCGCTCGGACTGCTTCAGGCGGGGATCGAGCAGCATCGGCAGTTGCCGGAGGAACGGCAGCGGGAAGTGCTCGTGTTGCAGTGGCAAGCGGCCGTGCGTCTGGTCATGCAACGCCGGTTCTCTGAAGCGTCGCGACACATTCCGCCGTTGTTGAAACAAGCCGAGACGTCGCCGATCGGGCATCTGTTGGCAGGCGTCATGGCGTTGGAAGAAGGCCGCTTGGAAACGGCTCAACAACATCTGGCGAAGATCGAGGATCGCGGCGGCGTGGTCGTGACCGCGCTGCGGTTGCGAGTCCTCTTCGCAGCGCGGCAATGGCAGCCCGCGTTAGAGTTGTTGGAACAACTCGATCGCGATTGGGACAAACTGTCGGCCAGTGAAACGAAGTGGCTGACGGAGACTCAAGGGGGCCGCGAACAACTGGAACTGCGGCAGGCCGTCTGCTGGCTGGCGTTGAACGAGCCGGAAAAAGCTCGGCCAGTTTTGCAGCGCTTGGACGTGGGTCCGTTGCGTGAGAAAGCTCGGCTGCTGCGCGTGATTGATCTGACACGCAGCCAACAGCGGAAGGAAGCCTGGGACGTGCTGCGTCTTGCGCGACGTGATGCTCCGGCGGACTTCAATCTCTTGATGGCGGAGTTCAGCTTGCTGCTGCAAGATGGGGCGGTGGATGGAGCGACTCGGCTGTTGACCGGGCATCTGCAACGTCAGCCGCGCGATCTGTCCGCGCGATTGTTGTTGGCTCGCTGGTTGTCTCAGCGCGGCGACGTGCCGGCCGCACTGCGTGAGTTGGCGGAAGCGCGGCGGTTGACTCCCGATGCGGAGGCTCCGTGTTTAATGACGGCGGACCTGCTGATGTCTGCCGGACGCGGAGACGATTTGAAAAAACTGCTGGTTGCGATGCAGACTCAGCCAGCCCTGGCGACGCTGGTGCCGCTCGTGCAAGCGCATTGGAACCTGCGACAAGCCGGCCTGACCGAAGCCGCCGACGCTCTGCAACAAGCCACCCCGGAATTGAAGCGTCGTGCCGGTTTCTCGATCACTTCCGCGGCGATCGCCAGGGGACAGCAGGACGCGCCGCAGGCGTTCGAGCATCTCGCCGATTCGCTGGAGTTCACCGGTACGCGGCCAGTCGTCCGCAACGATTTTCTGAAAGCCTTTGAAGCCGCGTTGCAGACGGCGGATCTCAAAACGATCAACGCGCGCGTCGAACAACTGCTGACGACCTATCCCGAAGAACCAGTCGTGTTGCTCGCGGCGGCCGAGATGGCCACGCGACGCGGCGACTCAACCGCTGCCCTGGATCGGATCGACCGTCTGGAGAAGGTCGATGTGCAGCCCGGCCGCGCCGCGTTTGCGCGGGCAAAATTGCTGGCGTTGCTGGGACGCGGCGATGAATCGCTGACTGAGGCAAACCGCGTGTTGACCATCGCACCGCAGCACTCGGCGGCTCGTCTGCTGGCCGCACAGTTGGAATTCAGCCACCGCGAATACCCGCGCGTGCTCGATCATTTGAAAGCCCTGCCGTCGTCGCTGGCGGATGGGAGCGACGTCGTGCTGTTGCAAGCGGCAGCGCTTGCGAAGCTCAATCGCCTGGCCGAAGCGAAGCCGCTGTTGGAGGACTTGATCAAGCGACAGCCTCAACAGCCGCAGCCCTATTTGGCTCTCGCGTCGCTGTGCGAAACCAGCGGACAAGCCGCGCAGGCGATCGAGACGATCGAACGTGGTCTGGTCAAACTTCCTCAGCAACCGCAATTGCAAGAGGCGCTGCTGACGTTGTTGGTGCGATCCGGCAATCCAAACGAAGCGGTTGAGTCCGCTCGACGGTTCGCGGGATTGTCGCCGAAGGACTCCGATTGCTTTCGTCTCGCGCGGGTGTTTTTGGCGGTCCAGCAATTCGAGGCGGCCGGTGCGTGGTTGCAACGTGCTCGCGAAGGTGTCACCGAAAAGCCCTCGGCCGAGTTGCTGTTTCTGGAAGCACTGTTGCCGCAGCAGCAAGGAACGCAGCGTCACGAACCCGAGTTGCTGGCGGAGGCTCGGCGAAAGTACGACGAACTGTTGAAGCAATCGCCCGGCTACGTCCCCGCGCTGAACAATCTGGCGTGGTTGCTCGCGGCCGACCTGAATCACCCGGCTGAAGCGTTCGCCGTCGCCGAGCAACTTCGGGCCGCAGTGGCGACCGAGCGATTGGGAGTCGACCTGCTCGACACCCTGGCCGAGGTCTATCGCCGCAGCGGCCATCAGCGCGAAGCATTGGACCTGGTCAGCGAGTCGCTGACGCGCTTCCCGAAGTCCGCGATCTTGCGCTATCAGCACGCCGCTGCGCTGCTGGCCACATCCGATGAAGCTCAGCCGCGCGAGTTGGCTCGGCAGGAACTTGCTCTCGCCAAGCAATGGGGCGTTCCGGCGCATCGTGCCGCAGAATTGGAAGCGCTGATGCTGCGGATCAACGTCGAGTGACGAATTCGTGCGCCGCAAGGCGCTAGCCGCGGGTCAATGAGAACGACCCGCGGCTAGCCTGGATTATTCATGGGCTACTCATAGGGGACGCGGTGTGCCGCCATGTAACCCGCAGCGTCAGCGAGGGAGAACTGTGGCCACTCCCTCGCTGACGCTTCGGGTTACATGTCAGCAGTGAATAATCGCGGCTAGCGCCGTGCGGCTCAGGGGACGGGACGACGGTTCGTGAGGCCCGACTCGGAGAGTCTGGTTACGGAGGCGTTTGAATTGTGAGCGTGACCTCGTGAGAATCGCTGGCGTCAGCATTCGCCACCTCGGCCGAGCAGGATGTGAAGCGATGAATTGGCAGCACCCACGAGACGAGATTCTGGCGACGATGGAACGCATCTATCGCTCGCGGATGACGACGACTTCGGGCGGCAACCTTTCGATTCGTGAAGAGAACGGAGACGTGTGGATTACTCCGGCCCGCGTCGACAAGGGCAGTTTGCGACGCGACGACATCATTCTCGTGCGAGCTGACGGTTCGACAGATGGCAAGCACCGGCCGTCATCGGAGTTGCCATTTCATCAGGCGATTTACGCAGCTCGACCGGACGTGCGGGCGATCGTGCATGCGCATCCGGTTGCGTTGGTCGCTTTCAGTATTTGCCGCCGAGTCCCTGACACACGGCTGTTGCACCAGTCGTGGCGGATTTGTGGCGAAGTCGGTTTCGCACCCTACGCGTTGCCGGGCAGTCCGGCGCTGGGTCAGAACATTGCACAGACTTTTGCTCGCGGGTTCGATTGCGTCGTGCTGGAGAATCATGGCGTCGTGACGGCGGGCGACTCGCTGCAACAAGCGTTCGAGCGATTCGAGACGCTGGAGTTCGCGGCGAAGACGATGATCAAAGCCTCGCAACTTGGCGAGGTGCGGTGTCTCGATGAAGCCGCGCTGGCGCTGCGTGTTGGTGTGAGCGCCCCCGGCTCAACTCGGCCGGCGATCAGCAGCGAAGAGAAAGAACTGCGGCGGCAAATCTGCGAGTTTGTCCGCCGCAGCGAACGTCAGCGGCTGATGATTAGCACGGAAGGGGCGCTGTCGGCTCGGCTGGGAGACGATTCGTTTCTGATCACGCCGCACGGCGTCGATCGCAGTCGCATCGAACTGGAAGACATTGTGCTGGTCGCGAACGGGCGGCCGGAATCGGGAAAGACTCCGAGTTCTTCCACCGCCGGTCATCGCGCGATTTATCAGCGGCAGCGCGACGTGCAGTCGATCATCAACGCTTATCCGGTCAATGCGACGGCCTTCAGCGTGACTGCGGCGACGCTCGATTCGCGGACGATCCCGGAAAGTTTCATTCTGTTGCGGGACGTGCAACGCTCGCCGTTCGGTGCGCGAGTCGGCGACGGCCGCGATCTCGCCGAGCGGATGACGCTCAGTCAGCCGATCATGCTGCTCGACAACGATGGTGTGATGGTCGTCGGCAGCAGTGTGCTCGATGCGTTCGACCGTCTGGAAGTTTTGGAAGCCACGGCCGAAGCCATGATCGACAGCCGCCCGCTCGGACCGCTCGTGCCGATGTCAGACACGGTGATCGAAGAGCTTTGCCAGGCATTCTTCAAGTAATGTCGTTGATTGGGGCAATGGTTGATCTTTGCGCTTCAGTCCCAAAGGGACGCAACTCGAAAGCCCAGGGCAAGCGACCAACGGGAGCGCCGCCCTGGGTTCGATGGTTTCTGTTGTGGGGAGCCCTGAAAGGGCGAAACTGGATTTGTCCCGCCCTTTCAGGGCTTTCCGTCGCTGCTCGTCGGAACCCAGGGCGGCGCGGATCGGAAGCCGATCCGCTCTGCCTTGGGCTTTCGAGTTCTGGTCCTTCAGACCAAACCGCAAACATCAAGCTCTGTCCCAATAACCGCACGCCGCCGGCACGCACGTTTCTGAATGCGCGTGGCTGCGGCGTGCGGTTAAACGACGCGGTCCGGGGCGAACTCGTTGATGTCGCAGGCCGGCGTCTCTCCGAGCAGAAGCTGACGCAGCAAGACTGCCGTGATGGGAGACAGCATCAAGCCAGCTCGGAAGTGCCCGGCGGCGACGAACAGATTGTCGGTGTGTGGGATTCGGCCGAGGTACGGAAGGCCGTTGGGCGAACCGGGCCGCAGGCCGGACCAGCAGCGTTCGAGTCGCGCGGATTTCAGCGACGGAATCAGCTCACATCCGAAGCGGATCAGTTCGGCCACCGCTTCTGCGGTGTTGCGCTTATGGAAGCCCACCCATTCTTCGGTCGAGCCGACCAGCAGATGACCGTCCGCGCGCGGGACGATGTAGCGTGAACCGACTTCGATGATGCGGCGCGTCGGCAGCGGCAGCATGTCGAGCAGCACGATTTGCCCATGCACGGGCTCCACGGAAATCTGACAACCCGCCTGAGCGAGGACGGTCTGACTCCAAGCTCCGCTAGACACCACGAATTGACCGGCAGTGATGACGTGTGTCGGCGTGCGAACGGCGGTGACGCGACCGGCGTCTTGCTCGAAGCCGATCACGGGCATGCCCGGCGAAAGCTCGACGCCGCGAGCGGCACATGCGGCGAGCAAGGCTTTGAGCAAACGCGGATTGCGGACTTGGCAGTAGTCCGGCAAGTGGACCGCATCGCTGAATTCGAGGTTCAGGTTGGGTTCGAGTTCTCGCAGTTCGCGTGAGCCGACACGCTCGGCGCGAATTCCTTCGGATTGCAGCTTCGAGGCGAGCGCGGAGGTTTCGGCGGCGATCTCGATCCCGCCGCACTTCGCGAATCCGGTGTCGATGCCGGTCTCTTCCGTCAGGCGTGCGGCCCAATCGGGCCAGCGGATGAAGCTTTCGCCTCGCAGACGAAATACGGATGAGGACGCGCGATCCGGATTGGCCGGCGTGATCATGCCCGCGCCGGCCCAGGAGGATTCCTGGCCGAGTTGGCCTTGATCGAGAACTCGCACAGATGCTCCGCGCATCGCCAGTTCATAAGCGATCGACAGGCCAATCACTCCGCCGCCAATGAGAACGATGTCTGACATGGAAGAGGGACGAGGGGTGAGGGGGTGAGGGGTGAGGGGTCAACTTGCCCCTCGCCCCTCGCCCCACGCCCCTACTTCTTTCCTTTCTTCTTCGTCGGCGTGGCGGCGGAACTGCCCATGGAACCGAGATACGAA
>CAMDEA010000168.1 GCA_945893045.1 Planctomyces sp. SH-PL62
GCGGCGAGCGAGCGGTTCGATTGGTCGATCAGCGAGGCGATCGCAGCGAGGCTCACCAGAGAAATCAGCAGGGTCGCGGCGGTGCTGACCACCAGCGTCGGATGCCGCTTCAGCCACCGCCGCGCTCGCACCAGCACCGGCTCAGGCCAAGCGCTGACCGGGTCGCCCGCCAGCCAACGCTCCAAATCCTCGGCCAACGCTTGAGCCGTCGCATAGCGGGACTGCGGATCGCGCGACATCGCCTTCAGGCAAACCGCTTCCAACGCGGCGGGAACCAGCGGCAGCACGGAGCGCGGTGCGGGAAACGCACCTTGCTCGACACGCCGCAACTTTTCGGGAAGCGTCAGCCGTTCGCTCCCGCCACCCGGCAACGCACCGATCGGAGCCTGGCCGGTCAGCAGTCCATACAACGTGGCTCCCAAGCTGTACACGTCGGCCGGCGGGCCGAGCAGATCCAACCGCCCAGCCGCTTGTTCGGGACTCATGTATTCCGGCGTGCCGGTCGCGCTGCCCATTTGCGTCGCGGCGATGTCCTTACTGCCGGTGGTCGAGAGCATGGGTTCGTGGTCGATGCTCTCCGCCGAAACGCTCGCGGCCGGATCGAACGATTGGCCCTTGGCCTTCGCCAATCCCCAATCCACCACCAACGTCTCGCCGTACTTGCCCAGCATGATGTTGCCCGGCTTCAAGTCTCGGTGCAGCACGCCGCGACTGTGGGCATACGCGATGGCGTTGCAGACGTCGATCAACCGCTGAATCAAATTGCGGAACGTGCGGCCGTCATACGTTAGCGAGCCGGAGTGCGTCAGCCCAACACTTACTCTGAGCGGAATGGCGCTAGCCACCGGTAATTCGGGATCGACGTTTACCGGCGAATTACCGGCGGCTAGCGCCGTGCCGCTCACAAAGCGAGCGCCATTGGGCTGTTGCCCTCCGGCTCGCCAGTCGTTGTGAAACTGCTCGATCGCCTCTTTCAGGCTGCGGCCCCGGATGAACCGCATGGCGTAGAACGGACGACCATCCGCAAAATGGCCCAGGCCATACACCGGCACGATCCCCGGATGCTCCAGCCCGCCGGTGATCTCCGCTTCCAGGACGAACCGCGCGCGACTGTTGCCGTCCTGAGCACGCTTCGTCTTGATCTCCTTGAACGCGACCTCGCGATTCAACTCCCGATCCCGGGCAATCCAGACCTTCCCTAAGCCCCCCTCGGCATGGGGCCGCAGCAACTGAAACCGCATCGCCGGTTGAGCCTCTTCCTGCATCGTTTCCAGCATCGTCGGCTGAAGCTGCGGCGGATCTTCGTCCGCCACTACGCCCGACAAGCTCCCCGCCTGCCGAGACGCCTGCCCCTCGACATGCTGCAAACTGTGTTGGACATCGGCGTCGTGCAGCTCCCGCAACTCGGCGGCGACCTCCGACAGAGAACTGAGCGCGGCCAAACTCTGCTCCGCGCGGCCGCCGTGTCGCGCGACATGCCGATCCACCATCGGCTCCAGAGCCGCGCGGTCCTCGGCCGACATGTGACCAAGTTCAACCAGCAATTCCCCCAACGGCCGAGTCTTCTGCAACGTCCACGCCTGCAACGCCGCGATCAGCCCCGCCTGCGTGATGAACTCCATCTGCAACGCCAAGACGCCGAACAACACATTGCGATCAGACGACGATGCCGACATGAATTGCCTCAACCGCTATAGATTCCGATGCCGTTCGGCGGACATCACAAGAACGAGGCTCGGCAACTGCAAGCCTGAGGACTCATGACGCGGCGATGACGATGCCGTTAAGGCCGGTCTCCCGACCGAGCCATCGTTTGCTGACCGAAGGTCTCCTGATTCGAGAAGTTGGCGGTGATTCTTCTTCGACACCGCAGGTCATTCGGGGAGACCTGCGGTCGAAATGGAGTGGCTCGGTCGGGAGACCGGCCACAACGTCGATCGCCTATTGGTCCGCTGGCATCTGGCCGAGCAAATGAAACGCCGATAAGCTGTTGTTGGGCAGGGATCAGGGAGACAATTCTTGCCAGCCAACATTTGGCGTCGGGCGTCGATTTCATTGTCGTGGCGAAGGCACTTAATCCTGGAGCGCAATCATGTTGGCGATTCAAGATGCGGCCACGGGGCGGTCGCTGGAGCAAGAGTTCCACGAGTTGGCGTCGCAATGGAAATTGGAAACGGCACATCTCTCGCGGATGGACAAGATCGTCCTGCATCCGGCCTATCTGAAAATCATTGGCATGGGGCGGGAGGCGCTGCCGTGGATTCTGCGAGAACTCGAACGGCACGTCGATTATTGGTTCACGGCGTTGGAAGCGATCACGCGCACATCGCCGATCGAGCGCGACAAGCCGCTGAACATGTCGGAAGCCACGGCGGCTTGGATCGACTGGGGCAAGCGACATGGCTACTGCTGACCGGCCGGCTCTGGAAGACATCTTCCCACGACTGATCGGCTCGGCCTATCGCGTCACGAGTCCGGCAACTCGGCAATACAACTGTATTGCTTGGGCCGTCGGGACTGATGATTGCCCTTGGGACCATACGCCGGGCAATCCCTTCGCCTATTGGCCACATCGAATTCCTCGTGACGGCCAAGTCTCAAGCCTCATGGCTGTTTTTCAAACGCTCGGTTATGTGGCTTGTGATCACGGTGGCGTGGAAGTGGGAGTCGAAAAGCTCGCGATTTATGCCGACGATGACAACGAATACACGCATGTGGCTCGTCAATTGGCGAACGGCAAGTGGACCAGCAAGCTCGGCGGCTTGGAGGATATCGAACATGAACTCCCCGAAGATGTGCTGTGCGACGACTATGGCCAAGTCGTCGCCTTCATGAAGCGACCACTCAATTAGGCTTTCGTGACGCGGTCGTACGTGCTTTGGAAATCATTGGCGAACGACTCGCCAATGCAGGCACGCAACGAAAAACCCCGCGCGGACGATCGACCACGCGGGGTTTCAAAATTATTCAAGGGAATACGGCCAGCATTACTTCCCGGCCAGCGGTTCTTTCTTTTCGGTGATCACCGGGCAGGGCGGATCCATCTCCGGGCTGCACATTTCTTTGTTGAGTTGAATGTAATCTTTCCACTGCTCCGGCAGGTTGTCTTCGTGGAAGATCGCTTCGACCGGGCATTCCGGGACGCAGGCTTCGCAGTCGATGCACTCGTCGGGGTGGATGAACAGCATCGACTCCCCTTCGTAGAAGCATTCGACGGGGCAAACCACCACGCAGTCGGTGTATTTGCAGTTGAAACAGGGTTCCGCAACGATGTGAGCCATGGTTTCCCTTCTTCACGGGCAGATTGTTTCGCCGCGAGTCGATCCCGCCGAATCGGCAATCAGGATGCAATCCTATTTCACAGACTGTTGATCGGCCGCCGCATCGTTCAGCCACAGTCTTCTCTTCGCCACTCGAAGAGATTTTTTGCCTTGCCAAGTGAGCAACTACCAAGATTCAGCGAAGGCGGGGCGATGTTAGGAGTGCTGATTTTTTGTGTCAAGCACGCCAATTTGAGAGTGTCTTCGCTGGTCGTGACCCGATGGATCGGGTCGTGATCTCACGCTCGCCCTCATCAATGGAGGCACGACAAGCGCAGGTGAATTAGTCGCGGCACGCTGCGATGGAGTCGCCTCGACGGCTATCATGCCACTCGATCCGTGCCGCTTCCTTGAAGGACATCCTGATGGCAAATTCTCCCAACGCGAATGACGCGAACAATTCCACCGGCGGTTCTTTTCCAGCACACAGTCCGGCAAGCGCTTCGAGTCATCAGCCGGTGGTCGCAGCGGCGAATCCTGGTGAAACTTATTCGCTCACCGGCCCGCCCGCAAAAACTTCGTCCGGGTTCGACGGGAACTCGATGAAGGCTGCGGTGACTGGGCCAACGAATTCGGATTCAGGCGTGTCAACTGGCAAACGGCTGGCGAAGAATTCGCTGTGGGTGCTGGTCGGCTGCAACGTGCTGGTGTTCCTGTCGAGCGTGTGCGTGATGGTGCTGGAACTGACGGCCTCGCGATTGATCGCGAAGCATGTCGGCAGTTCGCTCTACACCTGGACCTCGGTCATTGGCGTGGTGCTGGCGGGCATCACGATTGGGAATTTTCTCGGCGGCTGGCTGGCGGACAAAGCTCCGCCCAGCAAGTTGCTGAACTGGCTGTTTTTGACCGCGAGCATTCTGTGTCTGAGCGTGCTGTGGTTGGACGGTGTGGCCTCTGGCCAAGACCGACCTGACGGTTGGAGTTGGCCGACGTGGGTGTTGTGTGTCGTGGGGATGGTGTTCTTCCTGCCGTCGATGGCGTTGGGGACGATCTCGCCGGTGGTGGCCAGTTTGGCGTTGTCTCACAGCCGCAAAGTCGGAAGGACGGTTGGCAATGTTTACGCCTGGGGCGCGTTCGGTTCGATTGTCGGAACGTTCCTGGGCGGGTTCATCTTGATTGACACGTTTGGGACGCGCGCGATCGTCGCGCTGGTGGCTGGCACACTCGCCGTCATGGGGATTCTCTCAGCGGGTGGCCAGTGGGCGTTTCGGTCGGCGGTGTTGTTCGGTTGGATGCAGCTCGTGACGTGGATTGGTCTCTCGGCGGCGGTCACGGACGTCGGCATGAGAGATTTCGCCGAGTGGTATGGAACAGCGACGACGTTCACCGACGACGACTTCAAACGCTCGCTGATCATCTCTCGCTGGACGAGTTTCGGTGAACGCTTTGGCCGGCAATTGCACGAACTGGGTCTGACGCTTGGCCTGCGTGATGATGCCATCGGCGAGTACCACGACGAGAGCAATTACTCGTACATCAACGTCACGCAGCAGACGGAAAATGGCCAGCGGGTCGCGGTCCTGAAGCTCGATAAGTTGATTCACAGCTACTACGTGACCGACGATCCCACGCAGTTGAACTACGACTACGAGAAGGTCTACGCGGCCGTCACCGAGCAATCAGTCGCTACCTGGGATCGCACGACGACCGTGGCGCTGGACGACGTGCGGAACGAGATCACTCAATGGCAGCAAGCACGAACCGTGGTCCGTCCGCTCCCGCCTGAGGACGGGCAGGGTGCGGGGCTTGATGCGCTGGACCAGGACGCGCGGAAGCTGCTGGATGGCCTCACGAACGAGGCGAAGCCGGATTCGGACGAGGCGGCTTCCAAGGCTGTGGATGTTTTCCAGCAGTTGCCATCCTGGGTGACGTTCGATGCGGAGAAGCGGACGTTGTCGCTGCGCGGCGGCATGACTCCGGGACTCCGCGATGAGTTACTGCGCCGGCATCCGTACTCGAACTATTGGCAGGCGGTCGAACGCTTGGCCGAGATGGCACGCCGTGCCGATTGGGGGGACTTCGGATCGGTGCCGCTCGCCAGTTTTCCAAGCGGCGTTGAGATCCCGGAGGAACTCAAACAACGAGTGCTCTACGACCGGCATCTGCAAGCGTTGAATGTCTACCGCGCACTCGATGCCGATGACGTGCAGACGCTTCTGCGGCTCGGAGACATCGAAGCGGTGACGTACCGCGAAGCGGTCGAGCGGCTGTATCGTCAGTCGCGGCATGTCGGCACGTTGTTTCTCGGCGGCGGCGGTTTCGTCTTTCCTCGCTGGATCGAGACGCTCTTCCCGCACGAGCCGCTGATTCACGTTGCCGAACTCGATCCCGCCGTGAAGGCGGCGGTGCAGACTCACATGGGTTTGCCGCCCGACGGGCAAACGCGCGTGCAGACGACGATCGGGGATGCTCGCAACTTCGTCCATGATCGCGTGCGGTTGAACAACATGGCGACCAAACGGGGCGAACAACCGGTGCTCTACGATTTCGTCTACGGTGATGCCTTCAACGACTTCAGTGTCCCGTGGCATCTGACGACCAGAGAATTCTCCGAGAAGATCGCGTCGCTGCTGCACCCGACCGAGGGGATTTACCTCGTCAATCTGATCGACATCTACCCGCGCACGGAGTTCCCTGCCGATCACAAGCTGCCGAATGGCTCGTACTCTCAGATCGACGGCGATCTGCCGGAGGTGTTGACTCGAAACGTTGATGAAGCCGAAGAATGGGCCTCGGCTCCGACTCCGTATGAAGGGCTGGAGGTTACGCGAACCGGCGACTATTCCGGTTTTCGCTTGGCCGCGCGGGGCGTGATGTCCGAACCGTTGCGGGACCGCCTGCTCAAATTGGCCGACAACAAGCCGGGGTTTGCCGAGGCCGTCCGAACGCTCTTCGACAAGTCGCACAAGCAGCGCACCGGCCGGTTTCTGGGGAGCTACGTCAAGACGATTTCGTTGGTCTTCCCCTATGTGTATGTCTTCAGCAGCGAGATTGATTTGCCGCACGCCAACCGCGACACGTTTGTCATCGTGGCCTCGAAGCGGAAGCTGGACCTGACGGATCTCCGGCAAGCGAGCCAGCACTGGAGCGGCGCGCCCTTCGCGACACTCGAGTTCGTCGCCAAGGATCAGCCTCCTCAAGCGAGTGGCCAGATGGGCCAGATCCTTGCCAATGCTTACGGCATCGTCTTGACCGACAACTATGCTCCCGTGGACAACCTGCTGAGTGCTGTCTTCGACGAACGCTAACCAATTTCACTCTCCTCACGCCTCTCACTTTCTCACATGGCCATTCAATTCAACTGCCCGTACTGCACGGTCACGATCCAAGTTCCGGACCAAGCCGCCGGCAAGAAGGGGACTTGTCCGCAATGCGGCACGAAGGTCGTCGTGCCGATGCCCAAGAACGCGCCCCCTATCGAAGCGACTCCAATGCCTCCGCCGTTCGTGCCGCCACCGCCGGCACCGGTGTTCGCGCCACAACCGGCGATGCCCTTTCCGGGCTATCCGCCTGCACCGGGAATGCCATACGGCTTCGATCCGAATCAAGCGGCGATCCCTCCGGGATACGCCGTTCCCGCCGGCTTCGCTCCGATGCCGACGTTTGCCCCGGTGCCCTCCGCGCCGACATCGGATGAGCCTTCTTCGGTCGCGAAGAAATACAAACAGAAGCTGAAGCGTCGCAGTGGACCCGCGATCTGGGGGCCGCTCGTGGCGGTCGTGATCATCGCTGCCGGGCCGGCGCTCTATTTCTTAAGGCCAGGTGCGAAGCCCGACCTGCTGTCCGGCAAGCTGACAGGCACGCGGCTCGCCAAGGGCAAGCTGGAACCGGCGCTCGTGCATCGCGAATGGATCGACGGAATCGACGAAGAGACGCTCGGCAACGTGCTCAAGCAGATGGAAAAACGCACGGTCAAGTTTCGCAGCAGCAATGAGCTGATCAACATGGTTTTTCAGGGAGCACCGGAAGGGATCAAAGTCATCGCGACTGCTGGACCGAGCGCGGAATTGATCGCGGTCGATCTGTCGAGCAACAAGTCGCTCGACAAATGGCATCAAAAGCACGCGGCCAAATTGAGCGATCAGTGTCAAAAGGATGTCGCTCATGCCGCAAAGAGGTTTGTCCAAGAATGGGCACGAGCCGAAGCCGCACGCGACACCACGCATAGCTTCGGACACTTTCACGATGAGCTGGGGCTGGCGGCGTTGACGATGGGAGTGGGAGCCGAAGTGGTCGCCATCGTCGGCAAGACCATGCACGGCTGCGTGGCCGAACAACAAGGGATGCTTTACTTCCTGTTGCCGGCCGGCACCGATCGGTTCGAGTTGCAAGGCCGCGAACACGGCAAGAACAATGTCGTCTTCCCCGGCCACTTTGTCGTCGATGTCGAAGCGGCCATGCCCATCAGGAAACCGACTAAGAAGAAGACCGACGACGAGCCGGAGATGACCGAGGACGGCGAGACCGACATGAAGTCGAAATCGTTCGGCAAGCCCGCTCTCAATGATCCGTCTGCCATTGACGAGTCGATGCCAGAGAAGCCGAAGTCGAAGAAGAAGGAAATGGAAAATGAGAAATGACAAATGGAGAATGCAAAATGCAAAACGGTTTCGCAGCTTCGCGGCGTTGTTCCATTTTCCATTCGCCATTTCTCATTTCTCATTTCTCATTCTTGCGTTCATCTCCGTCCCGCTCGCCGCACAAGACCAAGTGATCCTGCAAACCGAAGGGACCAGCAGTCGGTTGACGTTGCCGTGTCAGATCGTGGACTACACCGGCGAGCGAATCACCGTGCAGTTCAAAGGCGGTCCTACGCAGAAGACGTATCCCGCCGAACAAGTCATCGAGGTCCGCACCGCCTGGCTGGAATCACACGAACTCGGCCGCAAGCTGCTGGTCGAACGCAAGCTCGACGAAGCCGCGAAGGCTCTGCAATCCGCATTGGTTGTCGAAAAACGTGGTTGGGTTCAACGCGAAATTCTCGCGTCGCTCATTCGCTGCTCGTTGCGTATGGGAGATCGCGCCTCCGCCGGATCGCGATTCCTCAAACTCCTCGAAAGTGATCGCACGACACGGCACTTCGGCTTGATCCCACTGGTCTGGGCTTCAGAGCAAGTGCCGGGAGCGGCGAAGTCGCAAGCCCGCATCTGGCTGACGCACGAATCGGAGACGACTCGACTGCTCGGCGCAAGCCTGTTGTTGGACGACGCCAGTCTCGGCGAGTCGGCTGCTCAAGAACTGCAAGTCTTGCAGCGCGGCTCGGACGAACGAGTTCGCACGCTCGCGCAGGCTCAATCGTGGCGGCTCAAGCTGCGCGCGTTGGAGATCGGCGATCTCGAACTCAACCGCTGGGACACGCGCATCCGCGAGATGCCCGCGACTCTGCGCGGCGGCCCGTCGTACCTGCTCGGCCGAGGCTGGGCGATGCGCCGCGAACACGACCGCGCGGCAACTTCGCTGTTGTGGGTGACGCTGATGGACGATAACGACCCGCGTCTCGCCGCCCGCGCCGGTGTCGAAGCGGCTGAGTCGCTCAAACGCCTCGGCCAACCCGACGATGCCCGCCGCCTGCTGCAAGAAATCGCGACCCGTTTTCCCGACACCGAATTCGGCGAAGCGGCCAAGTAGGTCAGGCTTTCTAGCCTGACCCGATCGTGTTCATCCGCGTCTGTTGTCGTTCGGGGTCAGCCTGGAAAGGCTGACCTACTTTCCGATGCAGAACTTGCTGAAGACACGATCCAGCACGTCGTCGGTGTAAACCGCGCCGACAATGTGGCCGAGATGTTCGAGCACCTCCCGCAATTCGATGATCACCAGGTCGTCATTCAACCCCAGGTCCGCCGCCTCAGCCGTGCGATCGAGTGCGTCTCGCGCGGCCAACAAACTGTTCTGGCATCGAGCCGCCGTCATGCCGATCCACTGTCGCCGCCCGCGCGATTCCGCTGCCAGCAGTTTGGCTAACTGAGCACACAATTCATTGAGACCGCGGCCATCGTGCGCGCTGACCGTAGCCCGGACGCCTACGTCCGGGCGCTCGGACGTAGGCGTCCGAGCTACGAACACACAATCCGCTTTCGTTCCCACACAAACGACTGGCCGCTGCTCGTCACGCAACTCCGCGATCAATTGCTCGTCCATTGCCGAGTCGTCCGACAAATCACTGCACCACACAATCAAGTCCGCTTGCTGCCACTGCTCACTGCGGCGTTGCTGAGCGACTGCTTCGATCCCGTTCGTCTCAGCATCCCAACCGGCCGTGTCGATCAGATCGACGTGCAGCCCGTCTCGATCCAACGGGACGCACAGATAATCGCGCGTCGTCCCGCTGACTTCCGAAACCAAAGCCGCCGATTGCCCGGTCAGCGCGTTGAGCAATGTACTCTTGCCAGCATTCGGCAATCCCGCCAACACGACGCGTGGCCGAGACGAACTCTGCAACCGACGCGATGCTTGATCGCACAGTTCCGCGATGAATTGTTGAGCCAACGTGATCCGCGATAACAGTTGCTCGCGCGAGACGAACTCGATGTCCTCGTCCACGAAATCCAGCCCCGCTTCCAAGTCCGCCAACAGATCGAGCAAGTCGGCTCGCAGAGTTCCGATCTGCTGTGAGATCCCACCAGCCAACTGCCGCAGAGCTTGCTCCAGCTCGACATGATCCGCCGCGTCGATGACGCCGAGCACCGCTTCGGCCTGCAACAAATCGAGCCGCCCGGCCAAGAACGCTCGCAGAGTGAATTCCCCCGGCCGAGCAGCTCGACAACCGCTGCGACACAACTGCGTCAGCACCGCCTCCAGCAACGGCGGCGACCCGATCAAATGCAACTCGGCCAACGGCTGCCCCGTGTAACTCCGCTTCGTCGGCCACAAGCCAACCCCAACCGGCAACCGCAATCCGTTTAGAAACGGCGCATCGTCCCACGGCACATCGACGGCCAATCGCCATTCCCCCACATGCCGCTCCGCGCGAGTGGCCTTCGCCCAACGCTCGCCATCGCGCGGCGTGAAGTGCTGTTCGAGCACTCGCCGCACATCGCCCCCACTCACGCGCACGATCCCGCGCCCGCCCGCTCCCGGAGCCGACGCCAACGCCGCAATCGTGTCATCCAGTTGCAAATTCATGTGTCTTGTCGGGCCGATGGCCGTGGGCCGAAAGCCGATGGCCGTATTCCTTTCCTGCCTTCATCGCACAAAAGGATAACGGCCATCGGCTTTCGGCCATCAGCCTTCGGCCGGACAATCAGGCAAGAATCTCATTGACCACTCGGCCATAGACATCAGTCAGTCGGAAGTCGCGGCCGGCGTGGCGGTAGGTGAGGTGTTCGTGGTTGAAGCCCAGCAGGTGCAGGATCGTGGCGTGCAAATCGTGGACGTGGACTTTGTCTCGGACGGCTCGGAAAGCGAAGTCGTCGGTCGCGCCGTAGGTCATGCCGCCGCGAACGCCGCCACCGGCCAGCCAGGTCGTGAAGCCGAGATGATTGTGGTCTCGGCCGTTGCTCCCTTCGGTCGTTGACGTGCGGCCGAACTCGCCCCCCCAGATCACCAGCGTGTCGTCGAGCAACCCGCGCCGCTTGAGGTCTCGCAGCAGCGCTGCGGTCGGCTGGTCGATGTCGCGAGCCAGACGTTTGACTTGTTCGTCGTGGTTGCTGTGCGTGTCCCACGGCTGGCCATTGCCGTAATAGACCTGCACGAACCGCACGCCCCGCTCGATCAATCGCCGAGCCATCAAGCAACCGTGAGCGTAATGCGACTTGCCATACTCCTCGCGAATCGGTTCCGGTTCGAGCCGGATGTCGAATGCCTCGGACGCCGCGAACTGCATCCGAAAAGCCGTCTCCATCGAACGGATGCGAGCCTCCAGCGCCGGCTCATCAGGATGCTGTTCGAGATGCTTCGCGTTGATCCGCCGCAGCAACTCCAACTGCCGCCGTTGCTGAGTCAGCGTGAGGCTCGTGTCGGAGCTGCGCAGGTTCGGCAACAGCTTCGCCGGATCAAGATCAGTGTGATTGATGTACGTTCCTTGGTTCTCTCCCGGCAGAAACGCACTGGACCACAACTCCGAAAACCGCACCGGCCGGCCGGGGCAGAGCACGACGTAACCGGGCAGATCCGCGTTCTCGCTGCCGAGTCCATACAGCATCCACGACCCCATGCTCGGCCGAGTCGGCGTGATCGTGCCGTTGTTCATCTGAAACAGAGCCGGCCCATGATTCGGATTGTCGCAGTGCAGCGAGCGAATCACGCAGAGGTCGTCGATGCACGCGCCAATCTGCGGCAGCAGATCGCTGACCGGCAACCCCGACTCCCCGCGCGGCCGATACGGATAGGGCACCGGCATCAACCCGCCGGTCTTGTTCTCGGTGCGAAACTCGACTTCCTTCGGCCGCTGCCCGGCAAACTGATTGATCGCCGGTTTTGGATCGAAGAAGTCCGCTTGAAACGGACCACCATTCATAAAGAGCTGAATGACCCGCTTGGCCCGCGGCGCGTGATGCGTACGGAAACGTCGCTCTGCGGACGACTCTGCTCCCGTCGATGCGGGGTTCGACAATAACGACGCGAGTGCGATGGTCCCCGCGCCGCCGCCGAGTCGGCGTAAGAGCTCACGTCTGGAATGAAATTGCTCGGTCATGATTCAGTTTCCACCTTGCTCATCACGTCGCAGGACGGCTCGCCAGACATCAAGGATCTTCATCCGCTCGGCCCAATGGGCGATGTAGTCTCGATCAACCCGCTCCTTCTGTGTCCGCAAGATGCCACTGATGTCTCGCGGATGCTTCTCGGACCCGCCTTCCTTGTAATAACGCAGTTTGCTGAGAATCACATCTTCGGGACTGACGGCAAACGCCGCGAAATCGCGGTCAATGTCGACACGCTGACGTCGCTGAAATTGCAATCGCGACCAGACATCATCGCGAGACATCATGAAGTCGATTTTGCCTCCCGATGCCGGATGCAGGACGTTGAATTGAGTCCCCAATCGCACGGCCTCTTTGGCGGCGTCCTTGCTGACGTAATAGTCGGGTTGCGGAAACGCCGCGCAGAGATCGGAGACTTGTCCCAGCTTCAAATCGACCACGATGTTAATGTCTTCGGTAAATCGTGCGACGCCCCAAATGGAGCTCGCGTAGGAGCCGACAAGGCCGTACGGAATCTGCATTTGCTCTAATACCGCGACCGCGAATCTCAACAAGTCAGTTTGTTCCATGAAGCAATCTCCGGCAAACTTCTTTCTGGATTGCGTCATCGGACCAATCGGGATGAGTTCGGCGAATTCCGGCCGCCATCAAACGCTTCGCGGTTCGATGAGCGATTCCAACCAGAGCAATTTTCTCAGCGGGACTTTTTTGACGCATGATGTCCGCGATTGCCTGATCGACCACTTCGATCTGCCCGTCGTCGAGCCGAAAGCCGGTGCTGGTGAATTCTGCCATCTGTCATTCCTTGGACTGCGTGCGGTCCCCGCGATTCAGTGACATCATGAACCGCACGACGGTGAATGCCAAGACAAGGACGCAAGGTGCTGGATGAACGCGGCGCATTCTTCGCGTGTGGTCGCTCCCATCGTGGCGATCTGGACCAGACGACGTTCAGACAAATAGGCGCTTTGGCCTCCGATCAGGAATCCTTCGCGGCGACAGAATTCGACGAATGCTTCCGACGTCCAACCCGCCGGGACGGCAATCGTCGTGATGGTTGAACTCGCGTGATGTTCGTTCGCCAGTGGACGATGTCCCAAGCGAATCAGTTCGCGTCGGACGTAAAGGCCGAGCGAAGCGTATTGGTCAAAGCGAACTTGGGCTTGAGCCGGCGTCGCGTACTCCGTCAGTGCTGCCGCCAAGGCTTGCAACAGCGATGAGGGAAACGTGAATCGCGGCCCGGCATGAGCCTGCGTCGCGGCCAAGTCCAAATAGGTCGGCACGCGAGTCAGGTCGAGTTGGCTGATTTCAGCGCGGTTGGCGAACACGATCGCGATGCCGCCGATACTTCCCAGAGCTTTGCCGCTGGTGCCGCTGGCGAGGAAGACTTCGCTCAGATCAAGCGGTTGGCCGCCGAGACTGCTGACGGCATCGACGCAAACTCGCACGCCGCGCTGCCGAGCCACACGAATCAGCGCGGGAAGATCATTGAGCATTCCCGTGCTGGACTCGTGATGCACACCCCAAACCCAACTGCCAGGCGGTGCTTCATCGAGCATGGCGGCGACCGCATCCAAATCCCACGGAGTGCCCCACGGCCATGTCAGCACGCGCGGGTGAAGCCCGAACCGCTCGGCCTGTGCGACCAATCGCCGGCCGAACTCGCCATTTTCCAAGATCAAACCGTGACTCCCACTGTAGCCCAAGCCCTTGTGGCTTGGTTGATTGCCCATTTGATTCGAATCATCCAGGCCACAAGGGCCTGGGCTACAGCACTGCTCAGCGGAGAGAGTCGCAGCCACGACCTCGTTGGCCAGCGTGCCGCTTCCCAAGAACAGTGCCACGTCGCGACCGCCGACCAATGCGCTGAGTTGCTCACGCACCGAGTCAAACAGCGCGAGGAATTCCGCTCCGCGATGGTACAGCGGTGGCTGCTGCATGGCGGCTTGCACGGTCGCCGACAGAGACACCGGTCCCGGAAGCAGACAGACCTCGGTCATGCGGTTGCTCCTCCTGTCGATTGTTCGACATGCCGCTCAAACAACCGAGCCGCTCGTGCATGACGTGCTTCCATCCGCGACACCGGCAGACACATTGGCACGAACCGCGTTCCGGGTGGACCAATCGCCGGACCGATCGGTTCGAAGCCCAAGCCCACGTACAACGACAAGCGGTCCTCGAAACCCGAAATGAACAAGTGCGTGTGGCCGCTCTGCCGGACATGCTGCAACACCGACCACGCCAGTCCGCCGAACACGGTGCTCGCACGCTGGTCCGGTTGAATCGCCAGCAACCGCACTTCCAGCGGCCGAATACCGGGGCCGAACAACAGCGCCGGATCGGGCAAGCGGCTGGCGATCGAGAACGGCGGCTGATCGTGCAGGCTCAACATGCCGACGACTCGCTCGTCGCGCAGAGCCACGAAGTACAAATTCTTGTCGTGAAACTTATCGACCAGCCGTCCGTCTCCCGGATCGTCGTGCTGCGGAATCTCACGCACGAACGTCGCGTAGTTCAGCGCGTGAATCTGCTCGAACTCGGCCGCCGAGTCCGCTCGTTTGAAGACATAAGAACCAACGTGGCTCATGGCTCATCACTTTCGTGGCTCAGCCGCATTCCAGGTTTCACGGTTCCACGATCAGCCGCTTCACAACCAGTGAGATCACTCCGGCATCGCGTGGCAGCGACGTGTGCTTCAAGGAATGAGTTTCGACCAACTTGACGCCATCCAGCAGCGCGCTGTCACACCTCACACACAGGTCGCCATCGACGATCTCTTGAGGCAGCACGAGCGCCTCCAGAGCGGAAGCTTTGAACTTCGTGAGCAGTGGGTCGGATTCTTTGTCCAATGTCCGCGTCAGCGCAACTCGCCCGGCATCGACGGATGTCTGCAAGACGAACGCGCGAGTCCGAGACAGAGCTTTGCCACGATGAATGGCGTATTGATCGCGATGCAGGTTCGGCCGCGTGCGGTTGAGGTAAGTCAGAAACAAGCTCTCCGGCTGGAGGTCGAAACTGATTTGGCCGCGTCCGTCGAGGATTGCGTTTTGCAATGCGGAGTCGAAACCCAACGGAAGGTCGCCGACGAATTGCACGACTTCCAACAGTCGACGCAGGCGAGAGAGATCCGAACCGAGATGCGGCGTGCCCAAGAATGTTGCGAGATGAAACTCGCCGCTGGCGACTTCGGCGTACCAGCGGAAGACCAACCCGCCGGCGCTGTGAGCCACGAAGTCAATTTGCTTCGCCGAGCCGAACACACGCTGAACTTCACGCTTTAAGAACTGGCCGGAGCGAGCGAGGCTGTCGTCGGCCGGGTATTGAAACGCGAACAGCCGAAGTTTCTCGGCCGCCGGTTTCTCAGTCATGCGATTCAGAAGCGGCAGCCAAACGTCTCGGCTGGATTCCATGCCGTGGATGCAGACGACGGCCCGCGCGTCGGCGGGCACACTGGCATCAACGGCTCGCGTGAACGATTTGGTTTCGCGATTGAACTCGAACAAACCGAATTCCCCGAAGACCAAGCCGTCGAGTTCCAGCCGCAACCGTCTCAACCGATGCGCGGCCGGAGGCTGTGACGCCAAGGTGATCTGCTCGTGAGTGGTATTCGGTTGAATTTCCGGTTCGACGGGCGGTGTGCCGGTTCGCGGCGGAGGCTCGTTGAGCAATGCTCGATCCTTCGTGACGGCTGCCGCTCGCAAGACATCGAGACCGTTCTCGACATCGAAGCCCGCGTTGCGGCAAAGATGAACGGCGAACAAGTCGGCCTGATAGTCTTCCTCGCGTGTGTAAACGCCTTCGAGCAGTCCGCCCACGCCCCGCAGGTTTTCGAGAATCTTGAGCTTCTTCGCCCTCTCGCTCGGCAAGAGTTCCTTGCGTTCGACATCCTTTTGCAATTCCTCTTCGAGCCACGTCCGCTGCCAACGCCGCCGCGCGTGTCCGAGGCAACCGTGCCCCAGTTCGTTGGCGATCACGAACGCCAGTTGATCGCGGCCGGTCTGCTCATCGGCGAGCACCGCTTCCAGCCAAACCTTGTCGAGATAGACACGCCCCAATCCGACCAACCAAGCGTGACGCTCCGCATTCTCAACGGTCGCAGTCCCCGATTGATCTTTCGGCGGTCGCATTCGCGTCGGCAGCGCGGCGATCAAATCGTCATAGACTTTCTGAGCCGCCGCCGGCGTTTCCGACGTCTGGAATTTCGCCTGAGTTTGCTGACTGTCGCTGTCCGCACGCCGACGCTCTTCGTCGGCCGGCAGCGGCGCATGCACGACGAGCCACTCCAGCAAACTCCCCGTCGCCTCGACTCCCGCCTTGTTCACTCGTTCGCGCGAACCCCATACCGCGTTGTCGTCGATGCGCCGCCGCTCTTGATTGGCAAACGAGACCGGCTTCGACGGAGATTCGGCGAGACCCACACCACACCAGGCGGTCATCAGAACCAAACTGCCGATCAATCGTCGGAGTCCCACGGACGGACCATCAGAATTGAATCGCTTCATCGCTTCTCTCCGCTTCAGAATGCCGAAATCAAGGTCGGGCCTTGCCTGTCTTTGTGAGTTCATTGTCACCGGTGGTCACGAAGAATCGAAAGCGGCCGAGGTTGCCTCCGGCCCATTGCGATTCGTGTTGTAACGTGATCGTCACCGTCCGCATCGCCTCCATCGCCAGAAAACTGTCTTCGCCGTCCAACAGACGCAGCAGTTCCGGCACAGCCGCCTCGCCGTGGTGCATCAGAGTTTCCGATTCATTGGAGTCGTCGTAGGGTGGCGTCGAGCTTCGCGAGACTCACTACGATGACCCACCGTTGCCCGCCAATCGGGTGGGTCTCGATGACTCGACCGCACTCTACGGTGTCATGCCTGCGCTCGCAGATCGCGGAGCAAGTCGGCGAAGGCGGACTCGAAGGCGTCGTGGTTTTTCCAGTTCGAGAAGTCGGGGATGTGGTATTCGCGGAGTTCGACGGCCAGGTCTTTGCCGGTGTCGGCGTCGAAGCAGCTCCAGTCGCGGATGCGGTCGAGGCTCACCAGCCGGATGGGAAACAGTTTCTGGCGTTGCTCGCGGAGTTCGGCCTGGCGAGCTTTGCGAAGCTCGGTCTGCACCCATTCGCTGTTCAGGCTGTGCTCCGAGAGCACCAGCAGCAGGCGGTCGTTGACCTGGATGGCCCGGTCGATTTGCTCGATGAGTTTCTGGCCCCCCTGCATGTCTTCCGGAGCGAACCAGACCCGCAGCTTTTCGCCACGCA
>CAMDEA010000169.1 GCA_945893045.1 Planctomyces sp. SH-PL62
GCGAGCGGGGCGGCGTCAGCCCCCCGGTATCTTCGCCGCGGAACCGGGGGGCTGACGCCGCCCCGCTCGCCGGAATGTCTCATTGATGGTCGTGCGGCGGATTAACAGCGAACAGCTTTTGTGTGGCGATTTCCGAGCGTGACGGTACGATGTCCGCCGTCTTGGATCGCTCGGAATCCTCTGATTCAATCGAGTACACCTCATGAAACTCTGGCGACGATATTTGCGACCAACATGCTTCGTGGTTCTGGGTGCCAGCCTGCTGAGCCAATCCGCATTCGCTCAGTTCAGCAGCAACACCTCAACCCGCACAACGACCGGCGGAACAGGAGCTGCGGGCTCGAGCGGCTTTGGCACGGGAGCTTCCGGGGGCGGCGGCAGTTCGGGCAGCATGTTCGGCAACAGCAACAGCAGCGGCCAAGGTGGCAACAGTGCCGGCATTGGAGCAACGGGGAACGCTCAAAGCCGGCAGATCAATACGCAGTCCCAACTCGGACTGAACCAGCAGAACTTTTTGGGACAGGGCAACAACCAGCAGAATTTCCTTGGCCGCAATCAACGCACTCAGACGCAAAACACTCAGCAGAACCGCCAGAACAACAACAACAATCGCGGCCAAGGCAACTTCGGCCAGAACGACAACAACCAAAACGGCCAAGGTCAGCAGAATCAGGATCCGAAGCGCGCGATCCGTCCGCAGCTCAGAGTGGCCTTCGATGAGCTGCCGAGACCGACCACCGAGATTCGCTCCACGCTGCAACCGCGGTTCGACGCTTTGAGTCAGACTCCCGCGTTGCGCGGAGTCGCCTACGAACTGGACACTGAAGGCGTCGTCGTGCTCCGAGGAACTGTGGACACGCCTTCGCAAAGACGGCTCGCCGAAAACGTCGTGAAGCTGGAGCCAGGCGTGAAGAAAGTCCGCAACGAACTGACGCTGAACGAACCAGCCGCGCCGCGGTGAGAAGTGTGCCCGTCCTACGAAAATGGGGCGCGACACACGATGTGATCCTGCCCGCCCCCATCCAGCTCGCCTGGATGGAGCGAACGATGGCGGGCTAGTCGTGTGGTTTGCCAAGCGTTTTCTCGGACCCCATCCGCCTCGTGCGGATGGTGAAGCAGATCAATGGGCGATGAACTGCGAAGAATCTGTTTCACCATCCGCACGAGGCGGATGGGGTCCGACAATGGCACTCGGTGCCGCCGATTAGCCTCCCATCTTCCGCTCCATCGACACGAGGTCGATGGGGGCGTTGACTGATGGCTTTGCTGGCGCAAACCGCGTCGCGCACCCCTACGAAAACACTCATCACGTCTGCCGCTCATTCCGGGATCGGATCGTTCCGGCGAACAGTCTTCCCTTCCCAGACGGCTTCGTCTGTGTCGCTGTCGTAGGTGAGCACGCGATGCTCGCTCCCCCTTGCCGGCGGGACGTCGATCTTCGGCAGCCAGCGGCGATGTTCGGTGATGATCGCAGCGTGTGCGGGTTTCGCCGCGAGGTTCGTCCATTCGTGCGGATCGGCTTTCATGTCGTAAAGCTCCTCGCTGTTGTCGGCGTAACGGATGTAGCGCCAGCGTTCGCTGCGGATGCCGTGATTCCCTTGGTTGTGCGACGTGATCGCCGGACGCTCGCGCTTGGCGGTTGCGTCTTTGAGTTGCGGTAACAGACTGAGACCTTCGAGATCCGTGCGTTGCGTCAGACCACAGAGGTCGCTCAACGTCGGATAGATATCGAGCAATTCCGCCGGTTGAACACATCGGCCGCCGCGACTCACACCGGGACCGGCGAAGATCAGCGGCACTCGCGTGCCGCGATCCCACAGGGTGTTCTTGCCGGTGATCCCCTTCTCGCCGAGATGCCAGCCGTGATCGCCCCACAGCACGACGATCGTGTTGTCGGCGAGTCCCGCCTCATCGAGTGCCTGCATGATGCGACCGACCTGCGCATCGACGAAGCTCGTACACGCGAGGTACGAGCGAACCAGGTTCCGCCACTGCTGGTTCTCTTGGACCCACTTCAGCCGCGGCTCGGGAAGATTCCAATGCAGATACCACGAGAAGCGCGGCGTGTCGTCACGATCCCCTGCTTTCACGAGCGGCAGCACGCTGTCGTCGTCGGGGTAGAGATCAAACCACTTCTGCGTGGCGTAGCACGGGACATGCGGCAGAAAGAACCCGGCGGCGAGAAAGAACGGCTGGCCTGTCGGTGCGGATTGGATTTGCTCGATCGCCCAGCTTGCGACCTGATAGTCCCCTTTGTCTTCGTCCCGGTGCGGAAAGACCCCCCAGTCCATCAGCGGATGATTGCCCATCGGGGCAGGCGGGATGAGCTTCTTCGCCGGCTTCACACCGATGCCCCCCGCCGCTCCCCACACATCGAACTCCTTCGCTCGCTGCTGCGGCCCGCCGACTCCGCCGTGATGAATTTTCCCGGCCGTCAGCGTCCGATAGCCGTGCGCTTTGAAGTGCTGCGGCAAAGTGACTCGGTCTTTCCACTCGTCCAGCGTCCGAAACCACGGAGCCAATCCATACACGCCCGTCGTCGTTGGGCGCAGGCTGAGCATCAAACTCGTGCGCGAGGGATTGCACAACGGAGCCTGACAATGCGCATTGAGGAACAACGTCCCGCGCTGCGCCAACCGGTCGATGTGCGGAGTCTTCGCCAGCGGATGCCCCCCCATCGTGCCGATCCAATCGTTCTGATCGTCGATCGCGATGAACACGACGTTGGGCTTCTCGGCGGCTGACGACGTGCCGGTCAGAAGTAGGAGAATCAGTGCGAATCGTTTCATGGCTTATCCAAGTGTTGAGTTTTCATCATCCGCGCCGCTTTCGTAACGGCTGGTGTTTCGGGTGACAACATGATCGTCAGCCTGCGACGACATCACCACAGAGCAGGTGAAATTCCAAATTTTCTCAAGCTCGACTGCGAAGGACACTCGTCGTCGCGAGTCCTTCCGAAACAAAACAAGCCCGTCTGCGAATCGCAGGCGGGCTTGTCTTGGTTCAGCGAAATTCAGAATCGTCGAGCTACTTGCTCTGCGCGCTGGCGGCTGCGTTTGTGGCCGAGGTTCCAGCCGCGTTGAGCGAATTGTTACCGGCCGCGGCTTCGGCGGCATTCGTGGAGTTGGCTTGGCTCCTGAAGGAAGCGCCGCGGATTTTGCCCGTGGATTCCGCGGGGTTCGTGTCGCGGCGAGTTCGTTCTGTGTTTCGCCGAGCCCTGTTGCTCAGCGCCGCAGTCGCCTCGTTCTGCGTGCCGGCAGCGGCCTCGCCCGAAAGGAGGCCGGCATTTGTGTCACTGTCCGGATTGTTGCTGCCGTCTGTGGGAACTTCCGGATTCGGGTTTTGCGGAGTCGTGCGGTTGATGCGTCCGCGAATCGCTCCGGTGGCTTGGCCTTGTGCGTTGGCACCGGTTTGCGATGAAGAATCATTGGCACCAGCCGCCAGCCGCTCGGCGAATTGCGTTCGCGCGTCCAGCTCCAATCGGTCGGCTTGATCGAGTTTTTGATCGTTGCCGGATTCCAGAGCTTGATCTCGCATTTGATCGATTCGCGCCAGCCGCTGGGCGAGCAACTTGTCCGCGTTCGTCAGCGCCATTCGGTTTTGACCGTGTGCGACAACCTCAGAACGGGCCGACCCATTGAGCGAGAGCAGGCCAGAGCGATTGGAGGACTCCGAATTCTCATTCGAATTGGAATCTGGGTTTGACCCGGCACCGGACTTTCCGCGTGGCGGCCTGTTGTTCGGCTGAGGATTCTTGTCCGATTGTGTCCGCGTGTCGGACGGCGAGTCGTTGCCAATTCCGATGCCCACGCCAGTACGAGTCGCAGTTCGGACAACCGCCGACTGCTGACTTCGCAATGACTGCAATCGACGGACAACAACCTCACGAGGCAAGCGGCCTGTTCCACTTTGTGCATTCGCGGAACCATTCGCATCGGCTTGAATGTCGGCACTCACTCCGACGTTGCCATTTGCATTGGCCGAGTTCTGGCCAACTGCGCTGCCGCTGACTGCTGTGCCGCCAACTCCGCTACCGCCGACACCAACTCCCGCACCAGCATTTACAGAGCCTTGAGCACGCGCGTTCGCACGTTGTTGCAGTCCCGCACGGCTGTCGGCCGCGCGTTGCAGTGTTGATCGTGAAACTCCCACGCCGTTGCCTCGTCCTGCTGGGGGATCGGCCCAACTGGTTGCGAATTGGCCAAACAACAACGCGGCAAAAGTCCAAACCGAAAGCTTGCGCATGAGAACCTCCTTGTTGAGGTGAGTTGAGAAATGGGACGTGAAGTCTGAGGCGGGGCGAGTGAAATAGTGCGTGCTTCCGCCTTGCGTCAATTGAAATCAATCGGAGATAACCCGGTCCCTTCCGCACGACTTTCGTCGTTCAGCCGGCTCATGCCGGATTGCCGCAAGCGTTTCATTTCTTCCGCAGAACTCGCTCGTTTCCTGGATTGCCATCATGGCCATTAGCCAGACACCTGCGCTTCGCCCAACTCGCCAAATCACCGGCGCACTGTGCATCGTTGTATGGTTCTTTACGGCTCATTTCGCATTCGCTCAGGGACACAGCAGCGATTTGGCCGATCGAGAATTGCGGTTACGCGCACGTGTCACAGAGCGACCGGACGATGGATCGTCGTGGCGAGTGCTGGGGCGTTACTTGCTGCAACAGCAGCGGCACTTAGAAGCGCTGGAGGTGTTGCAGCAAGCAGTGGCGCTGTCACCGACGAGTGCCGCGGCGCACTTCGATCTCGGTCAGACCCAGCAAGCTCTGGGAGAATCCGAGGCCGCCGCTGAGTCTTTCCAAACGGTGATCGAGTTGGCCGCCGACAGTGAATACGCCCAATCGGCTCAGCAGATGCTCGCCACACATCACTCGACCGCTCTGCCGCAAGACGTGGTCGTACCGGCCGACTATCGCATTCGCCGCTTCGATGGATCGGAACACGCCGACCGAATCGAACCGCTCGGGCAGACCGAGGCTCCGTGGTGGAAACAGCGTTTGAGTCTGAATATTCAAACGGGAGTGCTCTACAACAGCAATGTCGCGTTGACTCCCTTGAGCCGCGAGCTGAGCAGCCAATCAAGTCGCAGTGCGCAACTCTTCGTCGAACCGGACCTGTTGTTTGCGGTCTTCAACGAGCAGTCGTGGCGCAGCGGACCAACGCTGCGCGGCCACTTCACCGTCAATGAAGGCCATCTGCGGCAATTCAATTTGCAGAGTTACCGTCCCGGCTGGTTCGTGGAGTATTTCCTCTTCCGAGGCGAACAATCATTCGTGCCGCGCGTGGCTTATGAATTCACTCACGACGAGTTTGACGGAAGCACTCTGGGAAATCGCCACGCCTTGCTGTCGTCCCTCACCGCGTATTGGAACGGCGAGCAATCATCGATGCTGTTTTGGTCGATCGACACCAGCAACTTTTTGAACGACGGCATCTTGCCTTCCGTGACCTCGCAGGATGGCCTGACGAACGCATTGGGCGTGACGCATGATGTCGCGCTGCCGTTTGCCCATTGGCGACTGATTCGAGGCGGCGTGGAAGTCTCCCATGCCTCGACCACAGGCAGCGACTACACATTTAACGGAGTCAATGTCTTCGCCGGTGCCGCTTTTCCGCTGGCCGCCGGACTGGAACTGAGCGTGACGGGAGGCATCGGCTACCGCCAATACCCGGACTTTGAATTCACTCCCTCGCGCGACGAGATCGTCTGGCGTGGTGGAGCCGAGCTACGAAAGTATTTCACCGACCACATCTCTGGAGCGCTCGTCTTCAACTACGACAAATTCGACTCGCAAAATCCGCTCTTCGCTTCCGAACGCTACGTCAGCGGAGTCGTGGTCGATTACACGTACTGAGCTACAAGTTCTTCGGTGTCGCCCAGTGGTCACGATACGGACGCCCCATCAACGCATTGGCCTCTTCGTCGCCCACGATTTGTTCCTGCTTTGGATCGAACGTCAGCGAACGGCCCAGCCGTGTCGCGATGTTGCCGAGGTGACACAACGACGTCGAGAGGTGGCCGGTCAGAGCGTCGGCGTTGAGTTTGGCTCCGGTGCGAATCGCGTCGCAAAAGTTCTGCACATGAGCGACGTCGTTCTGAGCTTCTGGCTTCACGGAGACCGGAATCGACTTATTGCTATCGGATAAGACTTCGAGCTTGCCTCGGCGGCTGAGGTACATCTGCCCTTTGGTGCCGTAGAACTCGGCCCCGCTGTCGGTGTTGTGTGGGTAGTTCGAGGACCACAGACGCTGCTCGTAGATGAACAGCTTGCGGTTGCCCGGCTTCCCGTCGCCGGGGTACTCGAACGTGACTTGCTGCGTATCGGGAAATTCCTGGTCGTCGTCGTACATGAACTTGCCGCCGAGCGCGGCAACCTTCGCTGGATGCGTTTCGACTCCCAAGCCCCAGCGCGTGTAGTCGATGTCATGCACGCCGTCGTTCCCCATGTCTCCGGTGCCGAAGTGATACCACCACGTCCAACGGCTGTGGACGCGATTGGTGCGATAGGGAATCATCGTGGCCGGGCCGACCCAATTGTCGTAATCGAAGCCGGCTGGCGGAGCGGTGTCCTGCCCGCGTCCAATCGAGCCGCGGCGCTGGATGTTCCAGCACTTCGCGACCATCACGTTGCCGATGATCCCGTCGCGCAGCAGCTTCACGGCCTCGATCATCATCGACGTGCTGCGGCTTTGAGTTCCATGCTGCACCAGCGTCTTGTTGCGAGCAGACGCCTCGACCAACAGCCGCCCTTCGCGAATGTTGTGCGAGATCGGCTTCTCGACGTAGACGTGCTTGCCCGCATCGCAGGCCAGGATCGCGGCGATCGAGTGCCAATGATCCGGCGTGGCGATGCACACGGCATCGACCGATTTGTCATCGAGGATGCGCCGTAAATCGGCGACCGCTCGATTCGACGGGATGTCGAATGACTTCGCGGTGGCCGCTCGGCGGTTGTCATCGACGTCGCTGACGTAAGCGACCTCGACGTTCGCCGTCTTGCGGAACAACCCCGCATCGTGATTGCCACGGCCTCCGCAACCAATCAGTCCGACGACCAGCTTGTCGTTCGCGCTCTTCGGTGCGGCTTGTGCGATGCCGCTGGCCGACGCGGCCAACAGACTGGCGGAGGTCAGTTCCAGAAACTCACGTCGATTGGGATCTGCGGTCATGATTCGGTCTCCGGGATTTGGATGAGGCACATCGGTCTTATGAGTCCTATCAGTCGTATCTCACGGCTTGCGAACATCTAGGCACACAATCTCTTTGTCGTCTCGCAGAAACAACCGACCGTTCGACAGTGCCGGCGCTTGCCGAGTTGAACCCAGCACCGTCGCCCGGCTGAGTTCCTCGTAGCGTTCGGGCGTCGCTCGCACGAGCACCAGTTCGCCTTTCATCGTGGTGATGAACAGCTTGCCGTCGGCGGCGATCAGGTTGCCTTTCCCGAAGCGAGCTTGTTGCCATTTCCGTTCGCCCGTCGCGGCGTCGATGCAGGTCAGATGCGTGATCGGGCCAGCTCCACCGACGTTGTCCATGCCGTACAGGAAACCGTCCAACAGCATTGAGGTTTGCCATTCGTTGCGGAAAACGCTCTTCGTGCCGAACGAACTCCAGACTTCGCTGATCTCGAACGAATCCGTCTTCGGCTTCAAGCTGAGCAACACGCTGCCATGATCTTCGCCTGACGAGAGGAAAAGGTTTCCTTGGATTTCCAGCGGCGTGGTGATGTTGCAATCGAAGTTGGTTTTGAACGGGTAGCGCCACAGCACCGCCCCCTTGGCCGGATCAACGCCGAGCGCCGAGTTGCCCGTAAACGCCACAATCTGCGAGCGCCCTCCGACGTTTAACCAAGTGGGCGACGAATACCCGGCTGGGTCTTTGCCGGCTGTCCAAAGTTGTTTGCCCGACTTCGTGTCAAAAGCCACGAGCGTTCCCTTCGCAGCCCCGGCCGTGACGATCACTTGCTCACCAACCACCAGCGGTGAGCAGGCCATGCCGTACTCCGCTTCCTTGCCGGAGAGTTCCTTGAGAACGTGATGCGACCAGAGCTGTTTGCCGTCTTGAAAGTTGTGTGCTGACAAAATGCCTTCGCCAGTGAAGACGAAGACCTGATCCCCAGCAATGGCCGGCGTCGCGCGCGGGCCGTTCCCCATCGCATTGAGATATTCCGGAGCCAACGGCGTTTTCCAGATCGATTCACCCGACGTCGCGTCCAGTGAGATCAACCATTGCTCCCCTTTGCGCTGCACCAGCGTCAGCACTCGGCCACGGCTGATGGCCAGACCCGACATGCCGACTCCGCCGGGCACTCGCCAAACTTCTTTCGGTCCTTGATCGGGCCAGTGATCGAGCAAACCGGTTTCGCTCGACCGGCCGTTACGCTGCGGACCAAGGAACTGCGGCCATTCCTCCTTCGCATCAGTCTGCGCGGCGATTGGTTCGGCGCTGACCGTTACGGCCAACGCGACGACTCCGAACAACATCCGCATTCGATGGCCCAGCAGACCGCGCGTGACTGACATGGCTACTCCTCGGTTGGGTGTGGAATGGTGAGCCACGAATTCCGACCGTGGAACACGGGCGAAACTTAATCGAACCGAGAGAATAATTCCGCCTGTCATTCCCTGCTTTGTAAACGACGGAGCGAGATAAGGGTCGTGCGTTCAAAATTCAAAATTGGCGGGCTGAGACCCTGAAGACAATCAACGCGTCAATCCCGCCAATTTTGAATTTTGAACGCACGACCCCTTTACCGATTTCTGTTCCACGCCAGAGCCAGCGGTGCGGTCGCCAAGGGAGCCACGACGAGCGTTGCGAAAAGAACACCGAACACGCTCAGCGCCAGCGGTCGAGCGGGATGCAGCACCCAATCGAGCACGTTCAATCCACTGAGCACCGTCCACACGCTGAATGCGGCGTAGATCGTCGGCAATCCGATCAACGATTGACGTCGTGCCGACACAAAGGCCCAGACCGTGCTCACTGCGATCGCCATTCCAACGGCGACGCCAACTCCACGGTTGAAGTTCAGCCGCGACTCAACGGGCAGTACATAGTTGTGGAACAGCCCCAACCCGATGAAGACGGCGAAGAATCCGAGGACCAATTGAGGCAGCAGCGCAGGTCGCCCCGTCATGGCGATCGACGCAGAAACCGACACGACCGTCCAGCAACTCAGCAACGTTGCCGGGAAATACCACCATCCCCAATCGTCCAGGATGGGGGGGCGAGGGATTTCCTGCCGCACGAAAAGAATCGCGGACAGAACAACAAACGGCACGGCCCAGATGGTCCACGCGATGAGCACGCTCTTGGCCAAGACCTTCAGCAACGTGCGCGACATCTCGGTGTTCGTCAGCGGGCGTGTCGCCAGGAAATGACCCATCTCAAACGTCTGGTCATTGGGACCGACGATACCCAGGACTAAACCCAGGAACCCCATCAGCGTCAACATCGCACCACCGGCGACGAAGGCTTCAAACAATTCCTTCAACTCGCGGATGGAAATCACCCAGATCCCCAGTCCGATCACCATCCCAAACACAACGGTGGCGGGCATGACCCGGCCTTTCCTCCTCCACTCAAACCAGAAGTGCGCCTGCGCGGGAGTCGCGAACGGAGCACCGACGTCGGGCGGCGGATCACAGACCCGTTCGATCCAAGCGATGATCCCCAACGACGGCAACGGCTCGCCGCAGCGACGCCGAGCGACTCCCACGACGGCCCCGTAGTACGAGAGTCCCGCGAATGTCAGCAACGTGAAGACATCTGCGGTGGTGACTGCGACCCACGGATGAGTCGGCAACGAGAACATTGGCCCATACCGCGACTTGAACCACAGTCCGAGAATCGCTCCAACAATCCCCACGGCCAAAGGGAGCCACGCCGATTTCTCCACTGACCACAGTACGGCTTGGATGGCCGACACTCCGACCGCCGCAAACAACGCCGGTCCCCACAGCGGCCAGTTCAGGTCAAACATTGCATTCCAGCAGGCAGTGCTTGCCAGAGACTCCAGCCACACCAGCACCATGGACGGCAACATCTGCCCAGCCACGAGCGACGATGTCGGAATCGGCATCGCGTACAACCGCGAGGGCTGACCTTGCGCGTCAAACGCCGCGCATCCGAAAATAAACATTTGAATTTGCATCATCGTGAACTGCATCACCAACATGCTGGGATCGTCGGGATCGAGCGACCCGTCGTGACGCATTGCGGTGAGGAGGAACACCGGCAACACATTCGCCGCGAGCGCGAAGGCCAGCAGACTCCAGCGTCCGCGAGTCAGCATCTCCCACGTCATCGTCACGGGAATGGATCGCATGATGATTTCTCCTGGAGTGCTGCGGCTTGACGCAGCTCTCCATCCATTTGAAATAGCGACACACAAGTTCCAGAAACGATCGGCGCGAACATCGGCGGACCAATCGCCACTTTCTTGAACGTCAGCGTCTTCATTCCAATCGAATGGAGGGCTGCGTCGAGCCGCAGCACTCCAGGGTTGAGGGTTGTCGATTCAACTGAGAATCCGAGACACAAAAATCTCATCCAGCGTCAGCGAGTCATCGCCCACGACGGTGGCACCAATCGCCTCAGCCGCGCGACGCAACTGACCGCTCTCGCCGCTGCAGATGTAACTCCACTCGGCCCCCTGGCCCTCGAACGAGAGCGTCCCCACCAGCGACGGTGGCCGGTCGAGCGGCTGACCGAAGCGCAACGTCATCCGGCGATGCGTCTCCTTGATTTCATCCATCGGCGCGGTGAGCAGGATACGTCCCTGGTGAATGATCGCGACTCGATCAGCAACCCGTTCGACTTCATCCAGCAGATGCGACGAAAACAGAACGGTTCGTCCCTCGTCGGCGATCGTGCGGATGATCGCGCCCAAAATGTCGCGCCGCACGACCGGATCAAGCCCCGACGACGGCTCATCCAAGACGAGCAGTTCCGGACGATGAGCCAACGCGACGAGCAATCCCGCTCGTGCCCGCTGTCCGCGCGATAGGTTCTTAATTCTCGCGTGACCGTCGAGATCGAACGCCTCGCGAAGTTCTTCCGCGTAAGCTTCGTCCCAATTCGGATAAAACGCCTGCGTGTACCGCATCAGTTCGCAGACGCGCATCCAGTTCGGCAGGTCGCGATCCTCCGACAGATAGCCGATACGGCCCAGCGTGCCGACTGGGTTCTGCACCGGATCGAGGCCGAATACCTTCACGCTCCCCGATTGAGCCTTGAGCATTCCCAAGACGTGTTTGATGAGCGTGGTCTTGCCGGCTCCGTTGCCGCCGATCAATCCGAACACGCCGCCGCGCGGCACGGTCAGCGAAAGGTCATCGAGAGCCGTTTTGTTGCCGAATTGCCGCGTGACTCGGTGTAGTTCCACAATGGGCGGCGCGGAGGAAGGAAAGGGTTCGTGCATGAGATCACTCCTCGTTGCGGGTGGTTTGCATGGCTGCATGACGTTGCTGAACCAGCTTGACGACTTCTTCCAAAGCCACGTCCATGTGCTGAGCTTCCGCCAACATGGCATCGATGCGACCGGTCAGAATCTTGACTCGTTCGCGCCGAGCCAGCGGCGAACCTTGATCGGAAACGTACGTCCCAGCCGTGCGGCGCTTCTCCACGATGCCGGCCATTTCCAATTCACGGTATGCACGAGCGACTGTGTTCGGATTGACGAGCAGTTGCTCGGCCAGCACGCGGATCGCCGGCAACTCCTCACCCGCCGCCAACCGGCCGGAGGCCACCAGGTATTTGACCTGGTTGACGACCTGCTGATAGATCGGCACGCCATCATGAGGTGAAATGTGAATTTGCATGGTTCGGTTCCGTCGTCCGAGCAGCCATCAGTATTGTATTAACTAACTAATACAGTTGGGACGTCTGTGTCAAGGGCCACTCGCCGTGACCGGGTGCATGACACACATTGCGCTGGCGACGGCTTTCTACCACGCCCCCATCGACCTCGTGTCGATGGAGCGAAAGATGGAGTGCTAAGCAGCGGCATTTTGAGCAGTTGCCTGACCCCATCCGCCTCGTGCGGATGGTGAATCAGATTCCGCGCCGCACTTCGCCTCGCGATCTTCTTCACCATCCGCACGAGGCGGATGGGGTCAGAGAAACGCCAGTCAAAGCGTTCTCCAGCCCGCCCTCGGTCGCTCCATCCAGGCGAGCTGGATGGGGGCGGGGCAATTGTTCGACGGCATGTTTCGTCGTCAGTAAAGTCCTTCGTGTTCCGCAGGAACGGTCAAGCAAGTGGATTTGACCAACAATTGCACCTGACTCATCCAGAAGGGGCCGCCATGTCGCTTGTGATGGAAACCAAACGTGTGACTCTTGTCATCGCAATCCTCTCCATTGTCGGATCGCTGCTGTCCGCTGATGCTCGCGCGGCGCAGCTTCAGGCCGGAGCGGCCAAGGTTGATATCACCAACCGCGAAGCCGGGCCGGTGAACGATCCGTTGTGGGTCAAAACGCTCGTCATCAAGAGCGACACGACGACCGCCGTGATCGTCACGGTCGATGCGGTCGCGATCGGACAGATCGGACACATCAAGAACGACTACTTGGAGAAAGTTCGCACGCGCATCGAGAAGGAACTGGGCATCAAGCCGACGAACGTGATGGTCAATGCCAGCCATTGCCACGGCGTCGTCTGCGCGGACGTTGACGAGCGGACGTTTCAGGCGGTGCAGGCGGCGACGAAGAACTTGGTTCCCGTTCAAGTCGGTGTCGGCACCGGACACGAAGACCGGGTCTCGGAGAATCGCCGGTTCAAACTGAAGAACGGCAAGGAACTCGATGCCCGCCACGCGTACTCGATGCCGGCTGACGAAGACGTGGCCGAAGCTGGACCGATCGATCCGGAGATCGGCATCCTGCGGTTCGATCGCAACGACGGCCAGACGGTCGCGGTCGTTTACAACTTCGCCATGCATCCCATCATGGGTGTGGCGAACGGCGGCAACACCGCGGACGTCACCGGTTTCGCCTCGAAGGTCATCGAAGACAACCTCAGTGAAGGAACGATCGCGCTGTTCGTACAAGGCTGCGGCGGCGACATCAATCCGATGAACTACAAAGACGTCGAGCATCCGCGCAGCGCGGAACCGCTGGGAAACATGCTGGGACTCAGCACGTTGCAAGCGTTGCGAAAGATCCGCAGCAAAGTCGACGAGCGGCTCACCGTTATCAACGAGACGCTCACGCTCCCCAGAGCCGACGTCGCGGAACGAATCGTGTCGCTCGAAGCCGAGCAGTCGAAACTGCTGCAATCTTTGAGGGGCACCAGCCTCAATCTGAAAACGTTTCTGCCGATGGTGGTGAAGTACAACTTGTCGGAGGAGTTCCCGTCGTATTACTCGCACCGCTACCTGCACGAGAAGAAGTTGGGCCGCGAGGAATGGAGCAAGCTGGACGCGGACAACCGCCGGAACATGCAGCAGTACATCGCCAACATCCACACGATGGAGCGACTGACTCACACACAAACAAACCTCGCACTGCTGCGAATGCACCAGGCCCAAAACATCGCCGCTGGCAAGCGAACGCTCGACACCGAACTGGTCGGCATGCGCATCGGCGACGCCACACTGGTGACATTTCCCGGCGAACTGACCGTGCAGATTGGCCTGAACATCAAGAAGAAGTCGCCGCATCCGCGAACGTTCGTGGCGGGCTACACCAACGGCTACATCTATTACGCCCCGACGACGGAGCAACTCTTAAATGTCGGCGGAGCCCAAGAGGACAGCGACTGCGTCCTCGCCCCGGAGTGGCAAGGGATGTTTGAAGCGAGGGTCGCCGAGATCTTGAAGAAACTGTGATCGCAGCACTGCTGTACCGCGAGCATTTTGATCGAAACACGCCCCCATCGACCTTGTGTCGATGGAGCGAGAGATGGAGGACTAACCAACGACATCAAGTGAAGTTGTCAAACCCCATCCGCCTCGTGCGGATGGTGAATCAGATTCTTCGGCGTTCCACACCCATTGATCTTCTTCACCATCCGCACGAGGCGGATGGGGTCTTAAAAAAGTCATGAGGGAAAACGTCGCTAGCACGCCATCGGGCGCACCATCCAGACGAACTGAATGGGGGCGGGCATATTCTCAGATCCGTTACGCAACCACGATCAGATCGCGGCTGAAGCGTGACAACAGCTCGCATCCGTCTTGCGTCACGAGCACGTTGTCGATGATCCGCGCACCGAGTCGTTGTCGTTCGTCACCGAGAAACACCGGCGGTTCGACCGTGACCACCATGCCGGCCTGCAACGTGTAGGTGCTGCCGCCGAAGAGGTGGATCGGTTCGGCCCAGGTTGGTGGCGAACCGGGAGTGAGACCGTATCCGCTCAGATGGACGCGAGCGGAATCGAGTCCAGCGTCGGAGATCACTCGCTTCGCGGCTTCGTGCGGGACGATAGCGGGAACTCCCGCGCGGATCTCCGCCATGCAGGCGTCAGACGCGCGGCAGACGAGTTCGTACAGCTCGCGCATCCGAGCGGTCGGTTGCCCCAAACAGAATTGGCGGCCGATGGTGGCGGTGTAGCGTTTGAAGGTTGCTCCGTATTCGATGTTGCCGAAGTCGCCGCGACGTAATCGCCGATCAGTCGGTGCTCCGTGACTGAAGCACGAGCGTTCGCCGGAGACGAGATTGATCGGACTGGCCGCGAGTCCGCTGCCGGAGGTCAGCAGCGCGTGATAAACCTCGCCGGCAAGTTCCAGTTCGCTGCGGCCCTCGACCAGCGATGTCGCGAACCGATTCATGGCCACGTCGGCAATGCGATTGGCCTCGCGAATGTATTTCAACTCGGTCGCCGACTTCACGAGCGTGAGGTCGTGAATCAAGTTCGTCGCTTCGGCCACCAGCGAGTCGCCGAAGAGTGGCTTGATCCGCACGTAATGCTGCGGGTGCAGATAGAACCCCGGCACCTCCATGCCGAGGCGCGTCCCTGGAATGCCAAGCGACTCGGCAATGCGTGCGAGCGCCGTGATCGGATCTTCCGGTTCGCCGCCGCCATGAGTGTGAAGCTGATCGACCAGCGCGTCGTCCCGGAATTCATTCCGCTCGCCACTGCGAGTCAGCACGCTGATCGGTCCCGGCTTGGCCGAGATCAGCAGGCATTGAAACTCCTGATAGCTCTTGGCATCCGATCCCGTCAGCCAGCGGATCGAGACCGGATGAAACAGCAGCATCCAATCGAGACCAGCATTGCCAATCGCCTCGCGAGCGCGTGATCGGCGGAAGGCGAATTCTTCGGCGGAGAAGTCGTGTTTGGACATTGTTGTGAAACTCGCCTCATCGTTTGTTGGGACTCAGGGCGATGATTGCGCTTTGGCCTGAAGGGTCAAAGCACAAAACTCAATCGGAAGATCAATCATCAACGACGTTGCTTGATGAATTCTCCGGCGGCTTGATCCAGAACCAAATCAGTCCGCCGAGACCGGCGATGACGCAGGCCACGGAGATCGCGTTGGGCCAGCCCATGGATCGGGCCATGAACGGCGTGAGCACCGGTGCGATAAATCCTCCCACGTTGCCAATGGTGTTCAGGAACGCTCCGGCGAAGCCACGGGCCTTGCCGCCGATGTCGGTCGCCGTCGTCCAGAAGACCCCTTCGCACATGCCCAGCAACGCCATTGAAGTTGCGAGGCAGACGGAGACGCTCAAGTAGTCATCCATCCGCACGCCGAGCCGAGCGAACAGCGCGCCCAGGATCAGGCCAGTCATGACAATGCAACGCCGCCCGTGAATTATCCCGAACCGCTTGCACATGACTCCGGTGCTGAGGCCGCCGATGACCATGCCAGCTCCCATCGCCAAGAAGATGTAGAACGAAGCCCGCCGAGAGTCGGCATTCGACACATGCAGCACCGACTTGAAGTAGTAATCCAACCAATAAAAAAAGAGGTATTGGAGATAGCTATAGGCGGCATAACTGAGCGACAGCAGCCAGAGATTGCCTTGTCTCAGCAGCAACCACGCCGCGCGGGAATCGGCTTCGGCCGTCGCCGCGGAGGCCGACGGTTGCGGTGCCGGCAGTGACGGCGACGCCACGAACTTCCACAACACACCGAACGCGATCAACACGCCGCCGCTCGCGACAAACGCCCACGGCCAGCCGAGCGTATCCATCAACCAGCCGAAGATCGGGTAACTGAATGCGATGCCGATCAAGGCTCCGGCCGTGCGCAGGCCATTCGCGGTGGCTCGATGTTGATCGTGCATCAAATCGGACGCGACATGCGCGGCTCCCGGATGCAGCGGCGCGCTGCAAGCACCGGTGAAGCCGCGCAGCACCAGCAGTCCAATCAACAGACTCGCCGGAGTGTTGCTGAGCCAGGTCAGTGCCCCGGTCAGCGCGACGACCGTCCCCATGGTCAGGCCGAGCAACGTCAAAACTCGCGCCGATCCCAAGCGGTCGACCAGCCAACCACCGGGCAACATCAGAGTCGTGTAAACAATCCCAAACGACGTGTAGACCCAACCCATTTGGACTTCAGAGATGCCGAGCTGATTGATGAAGATTTCCGTACCAGCGACCGCCAGTCCTTCGCGGTTGAAGTGCGCCAATGCGGCGTAGCCCATGAGCAAAACCACAATCCGCCAACGATCGAACGAGGAAGGCGAATTCGCAGCGGAAGTGTTTGTCATGGGAGTCGGGTTCCTATTGTTCCGAAGCTGGCGAGCGGGGCGGCGTCAGCCCCCCGGTGTTTTCGACGCAAACCCGGGGGGCAGACGCCGCCCCG
>CAMDEA010000170.1 GCA_945893045.1 Planctomyces sp. SH-PL62
CCGACATGCTGCGGCACATTCTGGGCGAAGACCTCAACGTCGGCTGCGTGCTGAGCTGGGGGCCGTGCTGGTACTCGCAGAAGCAATACTTCGAGGGGAAGACGTCGGCCCTCTCGCGGCCGAATTACCTGATGCGGTACGACATCGAGGTCAGCGGTTTCCCATCTTCGCACGCCGGCCACTTGTGCCTGCTGCGACTGACTGAGGACGACTACCCGAACACGAAGGTGCTCGAAGACTGGCCAAGCTGGACGCTGCCCGTGCTGAAGTGGGGCAAGGAGCAAGGCGGCGTCGTCGGCTACAGCCACAGCGGCTGGGGCCTGCAACTGCCCGACATCATGCCGGATGGTTCGCGCGAGATGCTGAAGGGTTACGGCGGCGCACCCGACGGCTGGAAAGGCAAAGCCGCCGCCAAGCTTCCCGACTACGCGATGCCCCGCTTCGACGGCATCGGCGCGAACGAGTACGTCGTCACGGTCGCTCACGACGTCTGCCACTTCATTAGCGCGGTCGATACGCCGTCGATCTGGGAGCTCAACGTCTGGTACCACACGCTCAACGCCGGCTTCCGAGCGAGGATCTCCGGCGAGACCGACTTCCCCTGCATCTACGGCGACAAAGTCGGCCTCGGCCGCATCTATGTGAAGCTCAACAAAGACCAGCCGCTCGACTTCGACAACTGGATCCTCGGAGTCCGCGACGGACGAAGTTATTGCGGTGACGGGCTGAGCCATGTGCTGGATTTGAAAGTTGAAGACCCAACTCAATTAGCTGGGGTCATCAAGTCTGGAGGAGGCATTGTCGATCAACCGAAAGCGGAAATCCCAGTGGTCCGCAAGAACGATAAGGTCATCACCTTCGGAGGAGCAGATCCGGAACACCTGAAACCGGCAGCGATCCCGGTTGTTCGTGCAGGGAAGAACAACTCCGTTGCGCTCGGCGAACCCGGACCAACTGGAAAACTCTCGACACTTGAACTCGCGAAGCCTGGCAACGTGAAAGTCACGTTTGACGTCAACGCGCTGCTCGCTGAAAAAATGAACGACAACACCGAGTCGATCCGCAAACGCCGTCTCGATGCGAAACCGTACTGGCACATCGAACGCTGCCGAGTCGGCCAGACTCGCGAAGTCCCCGTCGAGATCATCGTCAACGGCCAAGTCGCCGCCACGAAGAACATCACCGCCGACGGCAAGACTCAACCGCTGAGCTTCGACGTCCCGATCAAGCAATCCAGTTGGGTCGCCGTGCGCATCCTGCCGAGCGTTCACACGAACCCAGTCTGGGTCGAAGTCGGCGGCCAACCGGTCCGAGCCAGCAAGAAGAGCATCGACTGGTGCAAACAAGCCGTCGAAGTCTGCTGGAACGCCAAGAAAAACCAAATCCGCGAACCCGAACGCGCCACCGCCAAAGCGGCCTACGACGCAGCCGCGAAAATCTACGAGGCCCGTTTGAAAGAGGCCGTCGCCGACTGAGTCTCGATCAACCAAAAGACTTTTTTGGAACACTAATCTCCGCTGATCGACGCTAATTCTGATTAGTGGAGATTAGCGAAGATTAGTGTTCCAACTCTGTTCCCCAAGGACCAATCCATGAGTGCCACCGAAATCATGGACGAGTTGCCGAAGCTCTCGCCGCGAGAACGTCGGCGAATCCTCGATCGCATTTTGGAACTGGACAACGAAGCCGAATTGCTGAAAGAGCGTCGGCATCTCGCTGATGAGGCCTTCCGAATGCTCGACGCTTTGGAGGCAGAAGCCAACTAAAGCAGAATGACCCTATCAACATGAAAGGTCAGCACGAACGAGGTGAACCGTGAGTGGAACTGAGGCATCTGCGAGAGACTACTTGGAAGCGCAGCGTCGAATCGCGGAAGCGACGGAATCGCGAAGCCCCATCTTGAATCTCGACCACCTGACTCTGAGCACTCTGCCGCCGGAAATTTCCGGCCTCACTTGGCTGCGTGTGTTGTGCTTGGGATCACAGACTTGGTCCATCGGCGCTGATGGGGAATTGATCCAGACTGGAGAAGACCGATTCTCTTTTGCCTATCGCTGGCTCACGGACCTGAGTCCGTTATCCGCACTGTTGGATCTTGAGATTCTGGATATCACTTTAGCCCCCAATCTGGCGAACTTCCGACCGCTGTTGGCTCTGCGACATCTGCGCGAATTGCGTCTTCAATCCTGCGCCGGAATTGGTGATCTACCTCCGTTGGCAGATTTGCCGGCGCTGCGGCACCTCGATCTGATGAACTCGCCTGAACATTTCAAAAAACTACCAGAGTTGCCGCAACTGCGATCCTTATCTCTGTCCCATTCCCGAACGCTGACCGACATCTCGCCAGTCGCGCGACTTACTGGGCTGGAACGGCTTGATTTATCGACCTGCGAAGCTTTGCGCGACCTCACGCCATTGGCGTCGCTCTCGCGGCTACGACAGCTTGATCTTTCCGATTGCAACGTCACAGACATTTCCGCATTGGCTGCGGCTTCAACGCTCACGGAACTCGACATCACCTATTGCGAAGGCTTGAGCGACCTTTCGTGTCTTTCGGTTCTACCGGGTCTGGTGTCGCTCAGGGTTGGTTCGCGAGTAAGTAAAGATTTGTCGCCGCTGAACTCACTGATGCAACTCCGTTCGCTCACATTGCAATGGGGTGAAAATTGTTCGATATCGACGATCTGCCCACTGCTTGAAAGGCTTGAGGAGCTATTCCTCTTCCGAAGTATTCCGAGTGATCTTCCGAAACTCGTCACGAGCTACCGAGCCGATGACAACTGCGTCGACTGGGTGCGTCAGCATTTGGCCAATCCGAAGGCAAAGGTCATCAATCCACGATGGGCCGCTGCTCCACATTTTGAATCGGAGGATTTTCGGCAACTTCGCGAACTCATCGGTGATGGTGTCAAACAGGCTGCCACGCGTCACCAACGAGAGTTCCCTAACGAACTCACTACCGTTCAACTGGTCGTAGAGTTGCACTCGGATGGCCCCAACGGATTTCAAAGTTGCGGGACAGAAGGATCAAAAGAGTTATTTCGCCTTGGAGATTTGGACGCCGCACAAGCGTGGTTCGAAACCCTTTGGAACAGAGTCGAAGAGTGCCACGAATACGATGATCGCAATGATCTGCGGGAAGAGCTATTTATGCGGACTCGCGTGGCAATGGTTCTGGCATTGCGCGACCTTGATCGCGGCGAGTTTTTCGGGACGGGAGAGCAACGACGCCGGATTGCCCTGCATTGTATTTCCTACGCCGAGGAAGACGTTGACGACTGGTTTGTCGAAGAGTCAGCTTCTTTCTTAAACCCTGCGGAGATTTTTCATGCCTTCGTTGAAAAATGGAACGAGTCATCAGGAACGGCAAGCTATCCGATAAGTTCCGATTCGATCAGCAAGATGCTCAATCCGTACCTGAGCGATGAATAACCGTTGAAGCCGACTTAACGCTGAAATCCCTGTCTTTTTCGATTCCGCAAAAATAGAGCATGAGCATGTCGAATTGGGAACAGCGCGGTCGCTCTTAAGGAGTTTCTCCAGCGACGGAGATGAATCTCGCTTCGTTGGCTACCGGCCGGTTCCGACATGGATGCTTTGAACGGCCTTCTGATCGAGAGACAGCCGGAGCATGGCGAAAGTGCCGTTCTCGAAGACTTTGATATCCGCGAGCTTGGACTCGTTGTTGTCGATCACGACACGGACGTCCTTGACCAGCGGCAGAGTTTTTTCTTCGGCGGTCTCGCCTCGGCCAACGCGAGTGGCAATCGTGATGGTGCCGTTGGTCGCGTCCACGGCTTTAATGAGCGCCGGCAGGTTCGGGCCTTCGACTCGCAGTAGCGTGGCGAAGCGTTGGTCTGCCGTGAGCCGCACGTTGGCGGCGGCACCGGTCGGGACATCGGACAGTTTCCCTTCCTTGATCGACAGCCGGCGGCCTTTGCCATCGTCGAGCAGCACCGTCGTGTCGCTGGCTAATTCGAAGATGCGTTCGCCTCCTCCAACGCCGTCTCGTCCAGGGCCGAGTGACAGTGTGAGCAAGTTTTTCGACAGGTCGAGCGATTTCACGATGCCGAACATCGACGGGCCTTCGGCCTGAATGCTGACAGCTTGCATCTGATCCAGAGACAGCCGCAGCGTAACCATCGCTCCGGCGGCGATGTCGGCGAGTTTGCCTTCTTTGATCGAGAAGCGGCGGCCTCGGCCATCGTCGATGGCAACTTCGGCATCGGAAGCCAGCGTGTAGGTTTTTTCTTCAGCCGATTGTTCACGCGACGAACCGGGGAAACTGATCGTGAGCGAGTTCTTGCCGGCATCGACGGTCTTGAGCACTCCACGCACTTGCGGGCCTTCTGCCACGATGCCTTCAACGACCGCCTGGTCCGTCGTCAGTGTGAGCGCCACCGTGACGCCGACGGTCAAATCGCTGAGCTTGGCTTCTTTGGCGACGGAGTAGCCACCTCGGCCGATGCCGCCCCCGACGACCACTTCGACCATCTTGGCGACGGGGTAGCTGCGTTCCACGGCCGCTGTTCGGTCTCCGCCGCCTCGACCGTCGAACAACGTGACGGTGATCATGCCGGCTGTCGCATCGACGGCCTTGACCACACCCCGAACTTCAGGTCGCGCGGCTCCGCGTCCGGGTGCTTGACCATTGGCTGGTATTTGCGTTGCGACAACCGTCGCAAGGGCAAACAACCACGGCACGATTCTGCGATTTGGCGCGGACATTGTTGGCCTCCTGTTTCGGAAAGAATCCAATTGCACCGCGTTCCGGCTGTTCATCGCGCGATGGCAACATCACGCGATGATGTCGTCGATGACGCGAGCGCCGCCGACGCCGGTGAGTTTGTAGTCGCGGCCGCCGTAGCGGTACGTCAGCTTCTCGTGGTCGAGGCCGAGCAGATGCAGGATCGTGGCGTGCATGTCGTGCGGGTGGACTTTGTTTTCCACCGCCTTGATGCCGAACTCGTCGCTGGCCCCGTAGCGCAGGCCACCTTTCACTCCGCCGCCGGCCATCCACATGGAGTAGGCCGTGCCGTTGTGGTCCCGGCCGTCCTTTTGTTTGACGTGCGGAGTGCGACCGAACTCGCCGCCCCACATGACCAGCGTGTCCTTCAGCATGTCTCGCGATTCGAGGTCGGCGAGCAAAGCTCCCAGCGGTTGATCGATCGCTTTGCAGTTGTTGGTCAGGTTGTTCTTGAGTCCGCTGTGCTGGTCCCAATTCGCGTGCGTGACTTCGATGAAGCGGACACCGGACTCGGCCAAGCGGCGAGCCATCAGGCATTGGCGGCCGAAGTTGTCGGTCGGGCCGCCACCGATGCCGTAGGAGCCGAGCGTGTCCTTGGATTCTTTCGTCAGATCGAGCGCCTGCGGCAGAGCGTCCTGCATCCGGAACGCGAGTTCGTAGGATTCAATGACCCCTTCGATCTCGGCGTTGACCTGTTGGCGGCCGAGCAGATCGCGGTTGAGAGATTGCACGAGGTCAAGCTGCTCACGTTGCAGCGAACCGGGCAGATGCTTGGAGGTGATGTTGCCGATGCGCGTGTCGGCGATCTTCTGGCCTTCGCGGCCGATGGCGGTCCCTTGATAGATGGCGGGGAGGAAGCCGCTCGAATAGTTCTGTGATCCGCCGAGGTTGTTCGGAGGATTGATCGTCACGAAGCCGGGCAGGTTTTGGTTCTGCGTACCCAAACCGTACAGCGACCAGGCTCCCATGCTGGGGCGAGCGAAGCGGAACTCGCCAGTGTGCATCATCAGAAACGCTTGCGGGTGATTCGGCACGTCGGTCCACAGGCTGTTGATGAGACACATCTGATCGGCGTGCTTGCCGACGTGCGGGAAGAGTTCCGAGATCGGCAGGCCGCTCTGACCTTGTTGCTCGAACCTCCACGGCGAGGCCATCAGCGTGCGACCTTTTTGCTCGGGAGCGTCTTTGCCATCGTGCTCGGCGAGCGCGGGCTTGTAATCAAACGTGTCGACGTGCGAAGGACCGCCGCGCATACAGGCATAGATGACTCGCTTGGCCTTCGGAGCGAAGTGCGGTTCCTTGGGAGCCAACGGATTCGTGTAGTCCGCGGAGGCTCGCTCACCGACGAGGCCGGCGAAGGCCATCATGCCGAAGCCACTGGAAACTCGCTGCAACATTTCGCGACGGGACCAACGCATGACGAATCTCCTTTTTGAAAACCACTAATTGGCGCTAATCTTCGCTAATAAAAACAAATCACCAAGTCGGTCGGCGTTGATTAGCGCCGATTAGCGAGAATTAGCGGTTTTTGATTTTGTTATTCCACGTACCGGAACTCGGCCGAGGCGAGCAGGGCTTGGCAGAAGGCGGCCCAGGCGCGGACTCGGATTTGTTCTTTGTTCTTTTCGGCGGACTCGATGACGGATTCGGAGCGTTTGACGAAATCGGTTGACTCGGCGGATTCTTTCGCGGATGGCTCGCGATTCAAGGCGATGCGGAAGGCCATCGCCACGCGAGCGGAGTCTCCCAAGTCACCGACGGCCAGCAGTCGTTCGGCGAAGTGCCGTGACTGCTGGACGAGGAATTGGCTGTTCATCAAGAAGAGACTTTGCGACGGAACGGTCGTGACATCGCGGACGCCGATGACCAGCGACGGGTCCGGTGCGTCGAAAAGTTCGAGAGCTTCGGGCATCGCGTTGCGGACGATGGGCAGGTAGATGCTGCGATGGCGAATGTTGGCGTCGGAAAAGGTCGCCGGACTCAAGCGGCCTTGCTGTACGACTTCTTCCGCCGACTTCGACACGATCGAGCCGGACATGGATTCGAGATCAAGCTGGCCGCTGACGGCGAGGATCGCGTCGCGAATCTGGTCCGAGTCCATGCGATGCGGCGAGTGTCGCCAGAGATGGATGTTGTCGGGATCGGCTTCGTAGCTCTTGGCGACGTGCGTGCTTGCGAGGCCGTAGGTCCGCGTCAGCACCAGCGAACGAACCAGCTTCTTGATCGACCAGCCGTCGCGCACGAATTGCAAGGCGAGTTGATCGAGCAGTTCCGGATGACTGGGCTTCTCGCCGAGTTCGCCGAAGTTATCGACGCTGGCGACGAGGCCACGGCCGAAGAGATGTTGCCACACGCGATTTGCCGTCACACGGGCGGTCAGCGGGTTGTTCGGCGATGCGATCCAGTTCGCGAGTTCCACGCGGCCGCTTTGATTGGGGTCAATCTTCGGCAGTTCTCCGATCGTCGCCACAGAGACGACGCCGCGCGGTACTGACGCCCCGCGATTTTTTGAGTCGCCGCGAATGCAAATCTGGCAATCGTTTGGTTTCTTCAAATCGCGAACACCCATCGCCAATTCACCAGCAGGCGGAGCGTTGGACTTCAACTCTTTGATCTCATCCATGCAGTGCCGCAAGTCTTCTCCGAGTTGTTTGATTTTTTCGGTCTCTTCGGGGGAAGCGTTCTTGGGAACTTTGACCTCGACGGCCGGCATGTCTTCGGGCTTCACGGGGGGCTGATTCTTGGCGGCCTTCTTCGGCTTCTGCTTGTTCTTGTCGGCGGGTTTGTCCTTGGCGACGGCTCCCAACTGTTTGAGTTCGGCAGTCACCTTCTGACGATCTTCGAGCAACTTCGCGAGCGCGGTGGTGTGCTTCTGGCGGACCTCGGCCATATTCGGTTCGCCATTGAGTTCGTGGAAGCCGGTATTCTTCTGGCGTCCATTCCCTTGTCCGCCGCCGGCGCTGTAGAGCGTGTCGGTGCTCGTGAAGAGGCCGGCCATCGCGTAGTACTCGCGCGTCGGGATGGGATCGAACTTGTGGTCGTGGCAGCGAGCACACGCGACCGTGAGCGCCATGAAGCCGGTCGTCGCGACTTCGATCTGTTCGGCGACAACGTCCATCTGGAAATCAGGATTGTTCTGAGCACGCGGCTTTGATCCGAGAGACAGGAATCCCGTCGCGATCAACTGCTCGTCGCGCTGCTTCGCGTTTTCGGAGGGTAGTAAGTCGCCGGCGAGTTGCTCGCGAATGAACTGGTCAAACGGCTTGTCTGAGTTGAACGCGTGGATGACGTAATCGCGATACCGCCATGCGTGCGGGAAGGTGACGTTGTCCGTGTTGCCGTTGGACTCGGCGAAGCGTGCGACGTCCAACCAATGCCGGCCCCAACGCTCGCCGAATTGCGGGGACGCGAGCAGCCGATCAACAACGGTCTCGGCCGCTTGCGGCGACTTGTCATTGACGAACGCATCGACCTCGGCCGGGGTCGGAATCAAGCCGACCAGATCGAGGGTGACTCGGCGAATCCAGGTCCGCCGATCCGCGTCGGCGACGGGCTTGAGCTTGTTCTTTTCCAAGGCCGCGAGCACAAATTTATCAATGTCCGACTTCGCCCACTGTTTGTCTTTGACGTTCGGTGCGGCGATCGCTTTCGGTGGCTGAAACGCCCAGAACTGGCGGCCGGCTTCGATGTCGATTTCTTTCTTGAGGGTCGGAACCTTGCCACCTTCGCGCGGATCGGGGGCACCCATTTTGATCCACGCCACGAAGTCGGCAATGACGGTATCGGGCAGCTTCTTTTCGGGAGGCATTTCGAGGCCATCGTGCCGGATCGCCTCGATCAGCAGGCTGTCCTCCGGGCTGCCGGGGACGATGGCGGGGCCGGTCTCACCACCTTGGAGCAATCCCTCGCGGGAGTCGAGAGCCAGGCCGCCTTTGAGCTTCGCTCCCTCTTTGGTCGAGTGGCATTCGTAGCAGCTTTCGACCAGGACCGGGCGGATCCGTTTCTCGAAGAAGGCGATCCCTTTTTTGTCCGGGACCGCATCAGCGGCGACTGCCAAGGCCGCTCCGCCGAATGCAGCGAATGCTCCCATCGTGACAAGCCATCGAGCCATGACCGCTCCTTTTGATTGACCGGGCCAACCGTTCCAACGCCGAGCCCCGCCAAGCGATGCGCCGGGCCGGAGCATTATTTCGTCCTGTTTGCGAACTGCCAACGCCAGCTTTGCCCTCACGGGGAGGGTTGATTAGCTTCCGCCGCGTCGGTCGCTGAGACCAAGAATTTTGTTCGGCACCTTTGGATAAGGAACTCGATTCATGCTCAGACTTCTCAAGGCGACTCGTTCGCGAGCTTGGTTAGCAGTGGTGGTGGCATTGGCGGGAGCCGGTTCGGCGATGGCCGACGTGACGCTGCCGAACATCTTCGGCGAGCACATGGTTCTGCAACGCGGGCAAAAGAACAAAGTCTGGGGCAAGGCCGCGGCCGGCGAAGAAGTGACGGTTTCGATCGCTTCGCAAAGCCACAAGACGAAGGCCGGCGCGGATGGATCGTGGAGCGTGATGCTTGACCCACAAGAGGTCGGCGATCCGCTCACTTTGACGGTCAAAGGGAAGAATGAGATCAAACTGGGCGACGTGCTGGTCGGCGAGGTTTGGATTTGCTCCGGCCAATCCAACATGCAGTGGTCGGTGAATTCGTCCAACGATGCCGATTTGGAGCGTGCGACCGCCAAGCATCCGAAGCTGCGGATGATCAATTTTCCCAACGTCGGCGTGCAGGAGCCGATCTGGTCTCACCCGGATCGACAGTGGCAGGTCTGCGCTCCAGAGACGGTCGGTAATTGGTCGGCGGTCGGCTATTTCTTTGGCCGGCAATTGCAGCGGACGCTCGATGTGCCGGTCGGATTGATCAACAACGCTTGGGGCGGCTCGGCCTGCGAAGCGTGGGTCAATCGCGATCTGCTGACGAAGACGGCGGTGCTGCGGCCGATGATGGAAGGCTGGATCTTGAAGGAAAAAGCCTTCACGGAATTGTCGAAGAAGACGGACCTCGACGACGAGAAAATGAAACAACTCGCGCAATTGCAGAATCAGATGCGCGGCAACGCTCGGCCGGGAAACATCTACAACGGCGTGCTGAGCTCTCACATCGGCTTCGGCATTCGGGGCGCGATCTGGTATCAGGGGGAATCGAACGCCGGTCGAGCCTATCAATACCGCGACCTGTTCCCGCTGATGATCCAAAACTGGCGAGATGACTTCGGCCAGGGAGACTTCCCGTTCTATTGGGTGCAGCTCGCCGATTTTCTCGCCGAGAAACCCGAACCGGGCGACAGCGCGTGGGCCGAACTCCGCGAAGCTCAGACGCTGACCATGAAGCGTCTCAAGAACACCGGCGAAGCCGTCATCATCGACATCGGCGAGGGCAAGGACATTCATCCGAAGAACAAGGTCGATGTCGGTCGTCGGCTGGCTCGCTGGGCGCTGGCCGAGACGTACAAAGTCCCCGGCATCCCGTGCCGCAGCCCGCTCTACAAGTCGCTGGAGAAGTCCGGCAATAAAGTCGTCCTGACGTTCGACAACATTGCCCCGATGCAGACGCCGCCATCCACCGGCTGGCGACCGTTCGATGTCGGCGATCCGCGCGGTTTCGCGATTGCCGGAGACGACAAGAAATTCGTTTGGGCTTCGGCCAAGATTCTTCCAGACGGACGCATCGAAGTTTGGAGCGACAAAGTGAAAGAGCCTGCTTCGGTGCGTTACGCCTGGGCCGACAACCCGGTCGTCAACATGTACTCGACGGCTGGTTTGCCGCTGACGCCGTTCCGCACAGACGATTGGCCGGGCGTGACGATCGACAACAAGTAGCCGTCGCGACCTTTGCAAATTCCTCTGGCCCCATTCCTCTGCCGAACAGTTTTGGACAGACGAATGGGGCCAGAGGAATGGGGAGGAATTTGATGATGGACGTTCCCTCTGAACGAGTCGCGACCGTCGCGCCGGTTGAGGAAGTGCATGCCTCGCCGCGTGTGGCTGCGATCTTCGAGGACATCAAGCGAACGAAGCAGATCGACTTCGTGCCGAACTTCTGGCGTGTACTGGCGACGAGTCCGGATCAGCTCGAATTGATTTGGACTCGGCTGAAAGCGCTGATGCACCCGGAGGCTGTCGGACGCACCTCGCCGTTGGACGCGGTCACTCGCGAGATCATCGCACTGGCCGTGTCGGCCACGAACGGTTGCAGTTATTGCGTGAACTCGCACACGGCGGCCGTGCGAAAGCTGGGATTGAGCGTTGAAGCGTTGGGCGAGGTGCTCGCGATCGTGGCGCTGTTCAACAGCACGAACGCGCTGGCCGAGGGATATCAAATCGTGCCGGACGTGTTGCCGCCGCTGTAGAGCACGCGGCTCGCGTGCGTCGTGCGCCACCGTGACCGTCAGATCGCGTCGATCCAATCTCTTGTAAAGACGAAAAACTCGTCCAGCACATCGGACGTGCCAGAGACGACGGTGTCGCGCACGGCTTTCCCGGAGCCGTTGCCCGCCGAGAGGACATCACTGCCGGCTTCGCCATCCACGCGATCATTGCCGAGTCCACCGCGAAGCAGGTCGTCACCGAGACCTCCGCGAAGCCGATCATCGCCGTCACCACCGATGAGCGTGTCGTTGCCATCGTCTCCCATCAGGCTGTCGTTGCCGCTGTAGCCGGAGAGCGCATCGTCTCCGAAGCCTCCCTTGAGCGTATCGTTGCCGAAGCCGGCGTTGAGCGTGTCGGCTCCGAGGTCACCGAGCAGCGAATCATTTCCGTCGCCTCCCAGCAGAGAATCGCCGTCAGCACCGCCATTGAGCGTGTCGTTGCCGAGATCGCCTCGAAGCGTGTCGAGGCCGTCCAGTCCGGACAGCGAATCGTTGCCGCTGCCACCTCGCAGGAAATCATTTCCCGCTTGCCCTTGCAGGTTGTCGTTGTCGGTCCCGCCGTCGAGCACATCGTCACCGAGTCCGCCCATCAACGTATCCCGACCGGCGTCGCCGCTGAGCAAATCGTTGTTATCACCACCGTTCAACAAGTCGAGGCCATCACCGCCGATCAGCAAATCGTTGCCCGCTTGCCCTTGCAGGTTGTCGTTGCCCGCTCCGCCCGCGAGTGAATCGGTCCCATTGCCAGCCACGAGCGTATCGTTGCCAGCGTCCCCCGCCATTGAGTCATCGCCGCCGTTGCCAATCAAGCTGTCGTTGTCATTGCCGCCAATGAGCGTGTCGTTTCCAGCGCCCCCGATCAACGTGTCTCGTCCGGTGCTGCCCCACAGATAGGTTGGCACAGACACCGCCGACGCATCGACTCGGTCATTCCCCGCTCCGGCGTTGACCGTGATTCGCGCGGTGAAAGTCGATTCGAGCGATTGAATCAGGATGACGTCGTTCCTCAAGCCGCCGGTGATGATCAGCTCGTCGGTCGGGTTGATGAATTCCGAGGCGACTCCATCTAGGATGAGTTGCGCGCGGCCATCGTTCGGATCAGCGTTGTCTCGAATCGTCAGCGAATGCGCGCGGCCGGAAGTCATCTGAACGAAGTACGTCGCGGGAGCCGGTGTTCCGCCGCCGGTGCCGCTGCTGCTGGTCACTTCCCAACCGATGTCCGCGAGCGCGGCGAAATCAAGTTGTGTGAAAAGTTTCCGAGTTCCATCCAGCAACGAGGGGTCCAACGCGACCTCCTGCCCGCCATCTCTCAGACCTTCACGAAAGTGGGCACTACCAGACAGCGGGACGTTGCCGCCATGCACCGCACGCGAATTCGGTCCCACGAAGGAACTGCCGGAGACATATCGATCCCACGAGTCGGCCGTGCCGATCCCCAGCAAGTGTCCCAATTCGTGCGTCGCAACGGACAGAAAATCTTGCTGTCCGGAACCGAGTCCCGCCTCCGAGGTGCCGAAGTACCAATTGGCATCGAGATCAAAACTGATCGAACCACCCCACAGGCTGAAGTCCGTTTGAGGATCGTTCAACGCCCCGGCTTGACCGCGCGACTGCACCAGATCGAGCCACTCGGTTGAGCCGAACGACGAATACGCGCCGGGACCACCAATCCCCAGAGGACTCATCGCTCTCGCGCCGACAAACACGATCAGCGTATTTTCGGGAATCGTCACGTCAGTCAACGAGAAGCTGCTGGCTCCGGACGGATTCGTGGCGCTCAGCGTCCAAGTGTTGGAACCGCTGGGCGTGATCGCTTGCAAGTGATCGTTGAGCCGACTGCCGAGCGACTGCCCCGCCAACTCCAAAATCTGTTGGCGAGCCGAGTCGTCAAAAAAATGATTCGCGTCTTGGCTGTAGTCGAACTGAATCGTGATCGTCAGCAGTTGCCGCGCTTCCAGACACTCCGCGCGCAGGTGGGTGATTCGCTTGGTTCGTGATGGGCGGCGGGCGAACGCTCGCAGCCACAACGACAGACACCAAGACAACGCTCGCATGACAATCTTCCGCCCGTTGTTGAAGGCTCCGGCTAGATATCGGCCGGGTCCAAGGGGCGGGATTCCCTTGGTCACTTTGAGCGGAAACAAGGCTCCGTTTTGCCCCATTCGCCACGATTTCGCGAACTCGTAACGTCGTGCTGGAGTGACTCGATCGGCGGTGGCAGGCGGCGGTGAGTTTGAGGCCAATCGGCATCATCTGGCAGAACTACTCCAGCCCGGAGGCCGCGACTACAACTCGTCCATGACTCTACTTCGCAGCCAGCCGTCTCGAATCACTCTGAGGCTCTCACGCGACCTGACCCGGGATGTGAAACGAGGACATGCCTGGGTCTTCGTCGATGCTTTACGCGAACTCCCGGCTGCTCCACCGGGAACTCAAGCCCTGCTGCTGGACAACACCCGCGGCCGGCCGATCGCAGTCGGCTACTACGATCCAGAAAGCTCGGTCACGTTCCGAGCCTGCCGAGTCGAAGAACCGTTGCGCCTGAACGACGACTGGGCCGCCGAACGATTTCAGAATGCCCTCGCGCTACGTCGCCGTTTGTTTGACGACCAGACAACCGGCTACCGTCTTTTCAACGGCGAGGGAGACGGCGTCCCCGGCCTTGTCTGCGACCGCTACGCCGACGTCGCTGTGGTCAAACTGGACGGCCCAGCCGCAAGCTCGTTCTGGGACATCGACGGCATCGCCGAGTGGCTTGTGCAAAATGCTGGAGTGAGTGCCGTCGTCGAGCGCCGCAAACAGCGCGGCAGGGAAGGGCGGTGGTTGATTGGCGAACGCTCTCCGCTCATTGAGTTTCTTGAGCACGGCGTGAAGTTCACCGCCGATGTGCTCAGCGGCCAGAAGACCGGTTTCTTTCTCGACCAGCGTGAGAACCGGCAGGCGATCCGGCGGATGTGCGCCGGATCGCGCGTGCTGAATGTCTTCAGCTACACGGGCGGCTTCTCAGTAATGGCCGGGGTCGGCCGAGCGAAACACGTCACGTCCGTCGATTCCGCCCAACCGGCGATTGATGCGGCCGACACGCACTGGCTACTCAACGGCTTGCCGGCCGATGCGCACGCGGGCATCGCCGTCGATGCGTTCGAGTTCCTCGATGAGGCTCGACTCAAACGTCGCAAGTGGGACGTCGTCATCATCGACCCGCCCGCGTTCGCTCCCTCGGAAGCCAGCGTCGCCCGCGCGGTCTCCGCGTATCGCAAACTCGCCTTCAACGGCGCGACGCTCACCGAACGGGGCGGCTTGCTCGCACTGGCGTCGTGCTCCAGTCACATCGACATGACGTCGTTTCTGGAATCGTGCGAAGAGGGCATCTCCGAAGCCCGCCGCCGAGCCACGTTACTGGCCATGCACTCGCAACCCGCCGATCACCCGACACCGCTCGCGATGCCAGAGTTCCGGTACTTGAAGTTCGCACTGCTGCGCTGCGAGTAGGTCAGCCTTTCCAGGCTGACCCGAACGGCATTGTGCGTCGATTGCCAATTCGGGTCAGGCTGGAAAGCCTGACCTACGTCAAACGCGCCGCCAGTTTGTCCACAATCAGCCGTCCGACATTCAACGCCGCCGTCGCCGCCGGTGACGGAGCGTTGAGCACGTTCACGACGAGATCGTTCTCGACAATCACGAAGTCATCCACCAGCTTGCCATCGCGCCCCAGCGCCTGTGCCCGCACACCCGACGGCGCGGAATGCAAATGCTCGGAACGAATCTCCGGCATCAACCGTTGCAGCGCGCGGACGAACGCGGCTTTACTGAACGACCGCCACATCTCACCACAGCCGGTTCGCCAGTGCGTCGCCGCCATGCGCAGAAAACCGGGATACGTCAGCGACTCAAGCAGATCGCGCAGATTGATGTCGAGCTTCGTGTATCCCTCGCGAGCAAATGCCAGCACTGCGTTCGGACCGCACTCGATGCCGCCCTGAATCAGCCGCGTGAAATGCACGCCCAGGAACGGAAATCCCGGATCAGGCACCGGATAAATCAAGTTGCGGCAAAGATGCTGCATCTCTGGCTTGAGTTCGAAGTACTCGCCGCGAAACGGAACGATCTTCGAGTCCACCGGCGTGCCACTGAGCTTCGCGACTCGGTCGCCGTGCAGTCCCGCGCACGTCACGACGTATCGAGCCTCAACCTCACCGGCCGTCGTCTGCACGATCATCCGCCCGTTCGATCGCGACATCGACGTCACGCGGGCATTGAACAGAATCGTGCCCCCCTTCTCACGAATCCGCACCGCCAGCTTCTCGCAGACGCCGGGGTAATCGACGATCCCCGCCTCCGGCACATGAATCGCCGCGATGCCGGCCGAATGCGGTTCAAGTTCTCGCAACCGTTCGACGCCGATCATCTCGCACTGCACGCCGTTCGCCTGCCCGCGTGCCAAGATGTCGCGCATCTTTGGAAGTTCGTCCTCAGTCACCGCGACGATCACCTTGCCGCAGATGTCGTAGGCGACCCCTTCGCGCTGGCAAAATTCTTCCATCGCCTTCTTGCCTTCGCGGCAGTTCGTCGCCCGCAGCGTTCCCGGCTTGTAATAGATGCCGCTGTGCAACACGCCGGAGTTCCGCCCTGTCTGATGAAACGCCAGCTTTGATTCCTTTTCCAGAATCGTCACCCGCGTGCCGGGAAAGCGTTCCAGCAGCCGATACGCGGTTGCTAATCCCACGATCCCGCCGCCAATGATCGCCACATCAGTCTGAGTCGCCATGTCCCGCACCAACTCCGATCGTCCACGATCACTTTTTCGGTTTCATCTTCGTGACTTTGTAAACCGCGCCGCTCTTGTCGTAGGTCGTCCAGTCGCCAATCTGCTCGCCATTTTCGAATGAGCCGGAACGCAGTTTGGTCCCATCTTTCCGGAACCATTCCCAATATCCAACCATAACTTCGTCGAGCATCTGGCCTTTGGCCCAGAGACTTCCGTCCTTGTGGTAATGCAGGTGCTCTTTGGCCACACGCTTTTTCTTTGCTATTGGAAGTTCTCCGACCGCGCAAAGGGACGGCAAGATAGCGCTAGTTCGCTGATGCCACAAACGTGAGACGCTGCTTTCCGAATAGTTGCTCACTACCTAGATTACGCCCGCTCGCGTCAAGGAACCAATTCGGGGTCGGGTCTTCAAATTTCAAAATTGCCGAGGCAATTTTGAAATTTGAAGAC
>CAMDEA010000171.1 GCA_945893045.1 Planctomyces sp. SH-PL62
CCTGCAACAAAGCCGCAAAACCGGGTACAAGTTCCATCGTGAGCCTCCTTGCTCGATGCCTGAGAGTGATGTCCCAAGCATTGTCGTGGAGGCTCACGCTATTTCCGCAGATCAGTTCTCAGCACTCTGAAAACTGCAAAAGTCGAACTGACGGGACAAAAAGAAAACCGCTCAGTTTGAGTACTTAGCGATCGCTCGTAGTGACCCGATTGATCGGGTCGGCCTCGACCCCATCAATCGGGTCACTACGAGCAAAGGTGCGCAGTCGGGCTAATAGTCCTCGATCGGCCGTCCGTCGGAGCGATTGGCGAGACGGCGGAGGAGTGATTGTTCGATGTTCTCGTTGAGGAAGCGGATGGCGCCGTCTCCGATCAGGAAGTGTGCGCCGCCGGTGTGGTGGCTGGAGTAGCTGCCGACCGATTCCGCGGTGATGGCTGCGGCACTGACGGCATTGTCGATCGGGAACTGATTCCGCAGGCCCGCCAGATTGTGATTGATTTTTGCGCCGGTGTTGCGAAGCGTGGCACGCGTGCCACTGATCCAGCCCAGCTCTTCCCGCTGCAGTCCTTTCTCGCCAACGAACAGCGTGTTGCTGGTCCCGTCGGTCACGGAGTCAATTGGCACGGCGAGATTCAGCACGAAGATGCCATGATTGCCGTGGTCGATTGGAGCCTCTTCGTCGTGATGCACTCCGGCATAGTTGCTCGCCGCGACATTGTTTTCCCTCACCGGGCGGAAGTCGCTCGGACAACTGTAGACGGGAATCACTTGCTCGCGGATCTTTTGGTTTTTCACATCGTAGGCTCCCGCGGTGAAGTCGATGTTGCGAAAAACGTTTTGCTGATCGACGTAGGGCAGAATCTGCACCGCCCAGCTCATGTGATAGCCTGACGGCTCTGAGCGAACCGGCCCGGTCGGATTCACGCTGCCCGGTGGCAGGACGTTGTGAGCCATCTCGTAGTTGTGGATGGCCAATCCAATCTGGCAGAGATTGTTCTTGCAAGACGCTCGCCGAGCCGCCTCGCGAGCTTGCTGCACGGCCGGCAACAGCAGCGCGATCAGCACCGCGATGATCGCGATCACGACCAATAGCTCAATGAGCGTGAAACCAGATCGCCGGCACGCGCCGGGCGATGAGTCGAACGAAGAAGTCATGGCAGGGTTCCTTCAAAAATGAGTCACCGAAATCGATCAGCCCCACCGAGCTTGTCTCGGTGGTCAGCGGGCCTCTGCACGACGGCTTTCTTGTTTGGATGTTCGTCGTGCAGAAGCCTGTTTCCACCGAGACAAGCTCGGTGGGGATAGGGGGCATCGCTTGTTTGTGGATCAGTACAACACGTCGTCGTGCGACTCGCCGTCCGAGCGGTTGGTGAGTCTCCGATAAATCGCTTCGTCGAGGTTTTGGTTGATGAAATGAACTGAACCATCACCGACGAGAAAGAAGGCTCCACCCTCGTGAGGGCTGGCAAAGCCGCCCACAAAGTCAGGGTCGTTTGTGAGTGCCTGCGAAACGTCCGGCGAAATTGGAAACTGAGTTTGCAGAGCGTGCTGATCGTTGTTGAGACGGTGCCCGCTGTTGCGCAACGTGGCTCGCGTGCCGGAAATCCAGCCGAGGTCGTCGCCTCTCGGCAGTTTCTCGCCGACAATCAGCGTGTTGGCCAGACCGTCGCTGAAGGCTGCACGTGGCAGCGCGAGGTTGAGCACGAACGCACCGTGATTGCCGTAGTCGATGGCGGCTTCCACGTCGTGCTGGACTCCGGCGTAGTTGCTGCCGGCGGCTGGCCGAGTGGGCATGTAAAAGTCGCTGGGGCAGACATAAATCGAGATCGTCATCCGGCGTGCTCGCGAATTCTTTTCGTCGTAGGCACCCACGGCGAAGTCCATCGTTTGGAAGAGGTTTTGTTGATCGAGTTGCGGCAGAAGCTGGACCATCCAGCTCATGTGATAGCCTTGAGCCTCGGAACGAATCGGGCCGGTCGGATTGACGCAGCCCGGCGGAAAGACGATGTGAGCGGACTCGTAGTTGTAAATCGCCAGTCCGATCTGCTTGAGATTGTTCAGGCACTGTGTCCGCCGAGCGACCTCACGGCATTGCATCACGGCCGGCAACAACACCGCGACCAGGACGGCCATGATGCTCATCGTCACCAGCAACTCGATCAACGTGAAACCGCCGCGCGGAGGAATCCGCACAACAAAAGGTCGGTCAAGTTGAGGAGCGTGCGGCATGACCAAATCACTTCTGAAAAATAGGGGACCGTCACATTTCAAATTTGAGATTTGAGATTTCCAATCTACAGATCAAATCGCCGCACCACGCGGGTGCGTGTTCGTTGCGGCGAATTGGTGGGGTAATCGGCGATGACCGTGACTTCGCGAGCTTGTGGAAAGTTCTCGACCGGTTTGACCTGAATCGTGACTTGCGCGGAATGACGGCCATCGAGCTCTTTGGCCGGGATCGACCAGGTCGAGCCGCTGAACTTGGCATCCGCTTTCAGTTGCACGGCGGTGCGGTCCAAGGCGGACTCCGCCAGCCAGCGCGTTTGAGCGACCGACGTCTCGTGCTGTGCCTGACGGTGGTGCATCACGGCCAGCCGCAGCAGCGTGATCGCGATCGACGACACGATCCCCAGCGCGACCAGCACCACCAACAAGGCAATGCCGGAACGGCTCGGCGTCGAGCCGGCGGCTCGCCTGCTTCGGGTTTGACTTGGAATTTGCATGACACACTCTCCAGACACAGGCGAGTCGCCTGTGCTACGGCTTTTCAAATCGGTGATCGCGGCCGATGACGGCGATGACGTGTTCGTCGTGCAGCGGCGGCGGTGTGCGTAGGTTGATCGGCGGAGCATTCGGACGACGGCAAATCAGTCGCACGGTTTCGCCGCTGGTCAAACGGGGCGGAACGTTCTTCGCGGAGGTGGAATCAAACCGGACGACGCTGTCGGGCAGGCGATAGACCTCCGTTCGCAGCAGTTTGTCGCCGTCGGTCTCGCGGCGCGTGACTTGGTTCTCGGCGACGAGGTACGTCACCGACTTCGTGGTCTCGGTGTCGTCTTGAAAGATCAGTGCGGGGGTCGAGTTTTGTGTGGTGATCTCGGCGGATTTCGCGGCGTGAGCGTCGCTCCGGAAATCGTCGCTCAACCGCAGCAGCGTTTGCTGGCTCAGCCACACCTGAGTCGTGCGGCTTTCCAGCCGCAGCATGGTGATGATGGTCGTGATCGCCGCCGTCGTGATGACTCCGGTCAGCGCGATGACGACCAGCATTTGCGTCAGCGTGACGCCGGTGCGCCTCGCAAACTTTGGTGACCCGGGCGGCGTTAGCCCCCGGACCTGCGTCAATCGCTGTAAGAGTCCGGGGGCTAACGCCGCCCGGCTCGCCCGACATTCACGAGTGTCGTGTGCTTCAAATTGGCGTCTCATGGCTGCCCCTCTGTTTGGAAGAACCAGGTGGCGAGTTGCACGGACTGCGCGGCTTGGCCGGAACGCGGTGTCCAACTCAGCTTCACCGAGACATGCTTTGACGGCGGTTGCTCGGCCGGTTCGCTCAGATCAATCCGCAGCGCCGCTTGCGGCAATCTCGATTTCACATCGTCGGGCAGCGTCACCTTCGCCAGTTCGTCGGCGGTGAGTTCACTCCACTTCCGCTGCGAGAGTTGTTCGAGCACGTTGTTCGCCTCTCGCAGAGCCAGCAGCCGCTGGTCGGTCATTCGCTGCTGCGTTCCGACCGATTGCATCAGCGGCAGAAATGTCATCAGCACCGTGCCGAAGACGACGACTGCGACGAACATTTCGAGGAGGCTGAAGCCGGCGCGGTCGTGGCGGACGCGACACCGCAGGTCGACTCTTGCGGTTTGGCCCAAAGGGCCGTAACTCGAAAGCCCAGGGCAACGCCCTGGGTTGGAGTGTCCACCGCCGACGCCAAGCCCCAACGGGGCGCAACTCGTTTGACATGTGTGCGAGTGACGCCCCTTCAGGGCTTCCGATACTCTTGCAGATCGCCAACCCAGGGCGTCGCCCTGGGCTTTCGAGTTGCGGCCCTTCAGGCCGAAAACGCAACCATCCACTGGAGCGTCATTCAACCTGAATCGCGTTTGCTGTCGTCTTCGCATCTCGTACCTTTCAACTCAAATCATTCAGCAGTTTCACCAGTGGCATGAAGAACCCAATGCAGATCAGCATCACGACCAGCCCGGCCGCGACCGTGAAGACCGGGACCGACAGAGTCATCAGCATTTGCCAACGATGTACGAGCGAACGTTCTTTCGACTCCGCCAACGCGGCCAAGGCCCAATCGAGATTGTTCGCGCGTTCGGCCATCTCCAGCAGGCTGACATCGCGAGCACTCAGCAATCCGGAATCGCGCATTGCCGGCCAGACACCCATGCCGGCGGTGACTCGGCCGAGCACCCGTTCCAGTCGCGAGCGAATATCGCTTTGTGGATGTTTCAAGACCATCGGCTGCAACGCGGCCGGCCAAGGCATTTTGGAGACCACCGCGCCGCGCAACCGCCGCAGCAAGCGCGGGATTTCCGTTTGGCGGCCGTAACCTAACCGCCACGCCAACCAGGTTTCTGACCAGCCGCTCAGGAACGCTTCGCCGCACGACCACAGCAACACCAGCGACAGCATCCCGAACAGTGGCATGAACAGGACTCCGTACCGCACCAGTATGTCGGAAAGAGTGATCAAGAGCACGGTCACGCCCGGCAGTTCCGTGCCGAAGCCCATGAAGATCTGCTTGAACTTCGGCACGATGTAGTACATCAAGAACGTGGTGATCGTCACCGCGACCACGATGACCGCCCACAGCCAGACCGCCGTGCCGCTGGCGTTGCGGACGACGGAATCCCCCTTGAGCGACTGCGTCTGCCGCACGGCGCAATCGCGCAGCGTCTCGGCCAGTGTTCCGGTTTGCTCGGCCACGCGCACCGACATCAGATCCGACGGAACGAGCAATCCGCTTTGCGCCTCCAGCGCATCGGACAGCGATTCACCGACGCCAATGTCGCGCGCCACTTCCATCACGCGTGAGCCGTATCGACCCGGATGCGAGCGGCCCCAAGCCATCAACTCGCTGGCCAGCGGGCGTTGATTCTGAGTCGTCGCCGCCAGGAACCAGAGGAAGTGAGCTCGCCGAGCACGCGCCGCGACCACGCAGCGCACCACATACATTGCGATCAAACCCGGCAGCGCGATCAACACGAACATCAACAGCAATTGGCCGGCGGCGGAGGCGATGATGTCCAACCCCACCGCGATCAGGATCAATCCCGCGATGACGACTTGAACCGAGATAAAACTCAACCACACCAGCGTGATTCGTCCCAGCGTGTTGAGCTGACGGTGCAATGATTCTTCGGAAACCGGTGGGCTGATCCCTTGAGGCAACAACCGCATGGTGTCGGCCAAGCCTTGTGAATCCAGTTGCCGCATCGCCATGAATTTGCTGACCTGCTGACACAGCGTGCGTGACTTCAGGCTGACGATGCTCTCAATCAAGCTCCACAACACGATCGCGGCACAGATCGGAATCCATCCCCACGGATACGCGCCAGAACCGAAGCGAACGTCAGCATTCAAAACCTGCACCTCAAACGCAAAGGCGAGAGGCGCGATGATCCCGATTAGCCAACCCCCTGACGCCCATTGACTGAAGCTGGCGAACGGCACCAGTTCGACGCCATTGCGCGGGTTGGCCAGCGCAGCGCGGATTCGCGCGACGATTCGCCGAGTCCACACCAACTGCGGCAACGACAACGTGGACAGCACGCCGAAGATGATGAAAACCATTTGGCCGAAGTCGGTCAAAGTTGTCTGAGAATTGTCACGCACGGCGTTCCTCGACTAATCGTTTTCATCCGCCACCGAGTTCATCTCGGTGGTTCCCGCACTCTGCGGCTAGTGAGGTCTCCAGAAAGACCGCTAGCTGCAGAGCGCGGGAACCACCCTGACAAGCAGGGTGGCGGAATGTTTTCTCTCAACTCAGATCATTCAGTAATTTCACCAGCGGCATGAACAGCGCGATCACCGTCAAACCCACCGCGATGCCGATGGCGATGGTCACGGCCGGTTCAAAGACGATCGCCAGTGTGTGCGAGTGGACTCGGCTTTGAGCGCTCAGCACTTCGCTGGCGTTTTGCAGTCCCTCGGAAAAATCCTCGCCTCGATCGGCCCAGCGGAACAGGTGCAACAGGTCTTGCGGGAAGCGACCAATCTGAGTCGCCGCGTCTGTCAGTGATTCACCCGCTTGAATGCGCGTCGCCAAATCGAAGCACGCTTCCCGCAGGTCCGCATCGCGCACGCTGCCCGCCGCCAGTCGCACGGCCTCCGGCAGACCGACTTCGTATTTCACCAACATGCTCAGCAGCCGGCAGAACTCACTCAGCGCGGCCGAACGCCGAGCCTCACCAAACAACGGCACATGGCTGACCAGCGCGTCCCGCAGGCGTTCGTAACCGAGCGGCTCGCTGAAAATCCACGCCAGCCACAGGATCACCACCAGGACCGGCAGAGACCACCAGCCAAAGATCCCCATCACGTCGGACCACGACAGAATCGCCACCGTGATCCCCGGCAATTCGGTGCCGAAGCCCAGAAAGATCGACTTAAACTGCGGCAGGATCAGTGTCGCCAGGAAGCTCAGCAGCAACCACGCGACGGCGATCAACACCGCGGGATACGCCAGCGCCACCCACAACTCCCGACGGACTTCCGCCGTCGTGCGCAAGTGGACCACGCACTCGTTCAGCAGGACCGGCAGCTTGCCCGTGCGCTGTCCCGCCGACAACATCGCCAAGAAGTAGCGCGGCCACGCACCCTCGGCTTCACGAGCCACGGCACCGAGCGATTGACCACGCTCCAGCCGATCGCTGATCGCGCGCAGCCACCGTCGCACACGCCACGACGGAACTTCGTCACTGAGCGCTCGCAATCCCGCCGACAGCGGCAAACCTGCGCCGGTCACATTCGCCATCTGCCCCGCCAGCAGTTCCGCCTCCGAGCCGCTCAACGCTCCCAACGCGGGTTGAGGCGTTGGCGGTTCGGCCAAGGCCAGAGTCGGAATCGCGCTGTCCGAGGTGTCGGCCTCGAGCAACGACAGCTCGATCACCTGCCAGCCACGATGAGCCAGCTCCTGCCGAGCGACGTCGATCGACGGAGCCGGCAAGTCTCCGTGGACCTCCAGGCCGTTCTCATTCGTCGCTCGATAACTAAATCGCAACATCGCGATGTCCTAATTTGGAGTGCGGCGATTCATCGCCGCTTTCCATGTCTTTGTTTCCAATTCACCGATCCGTTTTGAATTCACAGAAAACGAAAGCGGCTCCGCCGCGAAGGAGAGCGGCGATGAATCGCCGCACTCCAAAGGAACTACGGATTGTAATTCCCCAGCGCGTGCAACAACTGCGACATCGGCACAAACACCGCCAGCGCGTACGCCAGCACCGCAGTGCCGCCAACGAACACCACTAACATCGTCGGCAACATGATCCGCAACCAATCCGATTGCGATGCCGCGCGCTGACGCAGCACGTCGGCCACCTGACGCAACGTCGTGATCAACGTCCCTTGCCGCTCGCCACAGATCAGCATCCACGACACGAACGGCGGCAGCTCGCGCCCCACCGCCAGACAATCCGCCAGCGAGTGCCCCGACCGCACACCGCTGGCGATCCGCGCGGCAACTTGTTGCAACGGCCGATCGCCCGCCGCCTCGGCCGCCAACAACGAGGCGTCCGGCAACGGGACTTGATGATCCAGCAGCATCGCCATCAGATCGCAAAAATTCGCTCGCCGAAAATTCCCCACGATCGAGTTGATCCCCGGCAGCAGTCGAAACGCCGACCACGTCGAGGTCTCGGTCGTCCCTTTCAAACCGTATCGCCCGCGAGTCGAGAACCACCACCAGCCGCCGAACGCGGTCACGAAGGCCGGAATGATCCAAGCCCACCCGGTCATGTGTTGATTCAACCATTCCAGTCGCCGCACCCAGGACGTCGCCGGAATCTGCAACCAGAAATACGCATCGCTCAACCGCGGCACCCAAAACGCCACCAGCCACGCGAACAACAATCCCGCCATCAGCAGCACCAGCGCCGGATACATCAACGCCAAGTCAATCCGCCGCCGCAACTGCAGCGTCTGCTGAGCAAACGCCGCCAACGATTCCAACGCCTCCGGCAATCGTCCCGTTCGAGCACCCGCTTCCACGACCGCGCGATACAGCTTGGGCAAATCGCCACCCACCGTGTGCAACGCCTCCGAAAACGATTGTCCCTCGCGCAGCCGCTGAGCCAACTGCAACATCAACACTTCCTGAGCGCCGCTGCCCGATTGCCCGGCGATCGCCAATCCCGATTCGAGCGGCACGCCCGCGCGCACCAACGCCGCGATCTCTTGATTCAGCAGCGCCAGGTCTTGCAGGTCCAGCGATTTCGATTGTGCCATGATATTCCTCGACCCCACCGAGCTTGTCTCAGTGGCTCGCGGGCCTTTGCACTACGTCCCGCTCCGCGCGAGTTCTCAATCAACGTAGCGCAAAAGCCCGAATCCACCGAGGCAAGCTCGGTGGGGTTTGTGTTATCCCATTCCCCAACCCAGTACACGTCGCACTTCGGCCGGACTGGTCTGTCCCGCTTCCACGGCCAACGACGCGCGGCGCAACAACGTCTGCATCCCCGCCTGCACCGCCAGACCTTCAATCTCTGTCGCATCTCCGCGAGACAGAATCGCGCGGCCCATGCCGGCAAGATCCGGCTGCAATAACTCGGACACGATCATGCGTCCGCGATACCCCGTCCCGCCGCACTGGTCGCAACCGACTGGCTGCGACGCTCGCTGAACTTCCAGGCCCACGAATCCATCCGCGTCGCTCACCGGTTTCGCGCACGCACACAACTTTCGCAACAACCGCTGAGCCACAATCCCAATCACACCGCTCCGCAACAGGTACGGTTCGATCCCCATGTCGCTCAGACGGCTGATCGCCCCCGCCGCACTCGACGAGTGAAACGTCGTCAGCACCAATTGCCCCGTCAGCGATGCCTGAAACGCCGTCTCCGCCGTATTTCGGTCGCGAATCTCGCCGACAAAAATCACCTCCGGGTCTTGCCGCATCAGCGACTTCAACCCAGTGGCGTAATCGAATCCCGCCGCCGAACTGATCTGCGATTGCGCGACCCCCGGCACCACCGCCTCAATCGGGTCTTCGAGAGACGAGATGCTCCGCGTCGAGTGACTCGCCTTCACGATTTCACGCAGCGACGCATACGCCGTCGTCGTCTTACCGCTCCCGGCCGGACCAGTGATGAGCAACAACCCGTTGCGCCGATCCAGCAGATGCTTCAGTGACGTCTCAATGTCTTCCGGCAAACCCAACTCACCCAAAAACCGGAACGTCCCCGATCCGACGAACAAACGCACGACGGCTTTCTCACCGAACAGCGTCGGAAACGTGCTGACTCGCATCTCGACGGTCTGCGCCGGCGCTCGGCGCGGGTCTCCCGACCCCGCCGCTCCATTGGACCGCAGGTCTCCCTCAGCAGCGGGGTCGGGAGACCCGCGCCGAGCGCCGTTCCCATTCGACACCACCATCGAGTCCGACCGCACGCGGCCCTCTTGCGGCACATCGGTCCGATACGTCAGCAATTCCGAGAGCACTTTCAGCCGCGCGATCACGTTCGTGGAAGTTTCTTTCGGCAATTCGGCGACCGGCTGCAACACGCCGTCGAGCCTTAGCAGCATCGCCAGTCCGAACTCTTGGGGCACCAGATGCACGTCGCTGGCCCCCGCCTCGCGAGCACTCGTCAGGATCGCATCAACCAACGCCGTGACGTGCTGCGGGTCCGCCGGATTATGGCCATCCAGCCGCTGCCGAAATCGTTCTCCCCAAACGCCGACGCTCATGCACTGCCCCCATTGGCACTCGCTCCGAGTGTTGCCGTCTTGATCCGACCCGTCCCCGAATTTGTCTGAGGATTCTAAAGAATTCGAGAAGCCCGTCACGAAATAACCCGCAGCGTCACCGAGGGCGAATACTCACCCGGAAGATTTGACGGCGCTGCGTTTTGGAGTGTTCGCCCTCGCTGACGCTTCGGGTTAGTTTTCGGATCGGATGGGCCGCCGTTGCAGAAACGCAAAACGGCCAACAGACTGCGGCCCCATTCCGACCGGAGCCGCACCCGCATGAGTCCCACCGCCGACCTGTCCGCTCAACTCGACCGCTTTCGCGACGACTTTCACAAACTGCGCAGCGAGATCGGCAAAGTCATCGTCGGTCAGGAAGAGATCGTGCGTGGCACGCTGCTGTCACTGCTCGCCGGCGGACATGTGCTGCTCGAAGGAGTGCCGGGGCTGGGCAAAACGCTGCTTGTCCGCACGCTGGCCGATGCCCTCGACCTCAAGTTCTCGCGCATCCAATTCACACCCGACTTGATGCCCGCCGACTTGATCGGCACCAACGTCTTCATGGAGGACGAAACCGGCCGCAAACATTTCGAGTTCCAGCACGGCCCGGTCTTCGCCAACATCGTCCTGGCCGACGAGATCAACCGTGCGACTCCGAAGACACAATCCGCGCTGCTCGAAGCCATGCAAGAGCACACCGTCACCGTCGCCGGTCATACGCATCATCTGCCCGAACCATTCTTCGTGCTCGCCACGCAGAACCCGCTCGAAATGGAAGGGACGTATCCGCTCCCCGAAGCGCAGCTCGACCGCTTCTTCTGCAAGCTGCTGGTGAAGTTTCCCGCGCTCGCGGAAATCGAATCCATCCTCGACCGGACCACCAACATCGACATCCCGCACGCAACCCCGGTGCTTGACGGACTCCGCATCCGCGAGATGCAACATCTCGCCCGCCAAATCCCCATCGCCGACGACATCCGCCGCGACGCTGTCCGCGTGGTGCTCGGCACACACCCCACCGACCCGCTCGCGACTGAGATGACGAAACGCTTTGTCCGCTACGGCAGCAGTCCACGCGGCGCGCAGGCAATCATCCTCGCCGCCAAAATCCTGGCGATCATCGACCACCGCTTCCACGTCGCTCGCGAAGACCTCCGCACCGTCGCCGTCGCCGTCCTCCGCCACCGCCTGATCCTCAACTTCGAGGGCCAAGCCGACGGAATCTCGACCGACGCGGTGCTCGAAGACGTGCTCGCAAAGATGCTCAACACATAGTTCATTCCTCTGGCCCCATTCCTCTGCCGAAACTTCTGGCCAGAGGAATGGGGCCAGAGGAATGAATCACTGCCCGCGCCACATCTCCAGCCGAGCCGGCAATTCCTCCGGCCGAGCCACACCGGTCGTCGCCAATTGCTGCACCGTGATCGACGCCACGAGATTCCCGATCAACGCCGCTTCCGACATCGTCGCCCCAGAGATCAACGACAACACCATCCCAGCCGTGACGCTGTCTCCCGCGCCAGTCGGATCAATCGGACCGTCCACACGCACCGCGCGCACGAACGTCGGCACCGGATCGCTGACCATCAAGCCGCGCTCACCGAGCGTCACGCAGACCGGAGCTTGCGTCGTCGCACGCAGCGCAGGCAGTTCAACCTTGAGTCGTTCCAAATCAATGCGTTCGTCCGGCAATGGATTCGCGTGGCCGACCGACTCAAACTGATTCGGCTTGATGAGCATGTTGCGAAATTCGCGGATGTGCTTACGACTGTCCGCCCAAAACAGGACGCTCGGATACCGCCGAGCCCGCTCGGCCAGTGCGACGCGCATCGCCGCGGTGATAACGCCGCAGTCGTCCTCGACCACTTGATCGAGCACGATCACCGCCTCGACCTCCGGCAACCGCCGGTCGAGCGTCGCCAAAACTTGATCGTGTACCGCTCGCGGCATCGGCGAGCGGTTCTTCGTGTCGTATCGCTCATGCTCGCCAGCGAGACTCGGATCGCGCATATCACGCGGCTTGAGATACGTCGGCGTCATGATCTCACCGCACGTCTCCAACCCATCGGTCGAGCACCCGACCTTGTGCAAACAATACCGCAGATCAAACGCCTCGCCGTCATCGCCCACCGCTCCGATCGCGTGCAGCGCCCCGCACCCCAGCGCCGCCAAGTTATTGACGACCGTCCCCGCCGCCCCCGCGAACCGCCGAATCGCCGCCACTTGGTTCGCATTCAGCCCCGTCTCAAACGACGGCTCATCCAGCGCGTGATCGACTTCGAGATACTTGTCGAGAAAGAAATCCCCAATCACAGCGATCCGCCGTGAAGGAAAAGTTGAGACCAGTTCAGTCAAACGTTGGGGAGTCATGGATGCGCAGTCTCCGGTCGTCGAGTCATCGAATCAAACAGTTGCAACGTTTGTTCGGCCATCGCCTGCGACGAGTACGACTCGCGCACCTTCGCTTGACCGGTGATTGCGAGACGTTGACGCGCATCGGGGTTCCGCAGCAGCGATTCCCATTTCGCGACCAAGTCGTCGAGGTTTCCCGGTTCGAACAGCAGGCCGCCTTGCGTGGCTTCCAGCAGTTCCGGGAACGCTCCGTGAGCGGGTTGAACGACCGGGACGCCATTGGCCAAAGCCTCAAGAACGGAAAGGCCCTTGGGTTCGCGGTAGATCGTCGGAACGCTGAACACGTCGAGCGATTTGAAAAAGGCCACCTTCTGCGCATGCGTATCGACGTGCAGAGCCACCGCGATGGTGCGGCGCATGAGCCGTACCCGCGCGACGAGTTCGTGAAAAAATGGCTCGTCACGTTCGCCAAGATAGCCGCCGACCAGCAACCGAGTTCGCGGATGAATGGCGTGAAAGCGTGCGAACGCATCGAACAGTAGATGCAGCCCCTTCTCCGGGCAAAGGCGAGCGAAGTAGCCAATCGTGAACGGATCACCGGCCGGGCGCGGCTGGCCATCGTGACCGGTCAAGTCGATGCCGAGCGGCAATTGATGAAAGCGATCGAGTGGCACTGCCAACTCCGTCGCCATGTGCTCCGCGTAGTAGCGGCTGTGCGTGATAAAGCCATCGAAGTCCTTCGCTCGCTCACGCAACGCAGACATGACTTGCTCGCGATGCGAGTCGGGCAACCCATCGAGAAAGATGTCGTCTCCTTGCAACACGCACAGCACCGGGCCGGTGAAGAGTTGTTTGATTCGGCGGACGGCTCCGGCCAAGAGCGCGTTGCTGAAGACGACGACATCCGGCCGCAACTGCTCGCCGATGAATTTTGCGAGTTCTTCGACTTGCTCGCGCTGCGGCCCAGACTCGCCAGCCAGCATGTCGAGCGTCAGTTGGCCAAGTTGTTTCGCGTCGTTGCTGACCGCTTTGCTCGTCGCCCATCGAATGATCGCGGGATGATCGAGCCAGTGTTTCAGAAAGCTGGGCACGGCTCGCCACCAGCGCCACTGGGACGCAAGGTAGACGTTGATGCCGCCGAAGAAGACTCGTGAGCCGCTGACGTTGTCTTCATCGACTCGGATCGGCGTGTAGGTCGGGATCAGTGAGACTTCGGCCCCTTGAGCCATCAATGCGCGAGCCCAGGTGTTGTCGTGCATGCACGACCCACAAAACATTCCCGCTCCGCCGGCTGTGATGATCGCGATGTGCATGGCCCAGGGGTCGGGAGTCTTTTTCTCGTGCCGGGAGGCTCCGCAAAACTTTCGAGGCCGAGTGACCGGCACGAGAAAAAGACTCCCGACCCCGTTGCTCTCACGTTTATACTCCCCCGCCAACTTGGCCCGCCACACAGACCCTCCCACGTTTGAAACCCGCCTCGCCTCCCTCCGAAGTGAAACCGATCATGCCGCTGATTCGACCGTCGCGCTGTTGGTTGTTGCTGGTTGTCATCATCTTTGGTCCGGCGAACTCGCTGTTCGCCGATGAGCCGTTGCACTCGCGAGTCGATGCGTTGATCGACGCGAAGCACGCCGGTCAGCCGGTCGCGGCGTTGTCGGACGATGCGGAATTCTTGCGGCGTGTGTTCCTCGATTTCTCCGGCCGTATTCCGAGAGCGACGGATGCTCGTGAGTTTTTGAACGACTCAGCCGCCGACAAGCGGGAGAAGCTGATCGACAAGCTGTTGGCGAGTGATGAGTTTCCCAACCGCATGGCGGACTTGATGCACGTCCTGCTGATGGAGCGCCGCGGCGAGCACCCCGAATGGATCGCCTACCTCCGCGAATCGTTCAAGCAGAACAAGCCGTGGGACGTGTTGGCTCGCGAGCTGATCTCGCCTGATCCGAAGAATGAGCAGACACGAGCCTCGGCGTTTTTCCTCAGCAAGCGGTTGGAACATTACGGGCAGAACGCGATCGACTATCCGATTCTGACTCGCGACGTCGGCCGATTGTTCTTGGGCATGGACCTGCAATGTGCTCAGTGTCACGACCATCTTTTCATTAAGGATTACAAGCAGGCGGACTTTCAGGGGATGTACGTCGTCTTCTTGAACACCGCGCTGCGGAACGACACGAAGTTTCCGGCCGTCAGCGAGAGCCTGATGACCAAGAAGATTGAATTTCAATCGGTCTTCAATCCAGAGAAGAAGTCGATCGGCCCGCGCGTCCCCGGCCGGGAAGAGATCACGATCCCGGCCTTCGCGAAGGGGGAGGAATATCTCGAAGCACCGGACAAGAAGGCGAAAGAGCCCGGCCGTCCGAAGTTCAGCCCGCTGGAGCAACTCGCGCAGCAGTTGGCGGTGTCGGACAACTTGCAGTTCGCGAAGAACATCACGAACCGGATGTGGTTCGTCGCGATGGGCCGCGGGATTGTGCATCCGCTGGACCTGCATCACAGCGAGAACCCGCCGTCACATCCGGAGCTGCTCGATCTGCTCGCTCGTGAGATGATCGAGCATAAGTTCGACATCAAGTGGCTGCTGCGCGAACTGGCTCTGACTCGCACCTACCAGCGTTCGGGAGTTCTCCCCGCCGATGCGAAAGAGCCGTTGCCGGAACTTTTTTCCGTCGCCCTGGAGAAGCCGCTCTCGGCTGAACAACTCTTCGCAAGCGTGACGCAAGCGATCGGCACGCCGCCCAATGATGCTCTCAAACAGAAATTTCTCAAGGCATTCGCGAACCCGCCGATGGAGCCGGAAGGCGAATTCGCTCCCTCACTGCGAGCGGCGTTGTTTCTGATGAATGACGCCGATCTGTTGAAGCTCCTCGACGCTCAACCCGAAAGCCTGCTGACCCGTCTGAAGGCTTTCGCGGCTGCGGAAGCGGTGGCCGATGATCTCTATCTCAGCGTGCTCTCCCGTCGCCCCACTGCCGCCGAAGTGGCCGAGGTCTCTGAGCAACTTCAGCTTGCGGGAGAACGCCGCGACACCGTGCTGAAGCAACTCGCCTGGGCGCTGCTGGCGTCTGCCGAATTCTGCTTGAATCATTAACAACCGCGTCTGTATGCCGGCGAGCATCGTCAATTGACTGACATATCACAGGAGATATTCCCAAATCCGTTTTATTTGATAAAGCCGTTCGTAAACTTTGATTCAACCGTTCGTAAATGACGAGTCGCCTGTTAAAATCTTTACGCGGGTTTTAACTAATACCAGGATTTGGAAAGTATCACATGGCAAAGAAATCATCGAGCAGCAAAGTCGCCGGCAGCGCGGCTGCGCCACTGAAGGTCAACAAGTCGGCGGCCATTCGGGACTATCTCATGGCCCATAAGGGAGCCATGCCCAAGGAGACCACCGCCGCGCTGAAGGAAAAAGGAATTGATGTCTCACCGCAGATGGTGTCGATGGTCAAAGCCAAATGGAAAGTCAAAAAAGCCCGGCGGCGAGCCACGCAAGCGGTCGCCGCGCATGACGCCACCGCTGGCGCGCAAACCAATCGCGCCGCGGGTCTGGATGCGGCACTCTCCCTTTACAAAGCGGCTCAAGGGATGCAGACATCGAAAAACAAGATTCGCGAAGCATTCTTGCTGTTGGTCGAAATCCTCGGATAGCTGCGAGAGTTCTCAGCCACGTTTCCATGAGGGGACGGTGGTGTGTTACGCTTGACTCAATCAATGGATGACGGCCAGTTCGGCAACGTTTGCTGAATTGTTTCGCATCCCCACAATCCATTCAGGGAACGCACGAAATGCCCGAAGGCACCATCAAGAAATTGACCGACAAGGGTTTTGGCTTCATCAAGACGGCGAGCGACAAAGACCTGTTCTTTCACTCGTCTGTCGTCCAAGGGGTTAGCTTCAATGACCTGCACGAAGGTCAAAAAGTGACGTTCACCGAAGGCGTGGGCAAAAAAGGTCCGTGCGCAGAAAACGTCAAACCGGTGTAGTCT
>CAMDEA010000172.1 GCA_945893045.1 Planctomyces sp. SH-PL62
GCCACGACGGGGTTGCGGCGACGCCAGAGTCGCAATCGCTCCCAGGCACCGGTGCGATAGACGGAGACCGGTTGATGGGCCAGAGACCGCTTGACGTCCGCGGCCAAGGCTTTCGCGTCGAGGTAACGCTCGTCCCGCTTCTTGGACATCGCGGTGGCACAGATCGCATCGAGTTCTCGCGAGATCGTCGCGTCGAGGTCGCGCGCTCGCGGCGTGGGGAATTCGCTGATGTGCTGCAACAATGACATCACGCCACCCCGCTTGTCGGGGTGGTTCCCGCGCTCTGCCGCTACGGGCTGCGAATTGGCGACGGCTTGCGAATCGGGAACGGCTTGGGCATCTGGGCCGTAGCTGCAGAGCGCGGGAACCTCCGGGGCAAGCCCGGAGGCGGGAGGGAGCGCAGTCATGCGATGCGGTGAGTGTCCCGTCAGGATTTCAAAGAGGATGGTGCCCAGGCCGTAGATGTCGGTGCGGTGGTCGAGCAGGTCCACTCGGCCGGCGGCTTGTTCGGGGGACATGTAGGCGGGTGTGCCGGGAGTGGCTCCCAGACGCGTCGCCGGTGATTGAGCATCGTCGGTGAGCACCACCGGCGCGGTCTCTTCGTCCGCGCTGCCGATCTGTTTGGCCAGGCCCCAGTCGAGCACGATCGCTTCGCCGTAGTCCCCCAGGACGATGTTCTCCGGCTTCAAGTCGCGGTGAATGATGCCGCGCGAGTGCGCGTAGGCCAACGCCTCGCACACATTCACGAAGACGTTCAACAGCCGAGGCAGCGACAGCGGGTCTTCGCGGCCGGCTCGAAGCTGTTCGTGATGCCGACGGATCGCTTTCGAGAGCGTTTCGCCTTTGACCAGCTTCATCGTGTAGAACGGCCGGCTGCCGTCGCGGTGGACTTCGTAGACCGGCACGATGTTGGGATGCTGCAACTGCCCGGTGATCTGCGCCTCTTTGATCAGCCGCCGCACCGCCTCCGTCGAGGCCGAGCCGGGCTTCACTTCCTTGAGCGCGACCTCGCGAACGAGATCGTTATCCCGCGCCAGCCAGACTTTGCCGAGTCCCCCTTTGCCGACTTCGCTGACCCAGGTGTACCGTGACTTGGGCGGCTCTGGTTCGCCGAGCGTTTCGCCAATCGTTTCGATCAGCACCGGCCCGCTCGACGGCCACGAACTGAGCGACTGCTGGATGTCGGCATCTTCGACTTGCTTGATCGCGTCGCAGACATCGCCACGCACGACCGAGTTCAACGTGACTCGCGGATCGTGCTGATGCTTCGCCAGCTTGCGTTCGAGTTGCTTCTCGACAAAGCCGCGATCTTCGGCATTGATCCAACCCCGCTCGACGAGCAAGTCGGCAATCGGTTTCGATTTGTCGGCCACCCACGCTCGGCAAGCGGCGGTGAGCTGCGCGAGGTCGATCAAATCGCTCTCAAAGGCCAGCACGGCGAAGAGGAGATGCTTCTCGGTCATGGTGGATGCTCCCAGAAGAAAACGATGACTCGATCTCACTCTGAAGATCACACCGTCCGAATCGGCCGCGCGTGTCTCGATTGGCGAGGTAATGACTGGGTGCTGCCGGCTGGCTCGGCGCGAGTGGTGGATTCTTTCGGCAATTGCTCGCGCAGGCACAGCGGCAAGTCCGAGCGTCCGCCGCGTTGGTAGTCGCGGAGCAACATCGGCGCAAGTTCGTCGGCGTTACGACTGAGTTGTGTCGTCGCGAACTCGAAGACCAACTCTGTCAGCTTCAGCAGCGGAATTCCGACGAAGCGGCCGAGGCGTTCGTAGAGCCACTCGGTCAGTCGCCAGAGCGTCCAGAACGGGAACTCCTCTTGCCACAGCAGTGGCAGCGTATCGACGAAGTTGCCGCTGTTGCCGAGTAAGTCCCAAACGCGAGCGAAGCGGCGCAGGCGGCCGAGATCGGCGGCGGACAACACGCGCGTGCTCAGAACTTCGTAGGGTGCGGACGGGCTGTAGACCATTTGCTCGGCCGAATCGTGGCGGATGATCGGTGTGCCGCGCAGGCGTTTGAGGATGCCGACTTGGATTTCTTGCGGACGCAGCGCGAGCAAGCGGTCGAAGCCAGCGGCGAAGCTGTCGAGCGTTTCGCCCGGCAGGCCGGCGATCAGGTCGGCGTGGATGTGGACGCCGGTTTGCTCACGCAGAAAACGAAAATTGGCTGCGAGTTGTACGTTGTCCTGGCGGCGGCTGATGAGTTCGGCGACGTCGTCGTTGAAGGTCTGCACGCCGACCTCGAATTGCAGCACGGCCGGCGGAAACTGCACGATCAATTCACGCAACGATTCCGGCAGGCGGTCGGGGATCATCTCGAAATGCAGGAACAAGCCGGGCCGCATCCGGTCGAGGAAGAATTGCAGGATCGCTTTGCTGACGCGCGGATTCAGGTTGAATGTGCGATCGACGAACTTGAATGACTGGCAGCCTCGGTCGAGCAAGCGCTGCATCGCGGCCAAGAACGCTTCGAGGGGGAATTGCCGCACGGGGATGTCGAGCGCGGACAAACAGAACTCGCAGGTGAAGGGGCAGCCTCGCGAGGCTTCGACGTAGATGACTCGGTGAGCGATGTCTTCGTCGGAGTAGAAGTCGTAAGGCAGGACGAGATCATCCAGCTTCGGCACTTCTGCCGTGATGATCTTGTCGGGCGGACGCGAGCCGTCGCACAGCGATCGACACAGATTCGCGAAGTCGATGTCTCCCTCGCCGGTGATGACGTAGTCGGCCAGTTGCACGATCGGTTGGTCTGCGACCTCGAAGCTGACTTCGGGTCCGCCGAGGATCACGATGATGTCGGGCCGCAATCGTTTGAGAGCGGCGACCAGTCGCGTGGCATGGTCGATGTTCCAGATATAGACACCCAGGCCCACGATCTTTGGGTTGCGTGAGAGGATCGCGTCGAGGACTTCCAGCGTGGCGTCGTTGATCGTGAACTCGATCATCTCGGCCCGCGATTGCAGATCGCCGAGGTTGGCGTACAGATAACGTAGCCCGAACGCGCAGTGCGGATATTTGGCATTCAGAGTGGTCAGCAGGATGTCCGGCATGTTGGCCACTGTAGCGGGTGCAAAGTGGTCAGTGCCAAGTAGACCGGTCACTCCGTGACCGGACATTCGAGTCACGGAGTGACTCGTCTACTTTGTTCGCACTCGGTTGGGGGCGATCTCGCGCAGTTCGGCGAGACGGACGACGACGAGGCGCTGCTTGGGGCCAGAGCTGTCCTCGAACTGGAATAGGCTTTGGCCCAAGGTGCCGGTGCGTTCGCGGTCGCAGGTCAGGACCAACATCTCGCCGACGTTGAGGTTGGCGGAGAAGTGTTGTGCGAAGCAGGGGATGATCTCTTGCTGTGTGCGATACATCCAACCGGTCGCTGCCGCGAAGGGGCGTGTGCCGGTCTGGCCGTGATGCAGTTCCGGCATGAAGTCAAGCCGCGCCCAGCCGTCTTGGCTGCGTTCCGCCTTCAGCCGCAAGAGACCGCGTGCGTTGGTCAGTTCCAAAGGTTTTCCGGCAGCCAAGGTCACAGTGCGTTGAGCGACCGGCTCGTTCGACCAGATTTCCGTGTCTGTTCCGGCCGGCAGAGCGACTCGGCGCGCAGCGGTTTTCGGAATGCCGTTGGCTTCGCGGCGCTGACGTTCCTGGTCCTCGTCGGTCAGATTCAGTAACGACTGCAATGCGTCCGGCGGCGACGATCCGACATGTCCCACCAGCAGCCCGGCTTCACGGATCACGGCACGCTGCTCGGCGGAGAGCGTGCCGACTTGATCGATCTCGCGCCACAGGGTCTTACCAAGCAACGGGTCGCTGACTGGCCGATCGACAAAGACGATTTCCACTTCGACGGAATCGCGCGGTGCGGTCAGCGCCGGCAGCTTGAACGCCGTCGCTTGCTGCGCCGACGACCGCGCGAACGGCATGCTGTCGCAGGCGAGCGCGCAGCAACTCAGCAACACCAACGTCGCGATGTGTATGACGGATGGAAACCGCATGGGGCGGACAGACCGGAAGGAAGATGAGATGAGGACTTCAGCCAGAATGGCTCAGGCGGGAGGACCGAAGGGGGCGGGGTTTTAGGCCGGAGCAAAGAAAGACGTCAATTTGAGTTCTGCCAGAAAGCGCCGATAAATCGGGGCACTACTGCCGCAACTCGGAATTCACCTTGCACGAAAGCCAAGGCTTGCCAGTCTTCTGATCTGAACGTGAAACTTGGCGATCGATCCCCACGGATGGCATGGCGATACCACGGATAAAGCAGTGCTTCGCGTTTTCATCCGTGGTATTGCGGTGCCATCCGTGGAGATTATTGGGCTTCATGGCAGGTCAATTGCGAACTGTGGCACTCCGAGCAATCCAGCAGAATCTTGAGCGCGCCTTTGGATTGCGCCCGCTCTAGCGCGGCGAGACCGGCCGACAATTTGAATCGATCGGAGATGAGCGGTTGGACCTGCACTTCGTTTTGCTCCAACGCGATCAGAGCACGGTCGAATGGACCGCAACGCGAACCGACAATACTGACTTCGTCGATCACGATTGGTGCCCAGGGCATCGTCTGTGTTCCGGCGACGGTTGTTTTCAACACGATCGTTCCGCGCGGTCGGACCAGTTGCAGAGCGGTCGGCAAACCGGACTCCGAACCGGTGCAATCGACAACGATGTCGGTGCAGCGCTCGCGTGGGTGATTCTCCAGCAGACAGGTTTCGAGGCCGAGTTGCCGCAAGATCGTCAGCTTCTCGGTGTGCTTGCCGATCACCAGCACTCGGTCGCAGAACCGCACGAGCACTTGCGCGCACAAGTTGCCGAGCCGACCGTCGCCCAGCACAACGATTCGATCCTCGCGGCGCAGCGGCAACTGAGCGGGAATCTGAAACGCGGCCGCGAGCGGTTCGGTGAAGACGGCGAGATCGGTCGGCACCGAATCGGGAACGATGTGTAAATTGCGCTGCGGCACGGCGACGAAGTCGGCGAACGCGCCGTCGTGATTCAGGATGCCGATGACGCTGCGATGCGGACAATGCGTCGGCCGTCCGGACAAGCACGTTTCGCACTTCCAACAACTGCAATTGATCTCGCCGACCACGCGCCGGCCCATGAACGGCCCCGACTCGGCGACGCCGACGAATTCGTGGCCGAGCACTCCGCGAAAGCCCATGTAGCCGCGGATGAGTTGCAAGTCGGTCTCGCAGAGCCCCGCTTGCAACACGCGCACCAGCACTTCGCCAGCGGCAGGAATCGGAAGCGGGTAATCGTCACGCACCGTGACTTGATCGCGATCGAGAACGATGGCTCGCATGGGAATCTCAGACGCGCATGGACGAGTCGATTGGCCGAACGCTGGCCGCCGCGGGTTTGCGTTTGCTCGGCTTGGTGTCGCGTTTCTTGTTCTCGTGGTTCGTGGGGACGGTCGGACGACTCGATGAAGTCGCGAGCCACCAGACGGCATACATCATTAATGCGGCGATGACGAGGATGCCGATGCGGACCGGGTCACGCCACCAGGCCGGCTTTTTCCTGCGGAGCTTCACTGCTTCGGAGACATTCGTGAGGGTCGAGGGGTCCGTGTCGGAGCCGTCGCGCTGAAACTGAACGGTCTGCGCGTTGTCGAATGCGATCCCGGACGACGTGGCGGAATCCACTCCCTCATCCGCAGTCGCGAAGCTGGGATCGCTGATCCTCGCCAAAAAATCATTGAGCTTGGAGTCCTCCGACACCGCCAAGTCACGAGTCACCTTCGGCACGGGCGCGGTGAGACAGCGTTGCAGGTCGGCGATCACCGCCCCCATCGACGCCTGTCGGTCCGCCGGGTTCTTCGCGATCATCTGGCGAAAGACGGTGTCGAGCGTGGAGAGCCGCGCGTCGAGCGTGATTGTGGCCGCACCGCGGACTTCTCGGCCACGAGCTTCCAGCTCGACCGACAATGAGGGCAACGCGGCTTCACGATGCGCGATCAGTCGCTTCATCATCGTTTCGCCGGAATAGGGAGCTCGGCCGGTCAGCAGATAGAACAGCGTGCAGCCGAGGCTGTAGATGTCGCTGCGTTCGTCCGCCATCTTGGTGTCTTCCGCCTGTTCCGGGGACATGTAGTCGATCGTCCCCAGCACCGTGCCGGTCGAGGTCAGCGTGGATTCGCGATCCGAACTCAAGGGATCTTCCACGCGAGCCAGGCCGAGATCGAGAATCTTCACCACGCCCTCTTTGCTGAGCAGCAAGTTATGCGGCTTGACGTCGCGATGGATCACGCCGTTCTGGTGCGCGAATTCCAACCCGCGAGCCGCCTGCAACACGCAGTCCACCGCCCGATCCACGGTCAGCGGCCCCAACTGCTTCACCATCGCGGACAGGTCATCACCTTCCACATACTGCATCACCAGGAAGTGTGTTTCGCCCGCCAGATCGGCGTCATGCGCGGTGACGATATTCGGGTGTTCGAGCTTGGCGACCGCTTGCACCTCGCGTTCGAATCGCTGGAGGGCACTGCGAGAATTGATGGCTGCCGGAGAGATGACCTTGAGCGCGACGATCCGCTTCATGCGGCGATGCTCGGCCTTCAGCACGACACCCATGCCCCCTTCGCCGAGCTTGTCGAGCACCACATAATTTCCCAGCACCAGCGACTCGCCTTTGCCGAGATAGATCTCCAACGCCTGATAGGCGGTCAGTCGCTTCCGCTTCACCAATTCGCGAGCGAGTTGCTCGCCATCGCGCGGACGCTTCGCCGCTGGAAGTTTGCCGTACCACTCGCGCAACTCGTCCACGGACATTAGACCGGACGTTGTTAATCGGTGAGTGAATTGCTCGATCGTCAACGGCATGGAAGGTTCCCGAAAAAATGAACGGGCGGGATTCTAGCCGTCGCGACGATTTGAACCACTTGGCCAACGCTCCCATGCGTGCCGAGCGGCCAACCGCAAGAACGTGGAGCACGATCACGTCAGTGACAACGGCCCGTCACCACAGAAATCGGGGTTGCCGAACTTCGTGATGCGATGGCCGAACCCGTGAGCCAGCGACATCAACAATCGATTGTGAGCCACCTTGCCGGGCTTGATCGACTTGCCGGTGATGAAATCAACGCCCTGGTCAATGGCATTGAGGACTCGGCTGGGTGGCGTCTTGTCGTAGTTCAGCGCGCGTCCCATTTTGAAGTCGAGACCATTGCCAAGCAGCACAAACGGGATGTTGTCGAGCGTGTGCGAATTCCCTTTACCCAGCTCGTTCGTCCACACGATGAGCGTGTTGTCGAGCAGACTCCCCTGCCCTCCCGGTTCGGGAGTCTCCGAGAGTCGCTTCGCTAGATAGGCGAGTTGCTCGGCATACCACTTGTTGATGCGGGTCAGTTTCTCTTGAGCCTTCTCATCACTGTCCGGGCTGTGCGAGATTTCGTGATGGCCTTCGTTGATATCCAGCCACCGCATTTTGGCCTGACCGACCGAATTCGTGATCTGGAATGTCGCCACACGAGCGAAGTCCGATGCGAAGCTGTTGACCATCAAGTCGATTTGCAGCTTGCACAACTTCGGCATGTTGTCGTTCTCTTCCTTGATACCCGGCTCCAACTCCGGAACCGCATGGCCGACCGCTTGCTGCGCGTCCGCTTTCAATTCTTGTTCAAGTTCGCGCACGAACGTGGTTTGCTCTTCGAGAAGCTGCCGGTCCTCGGCACTGACGGACGACGCGAGCTTCTTCAAGTCCGCCTGTAGGTCGTCGAGGATGCTCTTGAGGCTCTCGCGATCTTTCAGCTTGCCGTACAGCTTGGAAAACATCTGGTACGGATCGTCGATCGGAGTAATCGGCTTGTTTGGCCCGGAGTACGACATACGAGTCCAAGTATCGGCGCGTTCGGGGACCATCACACCGAACTCCAGCGATCCGAACCGCGTGCGAGTCGCATCGTTGGCTTGCAGATAATTCTTGATCTCCTGATCGATCGACAACCCGCTGGCCCAACCGGCCGGAGTGTGCGAGCCGCCTTGGATGTTGCCGGGGAAGAGTTCAACTCCCGTCAGCAAGCAGCCGATGCCGCGCATGTGGTTGTCGCCGTCGCCGCGCACCTTGTCACAGACACCATGCAACGTCAGCAGCCGATCCTTGAACGGCTCCAGCGGGCTGAGGCTTTCCTTGAGCTTGAACTCGGAACCTTCCTCGTCAGGCCAGAACGTCGATGGCACAACTCCGTTGGGACTGAACATCACGACCAGCCGTTGCTTGCGAGCTTGCTGATTCGCAAAGCCGAGGCTCGGCAGGTTCAACACGAACGGCAACGTGGCGGCGCTGAGGCCCAGGTCGCGCAGGAATTCGCGGCGGGAAGTGTTGCTGGTTTTCATAGGGTCACTTTCAAAACTATTTGCGACGAAACTTTCTCAAAAAACACTTACAGGCGGAGTTCGGACGGAGTGACTGGTGGCTGTCCGGGACCACGTACACAAAGTCTCGACACCAATTCCTCTCGAACAACATACAACGCTCGGTAGGTGTTTCCTCGCCTCGTTCGGAAAAGGACCTGTCGAACCGGTTCGGAGAATGACTCGGCTTCTTCTGCCAATCCACACTTCAACGGAGAATTGCTCAGCCGTGTTTGAACTCGCTCGAATTCGTCCAGCCAGCGCTGAGCACCTTGTGGCGATCTGAAGAACAGCCAATTCAGAATGTCCGCGACATCTTGATTGGCTCGACGGGTAAACTGAATTTGATAACTGGGCATGTTGAAGAGCTCACACCAGCCGCTGTCTCAGTTCAGCCATCACGTCGGCTGCCGAGCGAACTCGTCCGGCGGCAAGATCATCGAACCCTTCTTGAATGGCGGCGGTTGTGTCTTCCCGTTCTCGACGTGCTCGCCACAGACAGACGTAATCTTCTAAGTCCAGTGTCTCGGATTGCTCTTCGACACAGTCCATGACGAACTGTTCAAAATCGTGTAGGTCACGTTCAATGACGCGCATTGGAGTCCCCTTTCCGCGAAAGCAAAGTCACTGATTGATCGCCGTTGTTGGAGTCTGCGGTTTCGATTCGTGGGTTGTCAACGCGGCGGTCGCCATGATCTCGACCATCAAGCGGTGGATATTGAAGTTGTCTTTGACGAACGAGGCTCGCAAAGTTTCGCGGGTGTTGGAACCGAATGCTCGGATCGGTTGTTTGACCAGGAAGTGGAACAACTGCTCGACGAACGCGGAGTGCGTTTCCGGGCTGTCGGCCAGGAACTTGGCGAGGTCGTTGACTCCGGCGAACTTCACCTCGTCGCCGTTGCGAGTCCGGTACGCTCCTGTTGCGTTGACGGGTTTGCCGTTCTCTTCCTTACGAAATCGGCCGACGGCGTCGAAGTGCTCCAGCGTGAATCCCAAGGGGTTGATCATGGCGTGACAGGATTGGCACGACTCCGGCTTGGTTTGCAGAGCAACCCGCTCGCGGGTCGTCAGATCGGGCCGCAATTGCGGAGCCAGCGGCGCGACCGCTTCCGGTGGCGGCCGCAGCGACCGGCCCAGCACGCTACGAGCGATGAATATGCCGCGATGAATCGGCGAACTGCTCCCGGTGTACGCGAACCCCGCCATCAAGTACGGATGCGACAACACCCCCGCGCGTTGGTCAGGCTCCAGGTCGATCTTTTGGAACGGAGCATCCGCCGGCAATTCCGCGTCATCTTTCATCGCTCCGTAAAACTTGGCCAGGCGACCGTTCAGATAGATTCCGTCGGCCAACAACAACTGCCGGAAGTCGGACGTGTCGCTCTTGATGATTTCTTCGAGAAACAATTCCAACGACGTGCGGAGATCATTCGCGATGGTCGCGTTGAACTCCGGGTATCGCTCGGAGTCCTTCGAGACGTCGGGAACGTGTTCGACCTTCAGCCAGGTCAGCAGGAACTCGCGCAGCTTGGATCGCGTTCTTGGATCAGCCAGCAATCGCTGAGCGTGCTGCGCGACTTGTTCTCGCGTCTTGAGATCGCCCTTCGCCGCCGCATCGAGCATCGCTTGATCCGGCAGCGAGTCGTACATCGCGAACGAGATTCGTGAAGCGACGTCGAATAAGTCCGTAGCCTGACTCTCCGAGTCGGGTTTGTTCGCTTCCGACGTCCCGACTCGGAGAGTCGGGCTACGCGCTCCCAGCTCCCGATACAAAAACCTTGGCGACTTGAGCGTCAGCAACACGACTCGCCGAACGGCTGTTTCGGAATCGACTCCTTCCGCGAAATGCCGATCCACGAACATGGCTCGTTGCTCATCGTCGAGCGGCCGACGAAACGCACGCTCGACGAAGCGTCGGCAGAAAGTCTTCAGCTTTTCGTCACGATCCGCCGCGTCGCGCTTCGTGCCAGCGAATTCCTCGAAGCGTGAGGCAACGAATGTTGCGACGTCGATCGCGGCGTCGGTCGTGGCTTGATCCCATTCCTTGGAGATCGACGTCGCCTTCTCCCAGCCAACGCTGCGATCGTCCGGCGGGAAGCGAGTCGTCACGACATACGCTTCGCTCGGACGACTGGTCGAAAGGGACCGAGCCGGAATCACTTCGGTGATGCGATGCGGACGCTTCCACTCCAGTGAGATCGACGCGGGAGCCGGCGGCTTTTCTTTGACCTTCTTGTCATCGACCCCTTGCTTGGCTTTCGAGAATTCCAATCGCAGTGCGTACGTGCGACCGGCCAGAAGGAAGATCGACTCGCGATGTTCGGTCTCCTTGCCGGATTGCACCCAGTTATCGACCAGCGGTTGTTTGAGGTCATTGATCCACAACCGCGCGGCTTGATCGGTGCGCACCACGAATTCGTACTCGCCCGTGTCGGGAGCCGTCACCGCTCCTTCCCAGCGGATCGAGAACTCGTGCGGTTCCATCTTCTCATCGTCGGGACTTTTGTCTTTGAAGTCGAAGGCCACGACGGGATCGACTCGCTCGATCGCTCGCGCGTTGCCTCGAAAGCCGCGGGCCTTGAAGTATTCGCCACGCAGACCTTCTTTGTCGTCGATGCGTCCGGCTCCACGAAAGCTGCCGATCAGATCGGCGACGGCGTGGCGATACTGCCGCACGGTCAGCCGCGACAACTCCACGCGCACCGGCTTGTTCCGCGCCTGCGCGGTCGGCGAGTAAAACGTGTCGTGAATGAATTGCGAAACCTTGCGAGCATCCTCGCCGACACACGTCCCCGGCTTGTCCTCCGGCATCGACTTGCTGATGTACTCGGTCAACTCCCCAACCGAACGCTCGCCGACCAACGGATGCGGATAGCTCTCGATCGTCCCTTCTCCCTTTAGGCCGTGACACGACGCGCAGACTTGTTGATAGATCTGCTCCCCGGTGCGGTCGGCACCGCAAACGGTGGAAACGCCAAGGAACATCGCCCATCCGCAGAGCCAGATTCTCAGACGTAGTTTGTGAGCAAGCATGGGGCGAGGCGAGATTCTCAAGGAGGGGGAAGCGATCAGCAGGCGACCAGAGACGTGACGATCATAAATCGCAGACTCTGGGTGTCGAGCGACGTCCACACAATCTCTGGAATACAATCCGAACCGGGGATTGGACGGTCGTTACACACTCGCAGAGGATGCTCGAAACCATGCCCTATTTTGGTGTCGGAATTCTGGGGGCCACTGGCTACATCGGCACGCCGTACCGTAAGGAGATTCGAGAGTCGCCCGCGGATGTTCGGATCATCGCGTTGTGTGCGCGACGCCGCGACTTACTGGAGGCTGCCGCTCGGCAGGACGATGCCGACTTCATCACGGACGATTGGCGGCAGGTCGTTGCGCATCCCGATGTGAATCTGGTTCTCGTCGCGACTCCCGATGCGTTGCACCACGAGGCCGTCATGGCTTGTGCCGCCGCCGGCAAGCACGTCGTCTGCGAAAAGCCGATCGGGATGAATGCTGCCGAGGCGTTCGAGATGTGGTCCGCATTCCGTGATCGCAGACTCGGACACTTCGTGCCGTTCTGGACGAGGTATGTGCCAGTCTTTCGGCACGCTCGCAAGATCGTCCGGCAAGGAACACTCGGAGAAGTTCGCGGCGTCATCTATCGTTGGCACAATCCACGCCCGGCAGCGATGCCGTTCACTTGGCGAGACGATGCCGAACTCTCCGCAGCAGGAAGTCTCGCCGACGTTGGCTCGCATGCTTACGACACGATCCGCTGGCTGCTCGGCCAAGAAGCCGTGCGTGTGTTGGTCCACGCGGATGTCATCACACCTGCGAAGCCAGATTTGGGGACCGTCAATTTGGACGAGGCTTTGCGGTGGAGCGGAGATCACACGGCCTCTGAGTCATCGTCGCGTCGTCGTGGCACGGCCTTCGATTTTGCCGACGTCGCCTTCGTGCTCGAAAACGGAGCCGTTGGCTCACTGCTGCTCTCGCACGCACCGTTTCTTCGCAAAGGCTTCGCCCCCGAAGTGGAGTTGCACGGCACCGAGGCGTCGCTGTCGCTGGACCGACTGAGTGGCCGACTGATGCTGGCTCGCGTGGGCAATCTGCCCGAACTGTTGGAAACGGTCCCCGATCCCGGCTTCGGCAATCGGTTCGCTCAGCATGTGTTCCCTGCACTGCACTCTCGGATCGCGGGCGAAACGACCGACCATCCCGGCCTCGACGACGGTTGTGCGGTGCAGCGTTTCACCGATGCCTGCACTCTTTCGGCGCGCCAAGGAACTTGGACGTCGCTGGCCAACGAGACGCCGAATCGACCCATCTCAGGCTGAAAACCAGTCCCCGACCTCCGTTGCAAATCTCGTTGGAGACGTTACAAACTCGCCCCTTTCCAACGATCGCGGCCAAACTTGTTTCCTCTGAATGGCATGGGAGTTTCGACTTGGTTGAGAACCTCTACGAAGGCATGTTCATTCTGGATAGCGGCAAATACGCCGCCAGTCCGGACACCGGCACAAATCATGTGCTGGAAATTCTGCAAAAGTCGGGTGCGACGATTGTGGCTCATCGACCGTGGGCGGATGGCAAACTCGCCTACCCGGTGAAAGGCCACAAAAAGGGCTTGCACCTGTTGACGTACTTCACGATGCCATCGAACGGCTTGACCGAAGTCACTCGGCAAGTGCATTTGAGCGAAATCATCCTGCGGCACATGGTTTTGAAGCACCCGAAGGTGCTCTTCGACGCGATGGTCAACGCGCTCAGCGGCAAAGAAGGGACGTTCCGGCACGTCGAGAACGTGGATGAAGCTCCGCGACCCGCTCGCCGCGGACGTGACGAAGAAATCCCGGTCGAAGCAATCGATGCCTTGGCAGACATCGACGAATAACGCGAATCGTGGCCTCGTTCCTTGAGGCTGACCAAGCTGCCGGTCACGGTGATGGGAGAGCCAATCATGGCCAGTTTCAACAGAGTCATTCTGATGGGAAATCTAGTCGGCGATCCACAGGTGCGTTACACGCCCGGCGGACAGGCTGTTTCAGAGGTTCGGATAGCCGTCAATCACTCTTGGTTGGACAAGCAGACAAATCAACGAAAAGAAGAAGCGACGTTTGTGGATGTCACACTCTGGGGACGTACCGCGGAAATTGCCGGCGAGTATTTGGCCAAAGGCCGGCAAGTCTTGATTGAAGGACGCCTAAAACTCGATCAATGGGACGACAAACAGACGGGGCAAAAACGCAGCAAGTTGTCCGTCGTGTGCGAGAACATGACGATGCTCGGCAGCCGGCAAGACGGCGGTGGGCGACAAGATGGTGGCAGTCGTGGACCGGGAAATTCAGCGGTGCCTGCAAGTGAATCAGTGGCAAACTACGACAGTCAGGAACCTCAGCAGTCCGGCGGCTACGAACAATCTGCTCCTTCCGGTGGCGAAGGCGGCGGAGATGTCCCCTTCTAGTTCCGATTCATCCGAGAAAAATTAAGAGAGTCAGCGAAGATGCCAAACAAACGACATCAACACGCGGAAGTGAATACCGGTCATCGTGCGGTGATCGAGTTGCTGTTGACGGAAGAAATCCCGTCGCTCGGCAAGCAAGGTGAGATCGTTCGCGTTCGTCCCGGTTACGCCCGCAATTATCTGTTGCCTTACGGACTGGCCACCGTGGCCACGACCGTGAACAAGCGGCGCGTCGAAAAGCACCGGGCCGCGCAAGATCAGGTCCGAGCCGATCGTCGCAAGACGATTCAAGAGCTGGCCAACGCCGTCAGCAAATACAGCGTGACGCTGGAAGCCAATGCAACCGCCGAAGGACATCTTTATGGCTCGATCCTCGCCAACGACATCAGCAAAGCCCTGAAGGCAGCCAACTACGCCGTTGAACCCGATCACGTCAGACTGGAAGGCCCGCTGAAAGAGCTGGGCATGTACACGGTCAAGTTGCACTTCGCACCCGAAATCGAAACCGAGGTCAAGGTGTGGGTGGTTCCGTCCGCCGCTGCTGCGGCCTCGGCGGCGAAGTCCTAGTCTCGAGGCGTTCAAACGCTCGACAACTCCGACTTCAGAACGACAAGAGAATTCAAGACCAGAGAATTCAAACAGTGGAGGGCAACGGCCCTCCGCTGTCGTTTTGTCGCTCCGGCCACTTGCCGGACAGGAGGACTGCGATGGCCGCTGCGAATGACGCTCGTGGCTTTCAAGGCAAGCTGCCGCCGCAAAATCTCGAAGCCGAGATGGGCGTGCTGGGCAGCATCATGCTGATGCACGAAGCCATCGACGAGGTTGGCGACCTGCTGATCGCCGATCACTTCTACGCCGACCGTCATCAAAAGATGTTCGCCGCCGTGATGGGGTTGTACGAGAACGGCGTCCGCGGCATTGACGCGGTCACGTTGGCCGAGGAACTCGACCGCCGCAAGCAACTCGATGAGATTGGCGGAGTCGAATATCTCGCCAAGATTCTCGAAACAGTCCCCAACGCCGCGCATGCCAAGTACTACGCGAAGATCGTCCGCGACCGCTGGATTCAGCGCAGCCTCGTTTACGCCTGCACCGAGATTTTGGACGAATGCTATTCCGGCTCGCGCGAGACCGACGAAGTGCTGCACTCGGCCGAGCAACGTGTGTTCGGCATCCTCGAACAGCAGGTGAAGGCCGACAAAATCCAACTGGGGGACATCTTGATCGACGCCTTCGACCGCATCCGGTCGCGGCTCGACATGGAAGGGACGATCAGCGGACTCAGTTCCGGGTTCACGGATCTCGACGAAAAGCTCAACGGTTTTCAAGGCTCGGAAATCATCATCTTGGCCGCTCGGCCGAGCATGGGGAAAACCGCATTGGTCTGCAACATCGCTGAATCGGTCGCGGCCGACTCGAAGAAAGGCTGCCTCATCTTCAGCTTGGAAATGTCCAAGTTGGAATTGGCCGAGCGTTTGCTGTGCATTCGGGCCAAGGTCAACGGCCACCGGCTCCGCGCGGGAACGATTGACGAAGTCGAACTCGAAGCCTTGATGAATGCCGCTTCGCAACTCAGCCAGACACCGCTGTTCATCGACGACCAGCCGGGCCGCTCGATGCCGCAGATCAGCGCGGTCGCGCGGCGGCTGCAACGCCGCTTCGGATTGGGGCTGATCATCATCGACTATTTGCAACTGATCGAACCGGAAGACCGACAAGCACCGCGCGAACAGCAAATCGCCCAGATCACTCGGCGGCTCAAGTTCCTCTCCAAGGAATTGCACATTCCGGTGATTGCCTTGGCCCAGCTCAATCGCGGAGTTGAGAACCGCGAAGATAAGCGACCGCGATTGGCCGACCTCCGCGAAAGCGGCGCGATCGAGCAAGATGCCGACGTCGTCATCTTCTTGCATCGCCCCGACATGTACGACCCCGAAGACCGCCGCGGCGAAGCGGACCTGATCGTCGCCAAGAACCGTAACGGCCCAATCGGCACTGTGACCTTGTCGTGGCTCAGTGAATCCATGCGTTTCGGCGATCTCGCGCACATCCACGAGCCCGCCGGTGGTTTCTTTGGAGGCAAGACCGGTGGACTCGACCGATAACGCGGTGAAGGCGCAAAGTAGACGAGTCACTCCGTGAC
>CAMDEA010000173.1 GCA_945893045.1 Planctomyces sp. SH-PL62
TGAATCAGCCGGGCTTTACGCGTGACGATGAAGACCGAATCGGCATCGCGGATCAGTTCGACCGAGACGACGCGGTCGCCGGGAACGACGCGGCAGAACTTGCGGCCGTTCTTGTTCGACGCGGTGCGGAATGGGCTGAGCGGTAGACGCAGCACGTTGCCGAAGCTCGTCACGACGAACAGGTGCGGGCGGGGCAGGGGGTCTTTCTTCCTTTGAACGTCTTCGGGCGTGAAGCGTGCGTCGGTCGTGAGCGCGGCGACGATGCTGACTCCGTCTTGGAGTTTGACGTGCTTGCTGATCGGCTCGCCGTAGCCGCTGCTGGCAGGGACTTGGTCGATTGGCAGCGTGTAAGCGATGCCGTCGCTGGCGAAGAAGACGACGGTGTCCAACGTGCTGCCGGGGACAACGTCGAGGACCGTGTCTCCTTCGCGGACGCGCGTCCCCTCGACCTTCGCCAGCCGGCCGACGCGCTTGATCCAGCCTTCGCGAGTCAGCACGACGTTCGCGTTCTCTTTGACGATGTAGGCGGTCGCGTCGAACTCGGTGATCTCTTCCGACGAGCCGATGCTTGTCTTGCGCTTGTCCGGGAATTGCGTGAGCAACTCTTCGAGTTCCGTGCGGACGACGCCCCATAAGCGGGCTTCGGATTTCAACAGCTTGCGGAGTCGTTCGGCTTCCGTTTGTTTCTCGGCCAACTCTTTACGGATGTCGTCGATCTCCAGTTTGCTGATCCGGTACAGCATCATTTCGAGAATCGCCATCGTCTGGATTTCATCCAGCGGAAACTCCTTCATCAGTTTGACGGCCGCGTCTTGTTTGCCGTCGCTGCCGCGGATGATTTTGATGGCTCGATCGAGACCGTTGAAGATGATCGCGAAGCCTTCCAGGATGTGGATGCGGCGTTCGAGTTGAGCCAGCAGATACTGGAAGCGGCGGCGGACCGTTTGCAGGCGGAAGTCGAGGAAATGCTTGAGCATCTCGACCAGATTGCAGCGGGCCGGCGTGAGCGTGCCCGATTCGGTCGGCACGAGACAGGTCGCGTTGTACGCAAAGTTCTGCTCCAGCGAGCTGTGCTTGTAGAGGTACGCCATGACCATTTCCGGATCGGCGTCTTTCTTCAGTTCGAGGACGATCCGTAGTCCGAGTTTCTCGTTGGTCTCGTCATTGAGTTCGAGCACTTGCGGGAGATTGCGGCCGTTAATGATCTCGCCGAGTTCGGCCATCAGCGGGTTGGTCTCGACGCCGTAGGGAATCGTGTAGATCACGATGCGGCTTGCGACCTCTTGCCGTCTCTCTTTGTCGAGCCGCCATTCGGCGCGGACTTTGATCGAGCCGCGGCCCTCTTCATACATGAGCCGCAATGAAGTGCGATCGGTGACGATGCGGCCGCCCAGCGGGAAGTCGGGGCCTTTGACGTACTTCATCAACTGCGCGACGGTGACTTCGCTGTCGGTGTCGATCAGGTGCAGGCAGGCGCGGATCAGCTCTTCCAAGTTGTGCGGCGGGATGTTCGTGGCCATGCCGACCGCGATGCCGGAGCAGCCATTGGCCAGCAAGTTCGGAAAGCGGGCGGGCAGCACGACTGGCTCTTGTGTGCGAGCGTCGTAGTTCGGCCGCATCTCGACGGTCTCGAACCGCAACTCGTTCATGAGCTGTTCGCTGATCGCCGTCAGTCGAGCCTCGGTGTACCGCTGATGCGCGGGAGGCAGACCCATGATCGAGCCGAAGTTCCCCTGCCCATTCACCAGCGGATATCGCATGGTGAAGTCCTGAGCCATGCGGACGAGAGCTTCGTAGACCGCAACGTCGCCGTGCGGGTGATAATTGGCGAGCGTCTCACCGACGATTCCCGCGCACTTCCGCGGCTTGGCCGTGGCGAGCAGCCGCAGCCCTTCATACATCGCGTAGAGAATGCGGCGCTGCACCGGCTTCAGCCCGTCGCGCACGTCGGGCAACGCGCGGGACATGATGACGCTCATCGCGTAGTTCAGATAACGGCGGCGGGTCTCGTGACTGATCGAGACGTACTGCAATTGGCCGCCGTCGGCAGTTCCGTTGCCGTTGTCCTGAGTGGTCACGTCATCGTCGTTTCGGGGCACGGTGAATCCTTCAATCGCGCATCGCTGTTGGAAGCAAACAAACGAACTCGAAGCGAGAGTGAGACCCCATCCGGCTTGCCCGGATGGTGAAGACGATGGTGGGCTAATCAGGATCGAGACCCCACCCGCCCCTCTGTTTTCCCGCAGTTCGCCGCCTTCGGCGGCGAACTGCGGCAAAACAGGGGGAGTAGTTTGTGATGCTCGCGGCTAGCACTCCATCGTCTTCACCATCGGGCAAGCCGGATGGGGTCGTTTCAAAAAATGGGCGACTTCAAACGGGCAACTTCAAAAACTAGGCAATCTGCGGCAGCCGAAGGGGGGCAGAATCTAGCGGTCGGCTCGACTTTGCAAGGTTCGGGGACTCGTTGGGATGTGCGGATCGTTCGTCGGGTGACGCCTATGCCGAGCGATGAAAAGCGTTGTCGGCCAAGCTGGTCGGCAGAACCGGTAGAACCGATGCGGCAGGTTGTTCGTGACCGATTGGAACAACCGTCACACGAAGTCGTCGCCAGCCATTGGTCAGGGATGACCACACGGGGTGTCGGGTGGATGGTCAATCCGCTCGCCGTTGGCCGACGGAAGCAACACGGACGTTGAAGGGGGCGAACATGCTCAAGTCAATTCTCATGGCGTTGGGAGCTGCGGTGTTGGTCGCGTCGCTGCCGAGCGACTCGTTCGCGCAGCAGGGCGGGATGGCTCCGCAGATGATGCCGGGACAGATGCCGCCAGGCGCGATGATGCCACCTCGGCAGCAATACCCGCAGATGCACGCGCCGCTGTATCCGTGCCCGGTGCCGAACGTGCCGACGTACGTCGGCGGCACGGTCTACACGAACCAGGCGTTCGCGCCGCACGAGATGCTTTATCCGCACCAGTACAAGTCTCTGTATCCGCCGTTCTATTACAAGGTCCACGGCGGATGGTGGTGGACTCCGTTCGGCATGGAGTCTCACGACCGGTGGGAACTGCAAGGGACGGAAGTGAAGGTCAAGTATCGCAGCAGCTATCGGCCGTTCTCGGGCTACTGTCCGCCGGTCAACTTTGGATTGCCAAAGAGGTAGTCGGAACCCGTCGGACAGAAGTTCGCGTCATTCACGTTCAGATCACTCACACGGGTGTGGGAGCAGACAACATGGTCATGAAACAATGGATTCGCGCCGGTGTGCGGATGCTGATCGCTGGGGCCACCCTGCACGGGCTCAGTCTCTGCACTTTGGCCGACGACGTGGAGTCGGCGAACCATCAGACGTCGAACGTCTCGCGCAGCAAGCAGGTTTCGCCGGTCTCATCCCAAAGCAGCGAAGGTTGCGGAGTGGCGAAGGTTCCGGGTTGCGCCAACGGCAGAATGAATTGCGGAGCGTCCGCCTGTGGTCCGCAAGGTTGCGTCCCCAACGGCGGCTGGGGACCGTGTGGCTGCCCGTCGTGCCGAGCGGCTCGCAGAAGCGGCCCCCCTTCGCAGCAAGCCGACTTATACACGTTTCGCGATGTCGGCCAGCAATGGTCCGACGCCGGACATTCGATGCGCAATCACGCCGTCGGTTGGACGCAACGTCAACCCGATTGGAGTCCTCAAACGGATTTGACGGACGAGATGGGAAGCGGCCCATGTCCTCTGCATGGCCAGATGAACTGCCCGAATTGCTGCGGTTGGTGGAGTAATCAGTGGGCGTTGTTCAACGCACGCAACCATCAGCAGGGGGGCATCCTGCGAGCTCACATTCACGGCAAGCTGGCGTACTTCACTCCCATGGGAAATGGCGGCGAGGGAGCACCTCCGTTCGGCTGCTACGACATGGTCTACGCGGCGAGTCCGAACTACTCCGATCCGCGAGACAGCCAAGTCTGGGCGGCTCAGGGTTATGGCGTGCCGATCTCGGTGCCGCTCGCGCCGACCGTGCGGCACACGATGAATTACTCGAACGGGATGCCGTCGAGCCGATTGACGCCGATCTCCAACGTCGTCCCGCCACGCGGGAGATAATGCTGGTAATTGTGATTCTTCAACCGTAGCCGCACTCGCCAGAGTGCGGGCCGTCAACACGAAATCCCGCGTTCTGGCGAACGCGGCTACGTCCGGCGGGTACTTCCCCGATTCAAGGGATTTGTCATGAAAAACGTTTTGCTCAAGGGACTGAGTGCCGCCGGACTGTGTCTGCTGGCGATCGCGTCTGGACCTCAGAGTCTCGCGGACGGGACGTGTCCGACGTGTCCACAACAGGCTTGCCCCACATGCCCGCAGCCATGTCCCTCTTGTCCGGGATACTGCCGCACGGGCTGTGGAAATGAATGCTGCCTGAAGGCGATCGAGAAGTGGGCGCTGTGTTGCGACTACTACATCTGCCCGCCGGACTATGGCTGGAACGCTCCGGTGAAAGTCCCGGTCATTCGTCGGGGAGTGACCTATTACCGCTACTGGCCGGAGCACTGGTACGGCACCAGTACGCCGGCGGCTGGTGAGTACCGCAGCTATCCGCAGGTGTATGCGCCGAACGACACCACACAGCTCGGCTACACGTACCAGCAAGTGCCGTATTGGCAACCGGCTCCGTATCGACTGCCTCAACCGCCAGTCCCCTCGCAGTATCACGTGCGCGAACCGCATCATGGATATCACGGCCGCTGGCAGAGTTCTTACACGCCGATTCATCATCATCAATCCGCGAACACGCAGTATTGGGTCGAGCCGCTGGGTCAACAACCGCGCATGCCCATGCCACCGATGATGCCTCAAGCGATGCCCACTCGGCCTGCGGGACCGGTGGGATGTCCGCCCGCTCCGGAACCGATGCCGGCTCCGAAAAAGCTGGTCCCGGAACCGGCGGCTCCGGCCCCGGTGGAACCAACGGCTCCGGCTCCGCCAGCGGACGAGAAATCCGCTGGGATGACCAAGTCACGTCTGACGACCATGCTGACCAGGTTCCGACGTCCGGGAGAGTAATCAGGTGGTCTAAATTAGATCCGGCCACGCGAAGCCCGACTCTTCACCAAGAGTCGGGCTTCTTTTTGTGGCCGGGTCACTCCGTGACCCGGCCACATTGCGGCGCTGGAGTCGCCGAGCGGCGATGATGTCGGCAGAATACGAACGTTGTTTCGTCGCCCCTCGCATCCGTGTTGCCGCACGTCTCGAAGGCTCATCCCATGCACCGTCAGGCTTGGATCGCCTGGTTGTTGATCCTGCTGCAAGCGGGAATGTTTTGGCACTTCTCCGAGACAGTTTTGTTTCCTGTCGTGGTGGTGGCGATCAGTTTGCCGGCCGTGTGGTGGCGACGTCGCTGGGAGTTGTCTTCGGGATATCTGCCCTGGATCGACTTGGTGTTCGCGGGGCTCGGCACGCTGAAGTGGAACCTGGCCCCGTATGAGCCGCCGACTTTCACACCCTATGTGATGTATCCGCTGATGCACGCGGCGGCGCCGTTCTTTTTGTTGGCGCAGGTGACGCGGTTGTGGGCGCGGCGGCCGGATCGCCCATTGCCTGTGTATCTGCCGTTGCTGGCGGTGCTGGTCTTCATTTGCCTGGGAGACGTGTACCTGGCACCTTTTGGACGCAGGCGGCAGATGTATCAAAACGGGACTCTGGCGTTGGTGGGCTTGTCGTGTCTGTTTTACTCAGTGGCACGACGCCGGCAGGAACCTCCGTCAGCGCATGCGCGCTGGGTGCGACCGACGTTGACAGTCGGTGTGATCCTGGCCTGCGCTGTGACCGCGCGAGCTGGAAATACGTGGCTGTTGTCACGTTGGTCGGAACTCGAACAGCTCTTGATGCGCGCGTCCGGGCCGCGTCCTCATACGGAGCGGAAGAATCATTTCATCGGGTTCTCCGGACAAGCACCGCTGGGATCGATCCAGTTGTTGCGATCGGTGGTCAGCGAAGAGATCGCGTTGCGCGTGGTGTCCGACCAACCGCCGGGTTACCTGCGGGGAGCGGTGTTCGAGCGGTACGCGCCGCACGGTTGGGATTTACAAACCGACTGGTTACCGACGAGTTACTCACGGAAACCATTGCCCAGCGGCGATCGGTGGGAGCTTCCGGGTCAGGCGAGCACGACGCCGCAACCGCAGTTCTTGTTGAGGCCGAAGTTCGACGGCAATTTGCGTCCGATGTCGATCTGGCGCGCGTCGTCCGTGGAACGATTTTCGTTTCTGCCGCTGGCGACATCGCGTTTGGAAGTGCCGGCCGAAGTGCTGTACTTGGATCGTCATGGCGTCGTCACCGCCGACAACCTCCCGGCGGGAGCCAGCTTAGTCGCGTGGGTTCCCGAAAAGTTGGAGGCGAATCCGCTCGAATCGATCGTGCAGTCCACGGATTCAGAGACGGGCCAACCACAGGACTTGCCCCGCCTGCTGACACTCAACGCCGAGGTGCGACTGCGGCAACTGCCGGACCGCATGGACCCGCTCGTGGTTGAATTGGCATCGCGCCTGTTCGCCGATTGCCGGACGCCACTTGAAAAGATCACGGCGGTGCGGCGGTACTTCGCGACGTATCAATACGACCTCAAAATCCAGATTCCGCCGCAGCGCGATCCACTGGCGTATTTCCTGTTGGAGAAACCGGCCGCGCATTGCGAGTTCTTCGCCAGTGGCACTGCCGTGCTGCTGCGGATGGGAGGCATTCCCTGCCGGTACGTCACCGGTTACGCCGGTGCCGAATACAACCGGATTGGCAAGTATTGGGTCGTCCGGCAGCGCGACGCGCACGCTTGGGTGGAAGCACACGTACCGGGCCAAGGCTGGGTGATCGTGGACGCGACTCCCTCGGACTTCGTCCCGGCCACCACCGAGTCCATTGGCCTGTGGCAGTTTTGGGATGATCTTAATCTGCGCGGACAGATGATTCGCACGGCCCTGGCCAACGAAAGTTGGGCCGGCAAGGTGCTCGCCGCGAAGCTGTTCGTGATGGCTCTGCTGACCACGTTTCCCGGCTGGATTCTGCTGGGCGGCCTGCTGTTCTTGATTGTCCGCCAAATTCGATTTGTTCGCCGAGCGGTCCAGGTCGTCCGCTTGGAACCAGCGTTGATCGAGTTGCGCCGGTTACTCGAAGAGTTGGACCGTCGCCTGCGCCGCATGGATCTCGAACGCGCCGCGCACGAAACATTGCATCAGTTTGCCGAGCGGTTGCGAGCGGCTGCGGTTCAACATCCGCACCTGCACCAAGCGGCCGAGTGGTATCAGCACTACGCGGCGGCGCGCTACGGAATGTCACCGGACTTAGGCGGTCACGAGTTTCTCCGCGTCGAGTTGCAAACGGTCTGCGAGCAACTGAATGCTCGCGGGGGATCTGGAACGACTTCGCACAAACAATGATGACACAAAATCAGTTCTGTAGCGGAATGGCGCAAGTCGTCCGGTGTCGGCGAATAGCCATCCGATATCGGAGGGCTTGCGCCCTGCCGCTACCTGGAATTCCGCGTGGTGAATTCGTGCCAACTCCTTAGGCGGCTCACACGATTCCGGAGCCAAACGATTCCTCTTCGTTGTCGCGCGTGATGCGGACGCTGGCGGTCGAGGGTTCGGGCTGCGGCATCTTGAGAACGTGCGGCTGCGATGGACTGGTGGAACGTTGCGGTTGGTCGATGCGGATCGTCCCCTCGCGGCTGGGTGTCTCACGGCGAGTAAACGTCGCGGAGATCGGCTCGTCGTCGTAATCATCTTCGCCGTAGTCGTCGTAGCGGCAGATGTAGCCCTCTTGCTGAGCGAGGATTTTTTCTTGCTCGAAGGCTTCCATGACCTTGGTTTGGATTTTCTCGCGACACTCGCTGTTGATCGGGTGCGCGATGTCGGCATAGAGCTTGGCTCGGCCGTCGAGATCCTTGGCGGAGCGGTCCTCGCGGAGTGGTTCACCGCAATGATTGCAGTGGCGGGCTCGGAGATGGTTCTTGGTGTGGCAGCGCGAGCAGCGGTCCATCAGCCGGCGGCTGGGCATGGCCACGAAGCAGCCCTTGCCGCCTTGGATGATCTTCAAATCTCGGATGACAAAGCTGGCATCCAGTGTGACAGAACAGAAGCCCAACAACCGATCGTTGGGGTCGCTCATCAACTTCACGCGAACTTCGGTGATTTCCACGGCAGCACTCCTTCACTGATTGAAGACCAGACCTCCGTAGGTCAGGCTTTCCAGCCTGACGCTGCTGTCACTCAAAAAACATCAATTGAACTGGTGCGAAGTCAGGCTAGAAAGCCTGACCTACGGTTGAATCGAAGCTACAAAGACTTGATCGCAGCCTGCCGAACGGACTTGAGCCGCGAGGGCTGTCGCCTGTTCGCGTTGCGAGCAAATTCCGAAATAAGAGGTTCCGCTGCCGCTCATTTGATGTCCGAGGAACGGCAGGCGGGCGAATGTGTGACGCAGACGAGCGACGTCCGAGTTAAGTTGCTCGGCCGGCGGTTGCAGAGCGTTGTGGAGATGCTTCGCGGCGAGAGCGTGATGCCCGGCGCGGAGGGCCGACAAGAGTGGCTGCGCGGATCGCGGTAACTCGGTGGCACGACACTGCCGGAACACGGCGGCGGTCGATAACCCGCTGGTTGGCTTGGCGATGACGAAGTGCAGTCTCATGGGTGTCGCCACAGGCTCGATGATCTCGCCTCGGCCGCGACATACGGCGGCCGGAGCTTCTGTCAAAAAGAAAGCGATGTCACTCCCTAGCCGAGCCGCCAGTTCCAGCAATTGCTGGCGAGAGAGACCCAGCTTCCACAATCGGTTCAAGGCCAACAACGTCGCGGCACAGTCGCTCGATCCTCCTGCCAACCCAGCCGCCAGCGGAATGCGTTTGGTCAATTCGATCGACGCTCCGCGCCGAGTCCCCGTGACCTCTCGCAACAGTTCCGCCGCCCGCATCACCAAGTTGTCCTGACCTGTTGGTAGTAGCCCCGGCGAAAACTCCGGAGGCCCGGCCCAACGGCAAGTGAGGTGAATGTCAGACGGCACAGCAGCCGCAGACGTGGCCGACGCGATTGGCGACGGCGTGGCAGAAGAATCGTCCTCCGTGAACCGCAATGTGTCGTACAGCCCGACTGTGACCATGAGCGTTTCCAGCTCGTGATAGCCGTCGGGCCGCTTCCCCAAAACTTCCAAAAACAGATTCAGCTTGGCGGGGGTGTGAACGACCAGCGCTGGGCCTTGTTGCCGCAGAAGCATCGGCGTCACATCCCGTGAGCCAAGAGAATTGAAGACTCGAACCAGTGACAGGTCGATCCCGAGCCGGGAGGGGCATGAGCGACTTCCGCCGAGTGCGCTGTGTTCCGTTGCGGACAGTTGGCGGCAAGTCCGATGCTCAGATGGCATCGTAGAAGAGAGAGCCCCTCAGAACCCAAGACTGGGGGGCGGATGCTACGAGGCGCGCGCGCGACCGTCAAGATAGCTTTACAGGATGCGGCAAACTCATGGCTGACTGACGGACTCGCATGCGAGCCGATCACCATCCAGAGCGCTGGCGATTTGAAGACGACTCGATCAGCATGGTCGCCGCCGCATCCATTTCAGCCTTTCCTTCAACATCTTCCAGGAAGCTCACTGATGAATCGACTTGCATGGTGTGTGATTCTGTTCGTCGCAAGCTGGGGGTACTCGGCGAGCGGTGAAGACCGAAATGTCACTGAGCGGCTGGCTCGTGAGACGTGGGTGAAGGACTCACGATTGGTCGCATCGGCGATTGGCGTCACGCGGCGAGAGGCCTCGATTCCGTGCTTGATTGATCGCGCCGAGTTGGCTGACGAACCCAATCGGCTTCACGTTTGGCTGGTTGGTGGATTGGACGGGATGAATGAAAGCGTCGACGTGACCTACCGGATGTTGCGTTGGTTTCACACGTCCGACGAAGCAAAGACGTTGCGCGAGTCGATGGCGGTTTCTGCGGTCGTCATTGCCAATCCGGATGGTTGGGCCGGTGAGCTTGGCGGGAAGAATGACTCTGGAGGCGAACTGACTCGCGGCTATCCGCCGCCGGCCGATGGCTATCAGAGTCTGACCGTTCCGGAAGCGCAATACCTCTGGCGTTGGCTGGGCACGCAGGCTCCCGACATGGTCATCGAGATCCAACGCGTGACGGCTCTCCGAAAACCGGGATGGGACCAAGTGGTGGAGACGAAAGATTCTCTGACACCACAACTGCGTCAGAATTCCGTCGCCGGTGTTGGCAAGTTGTTCGCCGCGCAGTGGGATGTCGCCAAAGGTGTTTCCGAGGATGGTCAGGAAGCAACCGTTTTCACGAAAGTCGCCGACTCGCTGCGAATGCTTCCCAAACTGCACAGCAAAGCGAGGCTCGAAAGGCTGCAACGGATTGGCCGATCTCCACTCGAAGTGTCACAGCAACTCGCAGCGAGATACGGACACTCGCTGAAGTCGGTGCAGTACATCCCGGCGATCGCGGTGATCGGCCGCATTCGGCTGAGCGAACTGACCAACGATCCGTCGCACCGGCAAGAAGCTGAGCGATTGGTTGAGCCGTACGTGTCCGGTAAGCAGAAAGCGATCAGCGACAAGCCCAGTGGCAGCGATTTCGCGGGGCATTTGGTCTTCGGTGAGTTGGCATTGCGAACCAAAGACGAGCCAACCAAAGCGAAGTTGATCGCGCTGGCAAAAGCCGCCGCCGATTTCGGATTCGATGACAAGGGACAATCGCGCGATGCGATGCCGTCGCATGTCGAGATGTCGGACGCGGTCTTCATGTCGTGTCCGATTCTTGCTCAAGTGGGACGGCTAACAGGCGACGCGAAATATCACGATATGGCCGTGCGGCATCTCGCGTTCATGCGGAAGCTGTGCGCTCGGCCGGATGGCCTGTATCGCAACTCGCCACTCAATGACGCGGCTTGGGGTCGCGGCAACGGGTTTCCCGCGCTCGGCTTGGCACTCACGCTCACGGACATGCCGGTCGATCATCCCGGCCGAGCCGACATGCTCCGTGCGTTTCAAGAACATCTCGCCGCGTTGCGAACGCATCAAGATCCGACCGGCATGTGGCATCAAGTCATCGACCATGAGGGAAGTTATCGCGAGTTGACAGCGACCTGCATGATCACGTTTGCGATGCTGCGCGGCATGAAACAAGGCTGGCTCGACCGCGCCACCTACGAGCCATGCGTCCGCAAAGCGTGGCCGGCGATTCTGGCTCGCATCGGCGCGGACGGCGCGCTGATCGACGTCTGCGAAGGGACCGGCAAGCAGACCAGCCTGCGAGCGTATCTCGATCGCAAAGCGATCCTCGGCCCCGACGACCGCGGCGGTGCGATGTCGCTGCTCGTCGCGACCGAGATGGCGACTTTTGGACCGACATCCGTACCGCAACTGTGAGGGCCAGTTGATGTCAATCAACAGGCGGTTGGTTCGGCAGGTTGCGCCGCGGCCTGGGGCTGGCTGCGCCGATAACCGCCATAGATGATGGCAGGAGGCATCATGGTGAGTCAGTTTCCCATTACGGAATTGTCCTTGCCGACCTTCAGGATCATGCCCGTGGAGGGAGTCCAGAACTCTCCGGTGCCGCCGAGGCCGAGGTAAATGTCACCGTTGACTACCTCGATCGCGGAGGCATAAGTCGCATCATGGAACGAAAACAGTTTCGACCAATTCTTGAGATCGGTGCTGGCAGAAACGGTGGTCACCGCTCCTTGCTTGGGATCGCTCTTGTTTTTCCAACGGTAGCTGACCGCGTAGCAGCGCTCGTCATCAACGGCGAGGTCTGTCAGATTCTCTTCGGTCAGGGATCGTTCGGCGCGAAACTCATTCGGAATGGGAAGTGTCGCCACGAACAACTCCAATGTCTTTTTGCTGAGCCCACGCTTGTCGGCATCCTGGTTGCTTCGAATCACGCCGCCTAAGTAAACGGTCTTGCCCTTGAACATCGTTGGCTTCTCCAGGGCCGCCGTCGACCAACTCACGGAATTGCGAACAGGCTTCTCCGCCCCTGGGAGCAGATCCCCGCTACAAGGATCGAATCCGTTGCCATTGAAGCGATAAACTTTTAGCTCGCCGCTCTTGGTGATGCCGGGGACGTAGACGTTCCCGTCGATGACAAGCAGTCTTTGTCGCAGCCTGGTATCGGGGGGAATCCCGGTATCGGGGGGGATTTCGTAGACCTTCCAAGTCTGACCATCATCTGAGGAGACCATCAGGCACGCGGGCTGCTCGATTAAGCGGGTACACATGGCGAACAACGTCTGACCGACGCCAACAATGTCGAGATTGTGTATGGCAGCGGGCAGCGTGCGGTGCTTGACCCATTGTCCGTTTTCCAGGCGATAGAAGTTGCCCAGGCTCCAATCTTCTCGAGGGTCCGTGCCAGGCACGTACAGCCGGCCGTTAATGACCCGGAAGTGATCGGCCGCCTCATCTTCGATCTGGCCTTGATTCACGAACTCTTTCTTGTGGAGGTCGTAGTACCAAAGATCGGTCGGTCCGCTATTCACCCCCCAGTCGCCATGTCCCACGTAAAGTTTTCCGTCGAACGCTTTCAGGTCGGAGATGTTTCGAGCGTCCTGGAATTCGCTCCCGTCGGGATAACGCTGAGCGAGGGGATGCCCCAGTTTTTCGAGACGTTCGTCCGCCGAGGCAAGGCCCATCAAGCAGACGAGAACCAGGATGGACAGAAACTTGGGGACGGATCGCACGGCTGGACTCGTCAAAGAAGGAAAGAGAGTCATCGGCCTAGCAAGTCGGGCGCGCTTTCCGGGCCGAACGTCAGGCGTCAGCGGTTGCGGGGGGCAGACCGCCAACGAGCGTTATACGCGCACAAAACTCTGAACAACCAAACCAGCAACGAGCGGCAACCACAGCCCCGCACAATCCGCTGCAAGCCTTCGTTAGAACTTGCGTCCGATGAGGGTTGAAGTCATTTGAGTTTCTTCTCGTCCCGATCCTCCGGGTAAAAGCGGAAAGTCAGTTTCGTTCCTCTGGCGGTTCCATCTTTCGCGTCAACGATTTGCAGGTTGCGGCTATCTGGGACGAGAATGTCATTGCCGTTGGGGGAGACGCTCAGCTCGTGAGGATTCCCATTACCAAGCGTTGCCTCCCAGAGGGGAATCCAAACCGGGCGGACACTACCGACACGAAAAGCCCTGATGGCTGCAATGTACTGTCCGCCTCCTGGCGGAGTAGAAAACGAACCGCTGTAAAGGGATCTGGAGTCCGGGCTGAATTGCACCGCGCGAACGTAGTCGGATGCGAGGGTATACGGTTCCGTTACGAACTTCTTAGCCTCCCAATCGAAAATGCGCAGGTGCCCACTCAAACTGCGTGCATTCACTGCCACAGGAACCGCGTCGCCGCCACCCGTAGCCACCCAACGTGCATCGGGGGAAACCGCGATGCGAATTGGAAAGCCGGTACCATATTCGATTCTGCCCGTCTCCTGCTTGGTTGCGAGATTCCAAGCCACAATGCCGGTAAACCCGAGCGGCTTCTGATCCGTGGGGTGGCCAACGCAAGCGAACGCCTGTCGGCCATCCACTGCGAAGCAAAAATCGTTGATCCTCTCTGTGCTTTCGATTCTACCGGCGGTCGTCCAATCGCGCGTGTTCCAAAACAGAATCGCGCTTGAGTTGCCAGCGCGAGCGTGTGACAAACACGCAACCAATTTCCCATCCGGTGACGAGTGTGCGTAGCCGAAGTCCTTTCGGTCGCTCTCAAGATCCCGGACTTTCAGACCCGTGTCGATGCGCCGTACTTGAACTCTCCCGTCGAGGTAGAAGAGGACAACCTCTGCGCTCCCAGCCGCGAGGACCGCGCTCATCGGTGCTCGATCAAAGACGCGACCGCCCGGCTTGTTTTCGAGCGTCGTGACGACGGGCCTTTCGCCGTTGTCATTCCACACCAGCAGTTCGCCGCGCTGTGTGACGCACAAGAGTCTGCGTCCGGTGTTGTCGAAGCAAAAGCTACGCGCGTGCGCGCATTCAAATGGATTCGTGGGCACCGTCGTGCGAACGTCGTTGTCATCCACTGGGCCGAGAAGAAGCGCGAGTATCGTCAGATAGCCAAACATGAAGGTGTCCCTCCAAGCTCTAACAGTGAAGTGAACCGCGCGCGGCCTAGTACGTCTCAGCCGTTGGTGCGAGTCACATGTACGGGAGAGAGAATGCCGCTGCATTCTCGGCACGTCAAGAAGCGATTGTTGTTTTTTGCACGGGTGGCTCGTCATGTGATCTCCCGCGCGCGGCCGATCACCAAAAACCTCGCGCGCGAGGTCGCACCTGGCGCGGGCTTCGCCCGCAATCCAAACGGACGCGGATCACCAGCTTGTCGAGTGGTCGGCAGCTTGCGTTTACTCCGAAGGAGTTTCGTCACATAGCCCAGGGTTGCCGCGCATCGCGGCTACCCTGGGTCCGGGTTGCGGACGGGTGATCTACCCTGAAAGGGTTGCGTCATAGGAGAGCGACAGATGACGGAACCCCGTTGGGGTACAAACCACTCTCGCATCCGTGACCCAGGGTAGCTCGCTCCGCTCGCAACCCTGGGCTATGTGACGAAACTCCTTCGGAGTAACAGCACAAGTGCTGATGCGACAATCGCCCTTCGTTCGATCAGGAATTCGATGCGGCGGGGGTGTCTTCCAGAACCACTCCGGCTCTGGCTTCAGCCGACCGCGAATTTCTGGATCCGAGTGTTCATCGTATCGGCGACGTAGAGGCAGTCGCGGCTGTCCAACACGAGTCCATGCGGCAGGTGGAATTGGCCGGGGTCGGTGCCTTCGCCGCCGATGCCGCGCAGATACTTGCCATCGTTCGTGAATTGCTGGACGCGGTTGTTGGTGGCGCTGACCCAGACTCGGTCCTGCCGATCCACGCACAGCGAGATCGGGCCGCCCATGCCCGGTGTCCCGTCCTTGTTCGGCGGGGGAGGTCCGAAGCCGCCGGGATCGGCACTCTCGCTGCCCCAGAAAGAGAGTAGCTTTCCCTCCGAAGAGAATTTTTGGACGCGATCCAGCGCTGCGTCCGTCGTGTAGACGTTGCCGGCTCGGTCGAAGGCCACGAACTGCGGGCCGGCGAAGCGGCCTCCGGCACCTTGGCCGCCACCAAATTGTCCAGGCTCTTTGCCAAGCTCGCCCCACTTGCCGACGAACTTTCCGTCGCGCGTAAATTTCTGGACGCGACTGTTGCCTTGATCGGGCACATAGATCAAACCGTCCGGGCCGATCGCAATTGAGCCAGGTAATCGGAACTCGCCGTCCGCCGTTCCCTTCTGGCCCCATTCCCGCAGGAGTTCTCCGGTCGGCGAATAGACCGCCACTTTGTTGCTGTTCCAGTGAGCGACGAAGACGTTGCCGTCCGCATCCACGGCGAGACCGCCCGCATGTGGCTGCACGGCAAACGTGCTCAGGAATTTTCCGTCCGACGTAAATCTCTGGACGCGCTGGTTGCGGAACTCGGCGGTGTAGACCTCGTCATTCTTTCCGATCGCGATGCCCACGCAGGCGTCGAACTCGCCCTCCCCCTTGCCGTGCTGCCCCCACTCCAGCAGGAACTTTGGCGGCGGCAGTTTTTCATTTTCGTTCTTGTCCTCCGCCGTGCTCCAGACTCCCGGCAGCAGAGAGAGACATCC
>CAMDEA010000174.1 GCA_945893045.1 Planctomyces sp. SH-PL62
CCGATCGCGATGCCCACGCAGGCGTCGAACTCGCCCTCCCCCTTGCCGTGCTGCCCCCACTCCAGCAGGAACTTTGGCGGCGGCAGTTTTTCATTTTCGTTCTTGTCCTCCGCCGTGCTCCAGACTCCCGGCAGCAGAGAGAGACATCCAACTCCAGCCGCGCCGAGAAACTGTCTCCGCGAGAGCGTTCCGCAGGGTCGTCGATCGAAGGCATCGCTGGGTCTCATCTCGCATCCTTATTTCGTCTCGAAGGACTCATTGGGTTTTCGACTTCGGCGGGACATCCACCAAAAACAGATCGTGCCAGCCGTCGTGTTCGCGGACGATGACGAGGTGTTCGCTGTCGGGAAGCCAGTCGGCGTAGTCGTCGCGTTCGGGGGAGTCGGTCACTCGCTGTGGATGCGAGCCGTCGGCCTGCATGACGTAGATCTCCGCGTTGCCGTCGCGATGACTGGTGAAGGCGATTCGTTTTCCATCGGGTGAGAACTTCGGACGAATGTCTTGAGCCGGGCTATTCGTGAGTCGTTGCGGGGCGCTGCCGTCGGCGTTCATGCGGTAGATCTCGAAATCGGCATCGCGGCTCGAACCGAACACGATCGCGCGGCCGTCGGGAGAGAACGCGGGCCAGTTGTTGATGCCCGGTGTATCGGCCAGCGTCTGCCGCTCGGTGCCGTCGAGCTTCGCGGAAAAGATTTGCTGCCGTCCCCCCTCGCCGAACGAATACACGACCCGCGAGCGATCAGGAGCAATCGCTGGACTGCGCAAACCAGAGAACCCACCGGCCGGAGCGACCTGACCGAGTTTGTTTCCCTGGTCGTCGTGAATCACGATCGCGGCTTGCAGGACGCCGATCGTCTTAAGAAAGGCGTAGGTCTTTCCGTCGGCGGCAAACACCGGATCGAATTCCGAGGTCTCGGCCTTTGGATGCAGTGGTTGCGACGTGCGGTTTTGGAGATTCAATTTCATCAACCGATACAAAGCTGGATTCGCCAGCTCGCAGTACACGACTTCGCGTCCGTTCGCACAGACCGTGGTCGCAAACTTCAATCGGCCGTCGCGCGTCAGTGGCACCGGTTCGGCGGCGTGCAGCGCTGCCTTGCTCGCGACAACGATGCAGAGCACAAAACCAAATTTGACAATGACCGACATGGCTATTCCAAACACAGCAGGTTTGAGCACCGAAACTAACCCGAAGCGTCCGCGAGGGCGAACGCTTTACCGACCCACGGATTCAAAGCGATGTGAAGCGTTCGCCCTCGCGGACGCTTCGGGTTACAACGCTCACAACAACTCATCGATTACATGGCCTCCGGTGAGAACGTTCATTTCGGCGCGAGCTTGCGTGTCGAGACCAGCCAGTTCGGCAATCGTCGTACCGACCATCAGCGGCGAAATTGGTGAGCCGATCGGTTGTTCTCCGCGCTTGTCGCTGGAGCCGATGACTCGTCCCGGTTTCACGCCTCCGCCAGCCCAGATCGAGAAGTAACAGGGCGGCCAGTGATCGCGAGCCGCATTTGGGCTGATCCTCGGCGTGCGGCCGAACTCGCCCATCAGGACCACCAGCGTTTGGTCGAGCAATCCGCGCTCTTGCAGTTCGTCGAGCATCGCCGGGTACGCGCGGTCAAGGATCGGGCAGTGATGGTCTTGCAGCAGCTCGAAATTGTAGAGGTGCGTGTCCCAACCAAACTCGAAGCCCGGATTCAGTGCTTCGACATGCCGGCTGTAGTTGAGCTGCACGTAGGGCACGCCCGCTTCGACCAGTCGGCACGCCAGCAAGCTGCTCTGCCCGAAGACCGAGTGTCCGAAACGGCCGCGCGTCTTTTCCGATTCACGAGTCAGATCGAATGCCTGCCGTGATTCCGGTGTCAGCAAGAGGTCGTAGGCCGATTGAAATTTGCGGTTCCAGGAATCAAAGCCGGCGGTTTCGAGCGTTCGCGGCACCGTGTCCAGTTCGCGCATCAACGTGGTTCGGTCGCGAATCCGCAGCGGGTTCAATCCGTCGAGAAGTTGCAACGCCGGAATCTCAACATCGCTCTCGGCCGAGCAACCCACGAGCAGCGGGTCATACGCCTGCGAGAGCGTGCCGCCGCCGTAACCTTCAATGCGTCGTCCGCCATCCATGACGATGCCGCGTGCGAGCGAAACAAACGGCGGCAGATTCCCTTTGTGGCCGCGATGCTTGGCGACAATCGATCCGAAGTTCGGCTGCACCGGAGCGGGGAGTTCCTTGAAGCCAGTCAACGCCATCGTCCCACCGTCGGGATGCCCCGGCTCGGAGGTGGCATGCGTGCGGATGATCGAGAACCGATCGCTGCGAGCAGCCATGCGCGGCAGCAACTCGGTGAAGTTCAAACCGGGTGTGCGCGTCGCGATCGAATGAAACGGCCCACGAAATTCCAGCGGAGCGTCCGGTTTTGGATCACACGTATCGACGTGACTCGGAGCTCCCCACAAAAAGACGAAAATGACCGACTTCGCCTTTGGCCCGTGCCGCACGACTTGCTGTCCGACTGCCTGCGACAAACCCATGCCGATCGGCACTGACGCGGCCAATCGCAAAAACGATCGACGTCCGACCGTCCCGCAAGTCTTCGTCCGAAAGGAACCGACGTCGAACATGGGAGTAGCCTGACTCTCTGAGTCGGGTGTTTGCTCGCAGAAATCCCGACTCGGAGAGTCAGGCTACGGGTTCCTCAGATTGATACTCACAACAATTCCGGCAACGGCTTCTTGCCATCAACGACGTACTGCGGCCGGCCAGCGAGGTCGTGAAGCTTCGTTTCGAGGTCGATGCCGAGATGCTGATAGAGCGTCGCGATGACCTCGGCAAAATGGATCGGACGGTCGGAGATTTCGGCTCCGTGCCGATCGGTCGCTCCGATGACTTGTCCTGCTCGTATGCCGCCACCGGCGAGGACTCCGCCGCCGACTTGCGGCCAATGGTCGCGGCCGGCGTCTGGGTTGATGCGCGGCGTGCGGCCGAACTCGCCCCACGCGCAGACCATCACGTCGTCGGCCAGGCCGCGAGCGTGCAAGTCTTCGATCAACGCCGACAAGCCTTGATCGAACGGCGGCAGGTGCGTGTTCTTCATGCCGTTGAAGTTGTCGCTGTGAAAATCCCAGCGGCCAAAGTTGAGCGTCACGACGCGAGCACCCGCCTCGACCAATCGGCGAGCCATCAAGAAGTGTTCGAGGTTGCGCGGTGCCCCGTCACCGAAGTTCTTCGTGTCCCCTTTGCCGTAGCGTTCGCGCGTCGCGGCGTCTTCCTTCGAGAGGTCGAGTGCATCAACCAGTTTGCTCGACGTGAGAATCTCAAACGCCTGCCGAGCGAGTGAGTCCATGCCGATCATCGTCCCTGAAGCATCGACTTCACGGCGAATTTGATCGACCGCTGCGAGCAACGCTTTTCGGTCATCCAGCCGAGTCGCATCAATCCCGTTGAGCACCATGTCCGCTCGCCCCGGCCCCGACGGGCGGAACGCAGCGTGAGAGACTCCCAAGTAACCCGGCAACCCTGGCGAGCCATACGGCGGATGCCCGGTGTCCGGCGACAAGCCCACGAATGTCGGCACCGCTTTGTTGCGCGAGCCGAGCACCTTCGAGACCGTCGAACCGACCGACGGCCAACCTCCCGGTGGCTGTTGCCGCTTCGATCGTCCGGTGTAGCAAATGAACGAATCGTGATCGCCATCCGGTGATCCGTAGACCGACCGCAACGGCACCAGCTTGTCCATGATCGCCGCCATGCGCGGCATGTGCTCGCAAATTTCGATGCCGGGGACGTTCGTCGGGATCGGCCGGAACTCACCCCGAATCTCCACCGGGGCATTCATTTTTAAGTCATACATGTCCTGATGACCGGGAGCTCCGCACATGTAGACCATGATCACGGACTTCGCCGATTTCTTGCCGGCCAGTTGTTCGGCTCGCAGCAGATCGGTCAGCGTCAACCCACCGACCGCCAATGCTCCGACCTTGAGCATGTCGCGACGAGTCATTCCATCGCACAGCGTCTTCTTCGATCCGAAAAAATTCAGCATGGTGGGCACTCAGAAGGTGTGAAGATTGAGGCGGGAGCTAGCGGAGACACATCAGGATAATCCGATGCGGGCACATGGTAGTATCGGGCGACGATGACTGACAACGAGAGACAATCAATCGTGACGCATCAGGCTCTCGCGTCGTTGTCGGTGATACTTCCAACCTGGCACGAAGAAGCTCAGCCCTGACGCCACTCCAAACAGTGCGATCCGCAAATCGGGGATTCGCCATAACGGCATCAGCGCCATGACGACGCCGATTAAGAACATCGCGGCTGCCTGGATGTAGAACCGGCCGGACAGGATCGCCGCTTTGACCAAGAAGACCATGCCGCTGATGAGACCCAGTACCGGTGAGAGCGACAGCACGTCCAAGCCCAACGACCACTCGACGACGTATAGGCCGGTGCTGGCGATCATGCTGCCGGCCCAGGTGTGAGCGATCTGGCGTTCGACGAAGGTGATCGGGCCGGCTCGGCGGCGCAGACTCCAGAAGCACGCGGCCCAGATGCCCAGCAGCACGACCCACAGGCCGGGATAGACCCAGCGTGATTTCACATCGCAGAGCAGCAGCACGTTGGTCAGCATGCTCATGGCGAAGATGACGGCCGCGTGCCACATCCAGAGCAGACCCCAGTTCTGCAAGACGACCGCGTGATGCGTCTCGCGAAAGGCTCGGCTGAGGATTTGCGAGAAGTGACCCGATCGCGCGGAGATTGGTTCGTGAGCCAAGAACGCTTGCAGGTCATCGGCCAGTGCATCGGCGGTTGAGTAACGTAAGTCGCTGGGCTTTTGCAGGCATTTCAGCGCGATGAGTTCGAGGTCGGGATCGGCGTCGGGATTGAGCACTCGCGGCGGGATCGGGTCTTGTTCGAGCACCTGCAAGATGGTGTCTACCGGTGAAGCCGCTTGAAACGGTGGCCGACCAGTGAGCATCGCGAACAAGATTGCTCCGAGACTGTAGACATCGCTGGCCGGGCCGACTTCACCGCGCTGGCCGGCGGCTTGTTCGGGAGCCATGTAGCTTGGCGTACCGAGTACCGCACCGCTCGCGGTGAGTTGAGTGAGTTGTTCGCCGTGCAGCACGTTTTCAACGTGCTTCGATGCTGGCACGTTGGAAACCTGTCCCACGAGGCGCTTCGCGAGTCCGAAGTCGGTGACGTACGGCTGCCCCTCGCGGTCGATCAAAATGTTCGACGGTTTGAGGTCGCGATGCAGGATGCCATGCCGATGTGCGGCGGCGACGGCTCGACAAATTGGGACCAGTAGCTCGGCGGCTTCGCGTGCTGGCAGTGGTCCGTCCGTCAGCCGCTTCGCCAGCGTCGTCCCTTCGATCAGCGGCATGATGAAGAACGGCTGCCCGTCGAGTTCACCGACTTCATACACCGAGACCACATGCGGATGTTTGAGCTTCGCCGCCGCCTCGGCCTCGGCTTGAAACCGAGACAGATCGGTCGCGGAGGCCAACCGGCCGGGCAAGATCATCTTCAGCGCGACGGCGCGATTGAGGCTGATCTGCGTCGCGCGATAGACGACCCCCATTCCGCCGCGGCCGATCTCTTCCAGCAACTTAAAGTCACCGATTCGCCGCGGCATCGCATGGGCGGCTCGCGTGCTGGTGTGTTGATCATCGCCGGGTTCCGGCTCAGGCGGGCCGCCTGAGCTACGGGTGAAGCTGCCGAAGTCCTCGGCGATCATCGCGGTCGCCCACAGCTCGCGCAGTTCGGTTTCAAGATCAGGATGCTCGTGCGTGACGGCTGCGAAGTCCGGCATCCGACCGTCGCGCGACGAAGCGACCAGCCGTTCGAGCAGAGCAAATAACAGTTCGTCGCGGTCGTCGGACACGGCGTGGCAAGCCATCGCAACAGTAGCCACGCTCGCCAGAGTGTGGGCTATGTGTCAAAACCCCACGCTCTGGCGAGCGTGGCTACAGCACGAGTCACAGCAATTCGTGAATCGGCTTCACGCCGGAATCAACGAGATACTGCGGGCGGCCTTGGAAGTCTTGAACCGTCGTGTTCGCGCCGTCGATGCCGAGATGGTTGTAAAGCGTTGCGAAAACTTCTGGGAATGTGACCGGACGATCGACGGCCTCACCTGCGATCTTGTCCGTGGCTCCGATGACCTGACCGGCGCGGATGCCGCCGCCGGCCAGCAGGGCACACGCGACGCGCGGCCAGTGGTCGCGGCCGACTTGTTTGCTGATGACTGGCGTGCGACCGAACTCACCCCAGACCAAGACCAGCGTGTCGTCGAGCATTCCGCGCACTTGCAGGTCATCGACTAGCGTTGTCATCGCGTTATCGAAGATTGGAAAATCTTCCTTCTCGCGGAGGAAGATCGAGTTGTTCGCTCGGCCTTCGGCGTTGAGTCCGCCGTGCCAATCCCACTTGCTGTAGTTGAGCGTGACGACTCGCACGCCCGCTTCAATCAGCCGCCGAGCCATCAACATGCTCTGTGGGACACGCGGCGCACCGTTGCCGTCGATCATGATTTTCGTGTCACCGATGCCGTATCGAGCGACGACGCGCGGATCTTCTTTTGACAGATCGAGAGCTTCAGCCAAGCGAGACGACGTCAGCAAGTCCATCGCCTGTCGCGTGAACGTGTCGAGGCCGTCCATCATCCCTTTCGCATCGACGTTGCGGCGGAAGCGATCGACGCTCGCCAGCAGAACCTTGCGATCACCAAGCCGCTCCGGTGTCACACCGTTGAGCACCATGTCGTCGCGCGTCGAACCGAGCGGCCGGAAGCCTGATTGACCAACTCCCAAGAACCCCGGCCCCGGTTCGTTGTACGGCCCGTGAGTGCAGGTGTAGCAGAGGCTGACATACGGCGGAGTCGCGGGATCGACCGGCCCTTTGACCTTCGAGACCGTCGATCCGAATTGCGGCCAACCTCCAGTCGGCACTCCCGCGCCGCGCGGCGGACGGCCGGTGAAGCATTGCGTCGCATCGTGCTCGGCCTGAGCACCGACCAGCGAGCGGATCGGGACGAACCGATCCATCATCGTGGCCATCTTGGGGAGCAGCTCACCGATCTCGATGCCGGGGACATTCGTCGCGATGGGCTTCCACGGACCGGCGATCTCGGACGGTGCGAACGGCTTCAAATCAAAGAGGTCCTGGTGAGGAGGACCACCGACCAAATAGATCATGATGACCGACTTCGGCCGTTTGGTCGTCGATTCTGCTCGCGCATCCGCTGCCAGCAATTGCGACAGCGTCAAACCGCCCCAGCCCAGCCCACCGATCCGCAGAAAGTTGCGGCGCGACATTCCGTCGCAGAATTGCTGGTCATCCGACTGGCCGAGAAGCGTCAGCATTTTCGGGGCACCTTCCTGCGGAACAGGGATCGGGTCGTGTCACTCAGAAGATCGGCCGAGGATCGTATCAGGCATGACCGATGGCACCAAGTTCGTTGTGAGGCAGATTGGCAGAACGATGGGGGCAGGACGATGAAGTCAGGGAAGGGAAGCGGAGCCTTCGATGCCGAGCACTGCTCGCAGCCGTCGCAATGCTCGCAGGTATCTCATCCCGGCGGCCGGCTGAGAGAGGCCGAGCAGTTCGGCGACCTCGCTGTTGCCGAGTTGCTCGCAATGCCGCATCAGCAGGATCTCGCGATCGGTCTCGTCGAGCTGCTCGAGGGCACCGAGAAAGCGCACCTCGATCTCCTTACGGATCGAAGCCGCTGCCGGCGTCAGTTCTTGAGCACTGATCTGCGCGAACAGATCAAATGCGGAGGAGACATCGGCCGACTGCGCCGCGTGCTGTTCGCGATCCACGCTGCGACGTTGAGCGTGATGGCGGCGATGCACATCAATCATGCGGTCTTTGGCCAGATGCCGCAGCCACAAATGAAATGGCATCGAACCATCCTGAATAAAATCGCTCAGCCGCCCGTGAGCTTCAAGCAAGACATCCTGCACAACATCACTGGCATCGACTCGCCCAGCGACGGCTCGGTCCAGACGAGCTTGGACCATGCGTCGCAATGAGTCGCGATGGCGCTCCAGTAAATCACTGATCGCGGCGGAATCTCCGCCCCGCGCGGCATTCAACAATTGCTGAGTCTGTTCCGAATCGGGAAGCATGTTGGCACGCCAGCCTTTCCCGGCCGACAGCTACTCAATCGCCGCCACGGCTTCGGCTTCGTTGGGGAGCAACGGCCACAACTTGTCGAGGTGGGTCACTTCCAGCACTTCGCGGCAGTACGAAGTCAATCCGGCCAAGGCAAACTTCCCGCCCGCGCCATTCACGCGATTCCACACACGGAAGAGCACCTCGATAAAGGACGAACCAAAGAATTTGGTGTAGGTCAGATCGATCACAACTCTCGGAGGATTCGCGGCTTTGGCGGCCTCCAGCACAACGTCTCGGATTTGATCCAGAGTGAACTCGTCCAGCGTCTCGAATTGCGGGCCGAACGAGATGACCGTCACGGTTCCGCGTTTGTGAATTTCGGGGGTCAAAGGGGCGACCATGATGGGCGGTCCATTTCGCGGATGAGTCGAAACCAGGTGCAAATCGAAAGCGACGAGCCATGTTCAAGAAACCAAACGCTCCGTCCCGCCGCGGTGAGCATCGTAAGTTTGCGGAACACCTTGTCAACGAAGTATCTCAGAAGACCCGCGGCCGCATTTACAGAGCGCCCTTGCCAGTCAGCACAACGCCGACCGTCCGAACTAGGATTTTCAGATCATTCCCCAAGCAGCAGTTTTGTAGGTAGAGGAGATCGAGGGCGACCTTTCGGCGGAACCCGGCGATGTCGTTGTCATACCCGTTGAGCACCTGAGCCAAGCCGGTCAGCCCCGGTTTGATCCCCAGCCGTAACAGATAATTGGGGACTTCCTCGGAGAGTTGCTCGATGAATTCCGGCCGCTCCGGCCGCGGCCCGACCAGCGACATCTCGCCCCGCAAAACGTTCCAAAGCTGCGGCAGTTCGTCGAGTCGCGTCTTGCGGAGGAACCGGCCGATCGGAGTGACTCGCGGGTCACCTTTGGTGGCGAACTGGGCTCCGTTCTTTTCGGCGTCGATACGCATCGTCCGGAATTTGTAGAGCACGAACGGCTTGCCATAGCAGGTCGATTGCCGGCGATCGCTCGATTGCTGACGACGATTCCCATTTGTGGCCGCCGCGTCTGCTCGCCGATCACGAGACGTGCGGAGGTTCAAGCCAGTCCGAATCTGCCGAAACAGAATCGGGCCGGGCGAGGTCAGCCTGACCGCCAGCGCGACCAGCAGCATCACCGGCGCGAGCAGTACGAACATGACCGCCGCGCAAAACACATCCATCGCCCGCTTCGCTCGCTGCGTCCACAGGTCGATGCTGCGGAGATTCGTTTGCGGACGTTCCAATTCCAGCCGAGTCAGCCAATCCGCCGGCGGCAGCTCTGCCGAGTTCGCGTAGTCGGCGACAATCGCGGCGAGATCGGAGTCCGTGGCGAGAGTGACTTCCGATATGACATCTGGTGCGGACATGGGGTGCTGTTCGTCTCGGAGGAGAGCGGTTCCACGCAGTGCGAAAACCATACACGCTGCACCGGACTCGTCGAGCGCGCATCCCCTCCGACTCGCACGGATCGTTCAGACCGAGGCCGTTCGTGTGCAAAGTTCCGACGCCTCTTGTAGAACCAATCGCGTCAATCAAACCGGCATGTTGCCGATCGGCAACGTGGGGCAGGTTTTCAACCTGCCCGAATCGGAAGGATTCAAATGCAGCCGGGCAGGTTGAAAACCTGCCCCACGGAGCCACACATGTCCGCGATCTACGATCTCGACTTCCGCCCGAAACTGCCGCGTGACGCATCGCCGCGCATCGGCTGCATCGGGGCCGGCTTCATCATGGCCGATTGCCATTTGGTCGCGTATCGCCAAGCCGGATTCAACCCGGTCGCGATTTGTTCCGGCTCGCGCAGCCGTGCCGATGAAGTCGCGAAGCGACATGGCCTCGCAACTGTTCACAACAACTATCAATCGTTGCTCGCGGACAAGAGCATTGAGGTCATCGACATCGCCGTACCGCCCGATGTGCAGATTGACGTTGTGCGCGAAGCGGTGAAGCATGCCGATCACATCCGCGGCATCCTCGCGCAGAAGCCGTTGGGGATGAACTTCGCCGAGGCTGCCGAGATCGTGCGGCTATGCCGCAAGTCGGGCATCACGCTGGCCGTGAATCAAAACATGCGCTACGACCAATCGGTCCGAGCAGCGAAGCGATTGCTCGAACGCAGCGATCTTGGCGAGCCGGTCTTCGCGTCGATCGACATGCGGGCGATCCCGCATTGGATGCCGTGGCAGCAGCGACTGGGCTGGGTCACGTTGCGGATCATGAGCATTCATCATCTCGACACATTCCGCTTCTGGTTCGGCGATCCAGAGCGCGTCTTCGCCAGCGTCCGCACCGATCCGCGCACGTCGAAGAAATTCGAGCACACTGACGGCATCTGCCTCTACATTCTCGAATACGCGAACGGCTTCCGAGCCTCGTCGTGGGACGACGTCTGGACCGGCCCCGCTCTCGAAGGAGCGGCCTCCGACATCGGCATCCGCTGGCGCATTGAAGGGACGACCGGCATGGCTCGCGGCACGATCGGTTGGCCGAGCTACCCGCAACGCACGCCGAGCACGCTCGACTACACGACTACGACCTCTGCCGGCCAATGGCAGCAACCGCGCTGGGACGAAGTCTGGTTTCCCGACGCCTTCGTCGGCCCGATGGCCCAACTGCTGTGTGCTCTCGAAGACGGGACGCCGCCGGAAATCAGTGGCGACGATAACCTCAAAACGATGGCGCTCGTCGAAGCGTGTTATCGCTCAGTCGCCGAACACCGAGCCGTCGCTATTTCTGAACTGATGGAGTAGTTCAAGTTGGAAGAATTTTTGAACTCGATTGCGAGTTGCTAACCAAGCGCCAGCAATAGCCCCGCCCACCCCGCAACCAGAAAGATCAATTTGAATACGACCCATCCGGGTTTGCGCGGTGCCGCGCCGAAGGTGTGCCACACATAAGCAGAGATGCCCCCGTAAAAGACCATCGCCATGACGTAGTTGTAGAGCAACCCATCCCGCTGCCCTGGTACTGGTATCTCTGATCTCCCTGTCATTGTATCTGAGAGGTTCAACGCTCGATGCATGGCGAGCATCACGAGAAACGGAACCAGACAGGCAAACGTCAGCCAGTGTGACTTAAACCAGTGATAGTCAGTCAGCGGTTTCATTGCCCTCACACCAGCTTCGTGATCGGCTTGCCTTTGTTGCCGATCGTGAAGGGGCGGCCGTCTGGCGAATGAATTTCTTTGTCGTGCGGAATGCCCATCGCCACGGCGATGGTGGCGTTGAAGTCTTCCGGAGTGACGCCATCGGAATCAACTCGGAAGGCGTCTGCGTCACTTGCTCCCCAGACTTGGCCACCCTTGATCGGACCACCGGCTAGCACGCAGGAGAACGCCGCCGGGTGATGGTCGCGGCCGCTGTTCTGGTTGATCTCTGGCTTGCGACCAAACTCGGTGCCAATCACGACCAGCGTGTCTTTCAGCAGGCCCTTGCTACTGAGGTCCGCGATCAGATGCGCGGCCGCTTTGTCGAGTTCGCTGCCGACGGTCCCCATCTTCGTCCACAGATCGACGTGATGGTCCCAACTGCCGAGCGAGACTTCGATGTACCGCACACCATGCTCCACCAACCGCCGCGCCAGCAAGCAGCCTTTGCCGAAGCGCGTGTCGCCATACGCCTTCTTCGCGTCGTCCGATTCCTTGCTGATGTCGAATGCCTTCAGGTCTTCGCTGCGCAACAGATGAATCGCATCCTTGTAGAGATCGTCATAGCCGTTGACCTTGCGATTCTTTCCGGCCAGTTTGCGGAAGTCGCTGTCGAAGGCGTGCGACAAGTCCATGCGTTTGTCGAACGCGGAATCGGTCAGGTACGACGGCGACTTGATGTTCTGCAATCCGAGCGACGGGTCGCCGACGGGCACGGGAGCGAACTCAGCACCGAGATATCCTGGCCCGATGCCGCCACCGACTTGCACCGCGACAGGCAACTCTTTGTGAATCCGGCCGAGCGACTTGTGAATCCACGAGCCCAGTCCCGGATGCCGCGTCGTCGCGATCGGCTTGTAGCTGGTGCTCATCAGATAGCGCGCCGGTTCGTGTGCGGCGGTGCTCGTGTTCATCGAGCGGATAACCGCCAGCTTGTCGGCGATCTTGGCGAGTTCCGGCAGCTTGTCGCCGAATTGCACGCCGGAGATCTTCGTTTGAATTGGCTTCGTGTCCCCTTGCACCTTGCTCTTCGGTTTTGGATCAAACGTGTCGAGCTGCGACATCGCCCCTTGCATGTAGAGATAAATGAGATGCTTAGCCTTGCCGCCGCTGTTGTTCGAGGAAGACGACTTCGCAGCCGCCTTCTTCTCGTCCTTCTTGTCAGCCGCTGCGAGTGCCGCCGCGAAGCCAGCCGGCAGCACGGTGACGCCGAGGCAATACTTCGCCATGTCGGTCATCAATTGCCGGCGCGAGAGGTCATCGAGTCGGGATGGTTCGAATTGAAACATGATTGGTCCTTTGTCGTGGGGCAGGTTTTCAACCTGCCCGTGAAAGTGGCAAGTCCATCGGCGGGCAGGTTGAAAACCTGCCCCACGGACTCATTGCACGAACAAAAACTCGCGTGTGTTGAGCAACGCCCAAATCACGTTGCCGATGCCGGCGGGGCCGGCGGCTTTGATTTCTTTCATGGCCACGGCCCGCTCGGTGGCAGTGGGATGGCGATTCAGCACGAGGACAAAAATCTTGTTGATCTGCCCCTCGGTCGTCGTTGCCAGCATGACTTCATTGTAGATCACCGAGCCTTGCTCCAGCATCATGTGCGTGACGGGGCCGTTGAACATGGTCAGCAGTTGCGGCACGGTGCCGTCGGTGTGGCTGTCGGCGATGGTCTGCCGGTCGCTCTGGCCGAATTGGCGCAGGAAGTGACCTTCCGGCAACGGTTGCGGCAGCTCGGAGGCGCGGACCAACTCTTGCCCCTTGTAGAGCCGTTTGCTTTTCTCTTTGTTCTCTTCCTTGCGAACTTCCGCGAGGTGGTCGACTTTCTTGAGCAGTTCGGCGGCGGTCGTCTTTTCGGTCAAGGAGACGGTCGCGACGTACTCGTCGTCGTCGGGCCGCACGACCATTTCCGGGTTCGGCATCGTGAGCGTCAGCAGCGAATCCCAAACTTGTTCGGCGGTCAAGCGGCGGAGCAGCGGGCCGGGGAAGAGGTACGGCTTCTCTGGATCAAGCTCGCCGTAGGTCGCGGCGCGCTGGTAGGTCTTCGAGTAGTAGATGATTCGCTGAAACTCCTTCAGATCATATTTCAGCCGGACCAGTTCTTTGGCGAGAAACTCCATCAGTTCGGGATTGGTCGCCTTCGTTTCGTCTTTCATGTCATCGGCCGGCTCGATCAGTCCGATCCCCATCGCCTTCTGCCAGAGCCGATTGGCCATCGTCAGCGAGAAGCGCGGGTTATCGCCTGTCGCGACCCAGTCGGCGAAGACTTTGCGGCGCTCCGAGTTGTCGATCTTCGTCGGAGCCGTGCCCCACAGTACGGACGGGATCGCGAGCTGTTCCGGCTTCGCGTTGCTGTATTGGTAGTCATGCGGGAATTTCAGTTGTTTCTTGTCGTTGCTCGAAACACCGTTGCGATTCAGCCGCATCAACTGCTTCGCTTGCCGAGCCTCGTTGGATTCCTTGCCATCCTTGCTCGAAGCCTTGTCGATGTCTTTAGGGGCAATGTTGATCTTCGTCGTCGGCCGGTACTCGATGCCCGCCGTGAAGGCCGCCAGCGAATAGAACTCCTTCTGAGTCCATTTGTCGAACGGATGATCGTGGCACTGAGCACAGCCAATGCGCGTGCCGAGAAAAATCCGCACCGCGTTGTTGAGGTTATCCAACGGCATCCCCGGATCGCGGAGCACAAAGCCGGCCGCTGGTTCATCCCAAACGCGGCCCTCCGCCGTGAGCATGTCATGCACCATCGAGTCCCACGGTTCGTTGTCGCGCAGACATTCCTTGACCCAATCCGAGTACGGCCGCAAGTAGTTGTTGTTGTCCGACCGATCGACCAGTCGCAGGATGTCCGCCATCCAGTTATACATCTGGCTGGCGTAGCCGGGCCGGCTGAGCAAGGTGTCGATCAGGACGATCCGATTGCTCTCCGCCTTGTTGGTCAGATACGACTCGGTCTGCTTGAAGTTGGGAATCGTGCCGGAGATGTCGAGATACGCGCGGCGGACGAAATGTTCCGGCGATGACATCTCATTCGGCTTCTGTCCCGCCTTCTTCAAGCCCGCATCGACGAGCGCGTCGATCTTCGCCGCCGAGCGCAGCGCGGCGTCGCGCAGCTCCGGTTTGACAGGCTCAATCTCGACTTTGGTCTTCTCGGCCCCGGTCGGCAGGTTTGACTTTGGAGTCGCCGGCTTCGCGCCGCGCTTCATACTTGCCTTGGTCTTGCCGCGCGACCGAGAATTCTGCGCGGCGGCGGACTGATCCACTCGAATGTCGAACATTCCAACGGCGACCGCGACCACGGCAGCCGTCAATAACGTGAGCTTGCGATTCATGATTCTTTCTCCAGAACCGATCCGAACGTCGGCTCGATGTATGGCAGACATGATGCCGCCCACCGCTCGCCAAAACAATTCCGAGCCATCGAATTTGCAGGCTTGTGAGAGGTATCCTGTCCGGCCGCGACTTCCCAAGTTTTCCACGGAAGCGAAAGCCGTCACGCAGGAGCTTAACGATGTTGTCACAAAATGATTTATTTGGTGTCGGTCGTGCCTTTCTCGCCATCAGCCTGTTGATCCTCGGCCTCGCCACGCGGATCGAGGCCGCAGACGGTCCCAAACTCAACGTCCTGTTCGTCATGGCCGACGACTTGCGGCCGGAACTGGCCACCTTCGGCTCGCCAGCCATCACTCCGAATTTCGACCGGCTGGCGAAGCGGAGCGTGCAGTTCGACCGAGCCTACTGCCAGCAAGCTCTGTGCAACCCATCGCGGTCGTCGATGCTGACCGGCCGCCGGCCCGACACACTCAAGCAGTGGAACAACGGTCTGCACTTCCGCGAAAAGAATCCCGACGTCACGACGCTGCCGCTGTGGTTCAAGGAGCACGGCTATACAACACGCTGCGTCGGCAAGATCTTTCACAACTGGCACACGAAGGAAAAAGGAGACCCGCGCTCGTGGAGCGCGCCGGAGTTCCTGCACTACGCCAATCACGGCGACGACGCGGCGCAAGTCACCGGCGAACTGCCGCCGAACCTCGCTTCGTCCGCTCCGCGAAAGTACACGAACGTGCCGCTCTACGAATGCCGTGACGTCCCCGACGAAGCCTACTACGACGGCCGCGTCGCCAACGAAGCCGTTCGCGTGATGCGCGAAGT
>CAMDEA010000175.1 GCA_945893045.1 Planctomyces sp. SH-PL62
ACCTGCTCCCGAACCGCTGGCATCAACAACTCGGATTTCACTTGTGGGACATCATCCATGATCGACTCCAGAAAGAGGTTCCGAACATTTTCAACCTCATTCTGACAACTCTGTATTCATCGCGCCAGGCAAAATTGGCACACCCGGCGTATCTTCAGCGGGGCGACGTGTGGAGTTCCATCTTCGGTTGGTCAGAACCGGCGGGGCAGGCTCCGGTGCATCTGGTGATCCGAGCGGCTGCCAAGCGAGACGTTTCCGGTCGGCTGGTTTTGCCTAAGCCGGATGGCAGCGGTTTGATTGCAGTGAAATTCCGCATCACGGCCGACACGGCGCAGGCGAACGCGGCACGCGAGTTTCAATTTGCGAAGATCGAGCACTACGAACGACGGCTGCAAGCGAACAACGTCGTCGGAGCCGCGTGGTATCGACATCAGTTGGGCACCACTCGCAAGGCACTCGGCGAACTCTCGGAAGACGATCGCGATCGGCTACGGCAACTCGCTCCGCAGCGTTGGGACGGTCTCGGCTTCAATCAGCTCGACCAGACCTACGAATTGTTTTCCGGCGGGCGGGCCGTCAGCGAGAACTTGCAGCTTGATCGCCCGCTGCTCTTTCCACGCGGGAACCCCGACAAAGATAAAACGGTGCCGCTGGACTCGATCACGGGGATCACGGTCAAGGAAATCGATTGGCAGCCGCTCATCAAGGATGTGACGCCGACGCTCGATTTGCTGGCGAGTTCGATTCCGGCGGATCAACACGTCCTCTTCTTTCCGACGTTCGCCGCGGCGCTGAAGGTGGCCGACGAAGCCAAGCTGCAAGGGACGGCCATCCTGCGACGTACGGAACTCAGTTCGCAAGACACGCACTTGGTTGAGCGTTATGAGCAGCAACTCGGCTTGTCGCTGAGCACGCTGGGGCGTTTGCTCGGACCACAATTCGTGTCGAGCGTGGCGATCACCGGCGGCGATCCGTACTTCGCGACCGGCACCGATGTCGCCGTGCTGTTTGAGTCCAAGCAGCCCAGCGTTCTGGCCGGACTGTTACTGGCGAAGGAGCGGCTCGACTCGACCAAGATGCCGGACGTGAAGCCGGTTGAAGGCCAGATCGAAGGCATCAAGTACGTCGGCACGCGGTCGCCGGATCGCCGAGTTTGCAGTTACGTCGCCGAGTTCAATCACGCAGTCGTCGTGACCAATTCGCTCGCACAGTTGCAGCGACTGGGGGCGGTCCGAGCCGGCAAGGCCGTGGCGATCGCGGCGTTGCCGGAGTACGTCTTCTTTCGGCAGCGATATCAACTCGGCGATGCGTCCGAGTCCGCGCTGTTGTTCATCAGCGACGTGACGATTCGCCGCTGGTGCGGGCCGCGCTGGCGGATCGCGTCGTCACGGAGGACTCGCGATGGGGCGGTGCTTACGCAGTTGCAGGCGGCGCATTTGGACGCGCTCGTCACCGGCAAAGAACTGAAACTCGGAGCGATCACGTCGGACCTGCCGACCTCGCAGCCGGCCGACATGCAGTTGACCTCGGAGGGCGTCCTGTCGCCATCGCTGGGACGGCCGGAGTTCCTGTCGCCGATTTCCGAACTGATGTTTGATTCCGTCACGACCGCCGAACGAGACTCGTATCAACGCTGGCGCGACGGCTATCAACGGAACTGGACGATCGCCTTTGATCCGATCGCGCTGCGGATCGGCACCGACGAGCGACGGCTCTCGGCCGACCTGTCGATCATGCCGCTGATCGCGAGCACCGAGTATCGCGAGATGCTGCAGCTCGCCAGCGGAGTGAAGCTGACTGCCGAGTCGGGCGATCCGCACGACACGATCGCGCACTACGTGCTGGCGTTGAATCGCGAGTCTCCGCCGATCCAACAAGCGAATCAGTTTCTCGCCGGAATCATGGCCGGCAATCGAGTGGCGGGACTCGGAGCTGACAAGCCGCTCGATCCGTTGGGCTGGCTGGGGCAGTCGATCGCGATCTACGCCGACCGCGATCCGTATTGGGAAGAATTGTTGAAGCTCAAGTCCGAGGATCGCGGACGCAAACTCCAGCAAGACGGCTTTCGACTGCCGATCGGTGTCCGCATCGAAGTCCGTCAGCCACTCAAGCTGGCGATATTTCTGACGGCGCTCCGCTCGTTCATTCAGCAAACGGCGGCGGGCTTGACGAAATGGGACTCCGTGACGCATCGCGAGCATCCCTACGTCAAAATCTCCGCCGCGCGTCGCGGAGCCGCCGGCATCGCGGAACTCGATAACTTCGCGCTGTATTACTCGACGATCGGCGACGGTCTGCTGTTCTCGCCCAACGAGGGAGTCATCCAGCGAGCCATCGACCGGCAATTGGCGCGCGACGCAAAGGACTCAGGCGAGCGGGGCGGCGTCAGCCCCCCGGTGTCGTCGCCGAACAACCGAGGGGCTGACGCCGCCCCGCTCGCCAAGTGCGCGGATGGTTGGCTGGGCGACAGCATGGCCGTGAAGTTCGATCATGTGTTGCCGCAATTCTTCCTGTGGTTCGCGGAAGTCGCCGACCCTCGGCAAGCCGCTCAAACGAATTCGTGGAGCAACCTGCCGATCCTCAACGAATGGAAACGGCGATATCCCGATCGCGACCCGGTCGAAGTTCACGCTCGCTTCTGGAACACCGAACTGGTCTGCCCCGGCGGAGGCCGCTACGTCTGGAACGAACAATGGCGTACGATGGAATCGACCGTCTTCGGCCACCCCGGCGAACCGAAACTGCCGGAGAAGTTCGAGGCCCCGCTGTTTCCATTCGCGAAAGCCAGCTTCGGCCTGACGTTTGAATTCGACGGTTTACGTTCGCGCTTGGAGTTACTGCGGGAAGCTAAGTAATTTGTAGGATGGGTACTCTTGCCCGTCTTCGCGAAGAACGAAACCGGACGGGCAAGAGTGCCCATCCTACTGTTCTGCCGGAGACTCCCGATGTCGCAGGATTCGCACGACCAAAACATCGCGTCCAGTTTCTCGCTGTGGAAGTGGATCGCATGGACTGCGGCCATCCTCGCGGGTATTGGTGTCGCCAACACCGCCGTCGATCGACACCGGATGGAGCAACTCCGCACAGAAGTCGAATCGCGTGGCGGACGGCTGGAGGGAAGCTACTTCGTTCCGGATTGGTACAAGTGGCTGGAGTCGAAAGCTCCGAGCGGTTGGCCGAAGCAGGCCGTGTTGAAGTTGAAGGGGAATTTTCAGCGAGTGGTTGCTGTGCGTCTGCCGCCGGGAACCGTGCTGCCGCACAATTTCATCTCGCGGCTGACCCGCTTCCGCAGTTTGGCTCACCTGGAGTTGCCGGACTGCCATCTATCGGACGCGGATCTCGATCATCTGTCCGAATTCAGCAACCTGCGATACCTGGACCTTCGCGGGAATCTCGTTTCCGATGGCGGCCTCGCTCACTTGGACAAGCTCGTGCTTTTGGAGCAGGTTCATCTTCCCGGAACTCGCGCAGGAGACGAAGTGCTTCGCCAAGCCGCGACGTTGCCGAATCTGAGGTTCCTCAATCTCTCACGAACTTCCGTGACCGATGCCGGGCTGCAAGGTTTGCGGACTCATTTGAAACTACGGTATCTCGTACTCGATGGCACGCAGATTTCGGATAGCGGACTCGCATCGCTCTTACCACAACCCAGTCTCGTCAATCTCACGCTCAATCATTGTGCGATCACCGACAAGGGGCTAGCGGCGATTGACGATTCGCGCTTTCCCGCGCTAGGACAGCTCGAAGTTCGAAAGACCCAGGTGACTGCGGATGGCATCTCACGGCTACGACTAAGTCACTTGCGGGACTACCAATTTCCCAATGCCTCGCTGACCGACGAGCATTGGCTCGCACTCGCTCGCATGAAGTCGTTGGTTTGGGTCCATTGGGGCGAGATCCATTTGCGGCGAGAATTCGAGCGGTCCAGCAGTCGTCGCCGCATCGCGTTGGACTCGTTTGTCGTCATCTACGACGGACACATTGGGGAGCCCCAACGATTGCGAGTTCCACTTCCACGCCGCTTTCCACAATCGTCCGTGTCGGAATTCCAATGACGAGTTCGTCGGCTGGCTGACCGGACGTGGGCGTCCGGTCTACTCAGGGGGATTCCTGGCAGAAGCGCGATGCCGTACCTACGATCCCCGCCCTTCTCGCCCAGCGTTGTGAGCGGTGGCGAAAACGGAGCACACTCAATCGAAAGGTCTCTCTCGTGGCCAGTTTTGGAACCAATCGCCGAGCCGAAGTGGACGCGGCGCTGAAGGATGTCGATTTCTCGAAGAACACCTATCAAGTCGAGTTCGAGACGACGATGGGCAAGATCCTGCTCGACGTGTATCCCGATGTCGCACCGGGCCATGCCAAAAACCTGATCGGCCTGACGAAGATTGGCTACTACAACGGCATCATCTTTCATCGCGTCATCTCCGGCTTCATGATCCAAGTCGGCTGTCCACAAGGGACAGGTACCGGCGGGCCGGGTTACACGATCAAGCAAGAGTTCAACGCCACGCCGCATGACGCCGGAGTGCTGTCGATGGCTCGCACCAGCGATCCGAATTCAGCCGGCTCGCAGTTCTTCATCTGCCTCACCCGCGCCGGCACGGCGGGTCTCGATAACCAATACACCGTCTTCGGCAAGACCGCCGATAAGTCGAGCCTCGATGTGGTGCTCAAGATCGGCAGCGTCGCGACCGGTGCCAACGACCGGCCGAAGCAAGAAGTGAAGATCAACTCCAGCCGAGTGATCGTGACTCCGAAGTGATGCGTGGGGTAAAGGGTCGATAACATCCAATGCCGTCTGAGCAGTTCCTTCGTCCGAGTTCTGGATGGAGTAGTTCGATGATGCCGCGGATTCCACATCAAGTCCCTGTTGATCGCCGCACATTCTTGGTTGCAGGCGGCGCGGGTTTTTGTGGAGTCAATCTGGCTCACGCGGCGGAATCGGCGACGGGCAACACGGTGTCACGCGGCAAACAACCCGCCAAGTCGTGCATCATGATCTGGCTTAGCGGAGGTGTTTCGCATATCGACACCACGGACATGAAGCCCGATGCGCCGCTGGAATATCGCGGCGAGTTCAATCCCGTCGCGACGAGTGCTCCCGGCTTGGAACTGTGCCAGCACTTGCCACACACGGCAAAGCAGGCGCATCACATTGCGGTCGTGCGGTCGCTGGGAGACTTTGGCCGTGGCACTGGCGATCATCATCACGGCTACTACTACAACCTGACCGGCCATGCGGGCGATCCGTCGTTCCGGCAGTTGCTAAATGCTCGCAAGCCGTACCCGACCGATTGGCCGTCGATGGCTTCGACCATCGCGTACAAACGACCGCCGCATCCGTACTTGCCGTCGGTGATCTCGCTGCCGCAGAAAGAAGGCGCTCCGGAATACACGCGGCCCGGTCAATTCGGTGCGCGACTCGGTTTGGAATTCGATCCGGTCTTCGTCGATGGCTCGCGCGAGACGCCGCTGAAGTTCACGGCTCCGGCGTTGCAACTTCACGGCGACATCGGACTCGGTCGATTGCAGTCGCGGCGAGATTTATTGTCGTCGCTCGACGGCACGACTCGGCTGGTGGATCACTCGCTGGCGGCGGGCGGCTACTCGAAGCAGCAGGAGAAAGCGTTCTCACTACTGACCGCGCCGCAGACGAAAGCCGCGTTCGATCTCACTGCCGAGCCAGAGTCGATTCGCAATCAATACGGCAACTCGATCACCGCGACCAGCTTTTTGATGGCTCGGCGATTGGTCGAGGCGGGCGTGCCGTTCGTCACCGTGTTCTGGAAAGGGAGCGATCTCCTCAGCAAGCTTTGCAAGAGCGGCGGCGGCTGGGACACTCACGGCAACAATTTCAATTGCCTGCGCGATCACCTGCTGCCGGAGTTCGATCGCCCATTCGCCGCGCTGCTGGCCGACCTGCACGAGCGCGGGCTGCTCGACACCACGCTGGTCCTCGTCAGCAGCGAGATGGGCCGCAAGCCAAAGATCGGCGACCCACGCTCCAACGGCGTCAGCGGAGCCGGCCGCGATCACTGGACCGCTTGCCAATCGATACTGCTCGCGGGCGGAGGCATCCAAGGGGGCCAAGCCTATGGCACGACGGATAAGGTTGCCGAATATCCCGCCGACAATCCCGTTGGAGCCGAAGACATCGCCCACACCGTCTACCGCGCGATGGGCATCGACGACTTGAACGCCATCGACGCACTCGGCCGCCCCTTCCGACTGATGGAAGAGGGGCAACCGATCGCGGCGCTGTTCTAATTCGACTGCATGACTTTCGCCTTCAAGACCCCATTCGGCTCGCCCGGATGGTGAAAACGATGGTGAGCTGACAAGCAAGAATACACCACCACTCCAAACTCTCCCATTCCTCCGCCGAAAGCGGAGGAATGGGAGAGTTTGGGGAGAGTCGGTACGACATCAACTAGCCCACCATCTTCTTCACCAACGGCACAAGGCCGTTGGGAGTCAAAAGTCAGGCAGTTGAACGAATTTGGTGTGTCAGCACTCACTCCAACTATTGCCGCGCGACCCAGGGAGTTCCCAACGGTTGCGCTGCCTTCTGTTCGCCGTAGCTGCCCCCCTTCGCACCCAACGGATGCGGGCCAAAGAATCGCGGATCGGCGGCGGGGTCGGCCGCTGGTTGGTAACGCACATCGACCGACAACCGGACTCGGCCCAGCGGCGAGTGATTGTCGAGCGAGCCGTGCATCGTGAAGCCGCCGAAGATCATCGCGTCGCCCGGTTGAAAATGAGTGGTCAGCAATCGCGTCTGACGCGAGCGTGCGAACTCCAACGTGTCGGTCGCGGATGACTGATAGGCGATGTCCTGCGCGGCGGCGAACGCTTGGGGATCGCCGGTCAATCGTGCGGCACGCATCGGGTTGATCAAATCCTCGAAGAGATGAGAATGCTCGACGACCACGAGCGGACCGTCGCAAATCGGAATCTCTCCGAGCGGCAGCCAGCAAGTGACGATCTGCGAAGCACCGCCCGCGAAGAACGGATAGTCGTAATGCAAGTTGGTCGCGTTGCCGACAGGTGCTGGCCGCAGGAAGAGATAATCATGCGGCCGTGCCGGAGCATCGAACAGCAGCCCCGCCAATTCACGCAGTCGCGCTCCGTGGGTCACGCGCCGCAACTCCGCGCCCTCGCTGATGGATTTCCAGAACGCTCCCAGATCAGGTGAGCGTTCACGGCGACGACTCGTGCCCGTGGCGATGCCGGCCTCGACCGGTGGCTGAATCTCATCCATCTCCGCCAGCCGTGTGAAGACTTCGCGCCGCGCGGCCAACACGTCGTCACGCGGCAGCACATCGCGCAGCAACACGTAGCCGTTGTCTGCAAACGACCGGCGTAGCATTTCCGGGTCGTGCAGACAGGACGTCGCCTCGACCAACGATCCGAGGAGTTCGTCGGGGACGGGGTGCTGTTGTGTGAGACCGTCAAGCATCGGATGACTCCGCAGCGATCGCGATGACGTTAGCCGCTCCGCTGACAACCACGCTCTCTTTGACCTTCGCGGCGAGGTCGTTGAGGTGCATGTTGCAGGTGTTCCCCTCATACCGCAACGACGAGAAACCGACCTGGGCCATGTTCATAACTTTTGTAGTCAGGCCGGTGCTGTCGGGAGACCCGCGCCCAGCGCGGGCGGGGTCGGGCGAACCGCGCCGAGCGCAGGTCTTAGTGACTCAAACTGAGCGGTTTTTGAGTCCCGCTAGGGACGTCTCGACAATAGCCCAGCACGTCAGTGCTGGGAAAAGGTGGGAAGAATGTCTGAAGTCCCGTCAGGGACGACAGAAATCGGCCGAGCATTTCTGTCGTCCCTGACGGGACTCAAGTCGTGCCGCCGCATCGCATCCCCAGCACTGAAGTGCTGGGCTATTTTCAACGGTCCCTGACGGGACAAAAACAAAACCGCTCAGTTTGAGTTAGTGAGTTGCTCCGGGCAAAGACCAAGCATTTCACAATTCACAATGGGCCGAAGCGGAGTTGGTTCCGAGTTCGCATGTCGCGCTCGGCGAATTCTGAATTCTGAAATGCCAGATCCCTTGTAGCCGCACTCGCCAGAGTGCGGGTGGCCCGCGTTCTGGCGAACGCGGCTACGATATGAAAAGTCCTGCCGTTCGCCTTAGTCCTCCTCGCCCCATTCGAGGACCGCGTGGGACTTGTCTCCGGAGTCGTGGTCTTGCAGCAGGTGAGATGTCTCCCAAAGGACGAGCGAAAAATCCCTCCCGCCGTTGCTGGGTTCATTCTCTCGCCACGGAGGAAAGTACCGCAGCGGGCGCAGCTTCTCGTCGAGCCAGCCGATGCGGGCATCCGGTTCCTGACCGTTGCGCCATGCGGAGAGCCAGATTCGGCGATCGGGCCAGGTCTTCAACAGGAACTCTCGTTCGGCGACCGACGAGACTCGCAGCAGGCGGGCTTGATGCCGGTGAGCCAACTGCAACGCCTCGGTCAAGTTCATCGGTTTGGGCGAGATCCAATACGGCTTGTTTGTTTCTTTGCAGGTGACGCACTGCTGGGTGATGGCTTCCGGTGGTTGCGGTGCGGCTGACGGCATGTCCACCGACCACTGTTGCGCGGTGCCGGTGAGCAGCCTTAATCGCAGTTCATGATATGTCATTGGTACGTCGTAGAGTCCAATCGCCAGCAAATCGCGACGCGGAGGGTCACACGAGACCTCCATTGGCGCAGTCGATAAATCGCGACGAGGTCCGGTCCAGGCCAAATACGGCTCTCCGTTGAGACGGACCTCGATGCTCGCAGCAGCATCTTTGGACGTGACCCGCACCGTCGCGTGGTAACGACGAAAATTTTCCAGAGGCGCGGGAGTTCGAACGGCCGTCGATCGTGGCTGTTTCGGCGTGATTGCACCTCCGACGTTGAGCAGACCACTGAATTGACCACCCCATCCCGAAAGAGACAACTCTGTTTGAGCATCGGGGCCAACGGGCAGCAACAGATGAATTGCCTCATTGCCGGCGTAGCGTGTGAACGAGACCGCCAATTCGTAATCACCATTGACGACGAGTGGCACGACCACGCGCGAGTTGGCACAAGGAAGCCCATGCAGACCGTCGGCGGTACGCAGCCACGCTCCGTTGATCGCATGGCGGTCTACGTCCACCAGCGGTAGGAGGTCGTACCAAGTGTCGCGTTGCAGCTTTTGTTTTTCGGGAGGCACCGCTCGGCCGGTCTTCGGCCAATTGGCGGGGAGCTTGGTCGGAACATTGCTGACGCGTGCCGACGAAGCCTCCTTGGGAATTTTGTCGTCGCCCCATTCCAGGCAGACAAATTGCGCATTCTCGTTTTGAGTGTCGTCCCAGCGTCCGTCGTCGGCGGTGATTACCGAAGAGATTACTCCCGACCCGGCATTCGGTTCCCCTGGTGCCCAGTTGAAAAACGGCTGCGGTCGAAGCTGTTGGTCGAGCCAACTCAACTGGGGATTCACCTGATTCCCGTTCCGCCAGAGACCGAGCCAGATGCCGCGTTTCGGCCATTGAGCGCGGATGAAGTCGTGTTCGGCTCGCGACGACACCTGCAACAATCGGGCGCGGTGCCGCTGAGCCAACGCGACGGCCTCTCGGAATTCCATGCGGGTGTCGGACAACCCATACCAATGACCGTTCCATTGGACGCAGGTCCGTTTCATTTTGGGTTCCGGAACGGCCGCGAAGTCGGAGCGATCCGAGTTCCAAACACGTTCGATCGTCGTGAGTGGTTTGAGACGAAGTTCGTGAAAGATGACGGGAGCCAGCGAGCCAAATCCGAGCAAGTCGGTACGCGGGAGGACGGTCCAGAAGTGTGTTTTTAGCCGGGTGCGCGCACCCTGCCACTGCAAGTAGGGCTGACCATCCAATTCCACTTCGATCTGGACCTCATCGCCATTCAACGTGACCTGCACGCGACCTTGATACTTCCGAAAATTCTGCAACGTCCCCGGCCGACGGATCGCAGGCGAATTCGGTTGAGCGTTGAAGTCAAGATTGTCCACGAGCGTCAATCCGCTGCCAGCACCATTCCCCCCTGACAATAGGAGTGTGCAGCTCGTGTCCTCACCGACCGGTAGATGCACAACGACGTCTTGATCGCCGCTCAAGCGTGTGAACGCGAAGGCGAGTTCATAACTCCCTTGCACCTGGACCGGCACGATCATTTGCGCATAGCGGCCAAACACACGCGCGATGCCGTCCGAGGTGCGGTTCCATTTCGAGTCGAGTGCATGTCGCTCGACATTGACCAATTTTAAGACGTCATACCATTGGCCCGGCGGAAGCGTGTCACTGATCACATCATGAACCTTCTCGACCGGCAGCAACGCAGAGGACTCCTTCAACGCCTGCCGCACCGCATCCACCATCAACGCCAACCGAAAACCGTTGTAGTACATCCGGTGCGGCGGGTCGTGCGCGTAGCGATGCGATACACGGCTGCGGTGCGCAGTGTCGAGCCAATTGCCGCCCCGCCACACACGCAGAGAACCGGCGGAGGTAGGGCCGCTTGGGTTAAGTGCCGGCATTCCTTGGAACTGACCGTAGTAGGTCGGTTCCCACCAGTCTTGCAGCCACTCCAACACGTTGCCGTGAATGTCGTAGAGCCCAAACGGATTCGCCTTCAATTCTCCCGCCGCATGAGTTCGGCCGCCCGAGTTTGTGCCGAACCAGCCGGCTAGTGCCAAGTCATCGTCCTTGTCTCCGATCCAGTACTTGGTTGTGGTCCCCGCGCGGCAGGCGAACTCCCATTCCGCCTCAGTGGGCAAGCGGTAGCCGGTGCCGTTCAACGGCGTCACGGTCTCGGCGGCCCGGACATAGAATGACTTGAGTTTCTCCTGCTGGCTCAGTTTCGCGCTGAACTCCGCCGCGTCGTTCCAACTCACATTCTCCACCGGATGGCTGGTCGTATCCATCCCGACGACGGCATCTTTACCTGGACCGGAAGCAGCGAAGTGGGAGGGGTTCTTCTCCATCACCTTTTCATACTCGGCCTGTGTGACTTCACGGACGCCCAAGTAGATCGGTTGCGTGAGGATCACTTTGTGTTGTGGCACTTCGCTCTTGACGATTTCCTGCCAGTGTTTGTCATTCGCATTTGGGTCACTGAATTTCAGAACCTCTTCAATCTCCACCGACGTGCTGCCCATCGTGAACTCGCCGGGCGGGATGAGGATGAACTTCATGCCGAGGCTGTTGGTGTACTCGACCGGCAGCTTGAGATACTTCGCCCACGCGGCCTGATGTTGCTTCGCCGCTTCGGCGTTGAACGGCGCGATCGCTGGCGGAGGAGCGTCCGCAGGCCAGCCGTGCCAACCAGATGTTGCGATGCCTGGCTTGGTCGTGCCCTCCGCGATCGCCGCTTTTGCGGTATCCACCAACAACGACACCCGAAAACCGTAGCCGTGGATACGGTTCGTCGGACGGTGGGCGTGGCGACCGGACGCACGGCAACTGGCAGAGTAGTTGTACCAACTGCTGCCCCGAATCACGCGCAGCGAACCGGCGGAAGATGGGCCGTTTGGGTCGAGCGCGGGCTTTTTTTGAAACTCCCCGTAGTACGTTGGTTCCCACCAATCCTGCACCCACTCCCAGACATTACCGTGAATGTCATACAGCCCGAACGGATTCGCTTTCAATTCTCCCGCCGCATGAGTCCGGCCGCCGGATTTCGTGCCGAACCAGCCGGCGCGCGTCAAGTCTTCGTCCTGGTCGCTGATCCAATACTTGGTCGTCGTCCCCGCGTGGCAAGCAAACTCCCATTCCGCTTCCGTGGGCAAGCGGTAGCCCGTTCCGTCGACTGGTGTGATCGTCTCACCGGCCCGGAAATAGAACGGCTTGAGTTTCTCCTGCTGACTGAGCTTCGCACAGAACTCGGCCGCATCGTTCCAACTCACTTTTTCCACCGGGTGGCTAGTCGTGTCCATCCCGACGACATGATCTTTGCCCGGCCCCATTGCGGCGAAGTGCGACGGGTTGTTCCCCATCACCTTTTCGTAGTCGGCCTGCGTCACTTCATGGACACCGAGGTAGATCGGTTGCGTCAAGATGACCTTGTGTTGTGGAGCCTCACTCTTGATGCCGTCTTGCCATTGCTTGTCATTCGGGTCAACACCCTTGAGGGCCGCTTCGATCTCTGCTGGCGTGCTGCCCATCGTGAACTCGCCCGGCGGGATGAGGATGAACTTCATGCCGATGCTGTTGGTGTACTCGACCGGCACCTTGAGAAACTTCGCCCACGCGGCCTGATGTTGCTTCGCCGCTTCGGCGTTGAACGGCGCGATCGCGGGCGGAGGGGCGTCCACAGGCCAGCCGTGCCAACCGCTGGCGGTGGATGTGGTTTTGGGCTTTGGCTCCTCACGATGACCGAGCAGTTTCTTGTCGCTCATGGCTCGCACGCGGCGGCCGATGCGTTCGACTTTCACGGCGACGGTTTCCCCCTTCTTCAGCGTGAAAGCGTCCGTGTCGAATTCCAAGTTGCCCCGTTTGACGTGCAACGTGTGCTCGCCGGGCGTGAGCCGCACGTCTTCTTCCCCCTCGTCCTTCACGACGATGTCGGTGCCTTGGATGGCGACCTCAATCAGCGGATCGGTGATCTCGATCCGCAGCGTCCCGCGATTCGTTTTCACGTAGGTGATGACGCCTGCGAGCATGAGAACCACAGAGGCGAGACCGATAGAAACGATGGTCACGGTGCGGCGCGTAGGTTGGGACTCCGTCCCGACCTTTCGATTCGGGTCGGGACGGAGTCCCAACCTACTTGCGGTTTGCTCCTCGCCGCCGGCCGAGTTCATCGTCTCTTCGGCCAGCGGATCGGTGGTGGTTGTCCGCGTCCGCTTCGGCAAAGTCGCCACAGCCACGGCTGGCTCGAAGATCGTGGCGTCTGGATCGTCGTCCGTCATTTGCCGCAAGAAGCGTTGCAGTTCATTGCCGCTGTCTCCGTCGCCGACAGTCGATCGGGCAACGGTCGTGGAGTTGCCGGCTCGGCACTGCTCCAACGCGGCCACCACTTCGGTCATCGACTGGTAACGATCGCTGGCTTTCTTCGCGATCATTTTGTGGAAGACGGCGTCGAGTTCTGTGAGCGGAATGGCGCTAGCCACCGGTGTCGCCGGGGCGGTATTCCCCTGCGAAAAACCGGCGGCTAGCGCCGTGCCGCTCACATCCTCAAGTGACGGCAGCGGCGCGGTGCGATGGGCCAGCAGCTTTTTCATCATCGTGTCGGCGGTGTAGACGGCATGTCCCGCGAGCAGGTAGTACAGCGAGCAACCCAGGCTGTAGATGTCGGCGCGAGCGTCGGCATGTTTGGTGTCTTCGGCTTGTTCCGGGGACATGTAATCAATCGTCCCCATGATCGCGCCGGTGTTGGTCAGCTCGGCCTGTTGCACTCCGAGTTCATTCGACTCGATCCGCGCCAGGCCCATGTCCAGAATCTTGACCGTGCCTTCGCGATCGAGCAGCAAGTTCGCCGGCTTGATGTCGCGATGAATCACGCCCCGCTTGTGAGCGTATTCCAACCCGCGCGCCGCCTGGAGGATCGCGTCGATGGCCGCGTTCACACTCAGCGGCCCGCCCTTCTTCACCAGCACGGACAAGTCGTCCCCCTCAATGTACTCCATCACCAGAAAGTGCGTTCCCTTGGCCTCGTCGGCATCATTCGCGTTGACGATGTTGGGGTGTGTCAACTTCGCCGCCGCTTCGACCTCGCGATGAAAGCGTTGGACCGCATCCTTCGACTTCATCGCCGCCGCCGAGATCACCTTCACAGCCACCAGCCGCTTCATGACTTTGTGCTCGGCCTTCAGCACCATCCCCATGCCACCCTGGCCCAGCTTGTCGAGAATGACATAGTTGCCGAGGACCAGCGACGCCCCTTTGCCCGCGTAGATTTGGCTGGCCTGAAACTTGGTCAGCTTCTTGTGCTTGACCAACTCGCGCGCGAGCTCCTCGCCATCCGACGGCCACTGCTCGAACGACTCCGACTTGAGCCACCCCCGCAACCCGTCTTCGGTCATCAAGCCGGACGACGACAACTGCTGAGTGAACTGCTCGATGGTCAACGGCATGGACAACTCCCGTGTCGGGGTGACTGACGAGTCATGCTATCGCGGCACGTCGCACGGGGCACTCGACTTGGTCTACCGTCCCGACCTTTCCGTCTACTCCGCAGTGATCGCAATCACGTTAGCCGCTCCGCCATCGATCGGGATCGTGCATCCGGTGACATACGCGGCGGCATCGCTGGCCAGGAATACGACGACGCCCGCCACATCGTCGGGTTCTCCCCAGCGGCGTAGCGGCACACGCTCCAGCACTTTGGCCGAGCGTTTGAGATCGTTCTGCAAGGCCTGAGTCATCGGCGTCCGAATCCAACCGGGAGCCACCGCGTTGACGCGAATGCCTTGCGAACCCCATTCGGCCGCGAGGTCGCGAGTCAGCGACACGATGCCCCCTTTCGTCATCGCGTAGATCGAGCCGCCCCGTCCCAGCCCCACGATGCCGCCTCCCAAGGCCGAGACGTTGATGATGCTGCCGCGCTGTTGAGCCAGCATCACTTTGCCGACCGCGCCGGCAACGTGGTAACAGCCCACCAGATTCACGGCAAAGACGTCCGCTAAATCCTGCGGCTTGTAGTCGGTGGGTGTGCCGCGACGATGAATGCCCGCGTTGTTGACGAGGATGTCGATCCGGCCAAACCGTTCGACAATGCTCTGCACGCACGCTTCGACTTGGTCTTTCTCGCGCGTATCGCACACCAATCCGACGGCCTCTCGTCCTGTATCGCGAGCCAGTTGTGTCGCCGCGGCCGCGACCACATCGGCCTGCAGGTCGAGCAGCGCGATCTTCGCTCCGTGATCGGCCAACGCATGGGCAATGGATGCTCCAAGTCCCTGCGCTCCACCCGTGACCAGAGCGATTCGTCCCGTCAGATCAAAGTGATTAGCCATGCGGATTGACTCGCTCCGAGATGATTGAAGGACATCGCCTTATTGATCAGGCTGCCATTATCCGTGGTCATGTCTGAATCCGCGGGGTCAATCCGCCGCGGAGGCCACCCCACGGATTCAGACACGGCCGCGGATGAACACAGGACTCAACGCTGAATGACTATCAAAAGTGGAGATTGAATTTGCTAATCACTCAAACTGAGCGGTTTTGCTTTTGTCCCGCCAGGGACCGTTGAAAATAGCCCAGCACTTCAGTGCTGGGGATGCGATGCGGCGGCACGACTTGAGTCCCGTCAGGGACGACAGAAATGCTCGGCCAATTTCTGTCGTCCCTGCCGGGACTTCACACACTCTTCCCACCTTTTCCCAGCACTGACGTGCTGGGCTATTGTCGAGACGTCCCTAGCGGGACTCAAAAGCCGCTCAGTTTGAGTAATCAGACC
>CAMDEA010000176.1 GCA_945893045.1 Planctomyces sp. SH-PL62
GATCGCGTGTTCGATTACACGAACTGGGGCGTCGAGGTGTTGTGGATTGTCGATCCGCTCGAAAAGGCGGTGCATACGATCCGTCCCGGCTATGCGAACAAACGAGTTCGCGAAGACGAAACGCTGACGGGCAGCCTGTCGTGGCGACATAAGGCTACCGCGCAGCCAATCCTGCCTGACTTTCGAATCGCGGTCGCGGACATCTTCCAGCCGCCGGAGTATTGGCGGACGTCTGCATCAGAGCCCGATTGACTCAGGCAAGCGGGGCGGCGTCGGCCCGATGGCAATCACTTTGGAAGGTAGCAGGCATATTCCATGTGCCGTCCGCCTGAGAAGCGCCGACGGCACATGGAATGTGCCTGCTACTTTGACGCCGCCCCGCTCGCCAATTGGGTTCACGGCTTCGCGGCCAGCGATGACGACAGACCAGCGCAGAGGCCACGGAAGATGGCGATCTTTTCGGTCGGCGTCAGCAGGGTGGGGCGATACTTCTTCCAGATCGGTTCCGCGGCGGCGGGGTTTTTGGCGGTGATGGCCGCCAGCATTTCGTAGCCTTCTTCGCGCCACAGCATGTCTTTGGTGAAGCCGCTGACCAATTCAAACGCTTTGTCGGTCTTACCGGCTTTCGCGAGCCGGCAGGCGAGTCGCAAACCCCAGAGCAAAGTCCACTCAGGATCTTCGGTGGAAACCTTCTCGCCTTCGTCGGGCTTGAACTCATAAGCCGCCAGCCGTTGCGCGATGCTGGCGACATCGCCACTCTTTTGGATCGCTTCCGCCGTCTCGCGTTGCAGCGTGTCGCGAACGTCGGTGAGTTCGCCCGTCGTCACGAAGTTCTCGCATTGCCGCGCCTGATCTGTTTTTCCCGCCAGTCGCAGTCGCTGGCCGAGTCGCACTGAGAGATTCGTCTTGAGGAAATCCTCGCGCGCCTCGTCCGCCGTCCCCTCGGCCGAATGAGCGGACGCTTCCGTCCAGACCGCATCGACCAACGGCCAATCGACCGCCGCTTTGAGGATCTCCGTCTGCAGCGCGAACCGCGCGTTCGACGCATCGAACGCTAAGCGGCATTTCTCGCGGTACGTCGTCAGTGCTAGTTGTTCCTGGTCCTTGGTCTTCAGATTCAAAGCGGTCTTCAACTGGGCTTTCACCGAGTTGGCGTCGCGCGAGGTGGCGTCGAACAACTTGCCCGCCGCGAAGGGACACGGTGCCTGTCCGCGCAGATGTTGCAGCGAAGCCGCCAGCGTTTTGGCGGCGAGGTCGTTCTGTCCGAGCAACGTCTGTGAGCGCGCCACCTCCGCCGCCGCGATGGCGTTCAGCCGAGGCCCGGTTGCATCGGTGAGTTGCAGCTTCATCAGCTCTTTCATTTCCAGCAGCACGAAATTGGTGGGAACCGGGACCGCATTCAACGCGGTCGCGGCATTCGCGGCGGCTTTGTTGGCCGCCGCTGGTTGCTTCGCGGCCAGACGGGCTGCGGCGACTCGTGCCCAAACGCGCGCCTGCGTCGCGGGGGATTCCTCTTTGACGGCCGCCAGGATCGGTTCATCCTGGCTGGCCATGTCTGCGGAGTTCGCCGCCACGACGGAATCACCCCACATCGCCCAACAGTCCGCCTTAGTTTGCGCATCGGGAGCCAGCTTCAACCACTCAACACCTTTGGTGGCGTGACCGCGCAGCACCAGAATCATGGTCGTGGCCACCCACTGCGGAGACTTCCAAGGGATGACCGGCAACGTGACCGCCGCCTCGTCGAGATCGTAGGAATGCAACAAGCGGGATCTGCGTGCGAGCACGGCCAATGTTCCGCTCGATCCGGACGGCAGCACGCTGTCTGTTTTCATCAGACTCTGCGCATCCTCAGTTCGGCCACTGACAAACAGCAGTGCCGCCAAGTCGGTCGTCGCGTCAAACGTCAACCGGCTAATCCCCGGTAACTCCGGAGCGGCTTTCCAGGCGGTGTCCATCGCGGTCTTGGCGGCATCGGCGTTGCCAGCCGCCAGCTCGCGCCACGCCAATTGCGTGAACGGCGGCACCTGATGGTAGACCAGCTTCGGGAGCAGCTTCAGCAACTGGTCGATGTTCTCTTGCGCGGCCTTGGGGTCTCCCGCTTCGATATAAGCCTCCGCCACCAGACGACGGCAGAAGTGTTTGCTGCGGTTCTTCGTAGTCTCACGCGACAACTCGACGATGACCGGCAGAATCGCGGCCCGTAACTTTTCGCCGCTCGATGTGACATTCACTTCAGGCTTCGGATCGGCTGGTTTTTCGGTCGACGGGTCGTTCGTCGTCACAGGACTGGGATTGTTATTGTTGGTCTGCGGCGGTGGCGCTGGCGGCCTGATCCCGGCAGGTTCGTTGAACACGAAGTACCACAGACTTCCGCCCGCCAACAGCATTGAGCTGACCGCGGCCATGAGCATTGCCGGTGACGCCTTCTTCGCTGGTGGAGCGGCCACCTTCTTCATGCCTGCGGCGGGAGTTCGCGGGTCCGCTCCGGGCGCGGCTCCCTCACCTTTCGGAGCGGTGAAGATCGGCAGCGCGCACTTCTCGTTGCAGCACTTCACTTCTTTGCCGGCGACCTCCGCCCCTGCGAAGCCGGCGGTTTCGCACATCGGGCAGATCAGCCGCACGGTCTTCCCTTTGGCCGGCCGAGCCGCCAGCGGAATCGCGCGACTGTTCGAGGCCGCATCAACACCAAAGGGATCGTCCGAGTCGATCTCTTGGCTCTTGGCTGCCGCCGCCTTGGAGGGGGTTGCTTTCGGAGTCGCCGCCAGAGCGGGTGCATTCACCGCGCTGGAGCTCGGCCGCGCGGCTGGCTTCGGCGCAACCTTCGGGGCCGGAGCTTTGCCGCCGCCCTTGCCAGTTTTCATATTCGCGCCGCAGAACGGACAGTTCTCGGCATCGTCATCCAGCACAGATTGCTGACACGCGGGACAAGTCGGAAGCATGAGAGTTTCAGTTCGTGTTGCAGAAGACAGAAGTGAGAGTTCAGCGTTTTGAGCGTAACCGGCCTTCCGGTTTTCAGCCCCGAAGGGGGCGTGACTCGATAGCCCAGGGCATCGCCCTGGGTTCGTCATTCGAGAAACCATTTCCAGCCCTGAAGGGGCGCAACTCGCACGAATGTCATGAACGTTGCGCCCCGTTGGGGCTTAACTACGATTGTTGCGTACTACCCCAGGGCGTTGCCCTGGGCTTTCGAGTCAGTCCCCGTTGGGGCCAGGGCCGGAAGGCCAGTGACACCCAAGTGGATTAAGTGACTAACCCAAGAATATCACGACTTCGCGGAAGTGTCTCGCCCGCGCTACCACGCCGCCTCGTACAGCGAAACGATCTCCTCGGCGGTCGGGATGCGCGGATTATTCTGAGGGCTGCCCGAGGCCAATGCGTCACCAGCCATCTTGCTCAGCAATGCTCGGAACCGAGTCTCCTCGACGCCGCGACAGTCCCTCAACCGAGGCACATCCAGATCCGCATTGAGTTGCTCTAAGCCTTCGACCAGCGACTCGGCCGCATGTTCGTCAGCAACCTGAGACGGACAGCAGCCCAGCAGTCTCGCCACCGTCGCGTAACGCTCGACGCTGGCCGACCACGAGAACTTCGTCACTGTCGGCAACAGCACCGCGTTCGATAACCCATGCGGTACATGAAACACCGCGCCAATCGGACGACTCATCCCGTGAACCAAACAAACGCTGCTGTTGGCGAACGCCATGCCTCCTTGGCAAGCCGCCAGCATCATCCCGGCCCGTGCCTCGTGGTTGACTGGTTCGCGATAAGCCGTTCGCAGGTGCTTCGCGACCAGTTCGATGCACGACAACGCCAGCGGGTCGGTCATACCGTGCGCCTTCCGCGAGACATACGCCTCAATGCCGTGCGTCAGAGTGTCCACACCGACCGCCGCCGTCAGCGCCGGGGGCATCGACAGCGTCAATTCGTAATCCACCAGCGCGACCGTCGGCACCAAGTGGACGCTCAGAATCATCATTTTCACATCACGCCCGGTGTCGGTGATGACTGAGACCTTTGTCGCTTCACTGCCGGTGCCCGCCGTCGTCGGAATCGTGATCAGCGGAGCGCCCGCTTTCGGAATCTTGTGATAACCCGCGTACTGACTGAGCGGTGCCGAGTTCGCCGTCAACACGCTGATCGCCTTCGCCGCATCAATGGGCGATCCACCACCGACCGCGACGAGCGCTTGGCAGCGTTCCGACTGATACAGCGCCAGCCCGTCGATGACGTTCTTGTCGGTGGGATCTGGTTGCACGCCGTCAAAGATCGTGACCGACACGCCCGCCTCTTCGAGCAACGCCGCGATCTCCCGCGCCGGCCCAAGCTGCATCATGCCGACGTCCGTGACGAGCAGCACTCGCTGAATCGCCAGCCGTTGCAGTTGAGCAACGACCTCGCGCCGCGCACCGCCGCCAACGAGGATCGTTGCTGGAACGTGAAAGGCACTTTGTGCGAGGGTCATGTTTCACCCGGTAGCCCGACCCCTTGTGGGTCGGTCGATTCTTATTTTCGTTCTCAAAAACCACCCGTCGTTGATCTCATCGGATCTCTGACGCGCGATCGACCGATGGTCCATCGACCGACCCACAAGGGGTCGGACTACAGGTCACCACCCCTGCGTTCGTCGATACGCATTGTCCCACCGTGACAGCACGATCTTCTGCCGCGTGTAGAACATCACCCCTTCCGTTCCTTGCACATGCAGGTCGCCGAAGAACGAGCGGTTCCAACCGGAGAACTCGAACGCCGCCATCGGGGCCGGCACGCCGACGTTCACGCCGACCATGCCGCATTGCACCTCGCGAGCGAATTGCCGAGCCGCTCCGCCACTGCTGGTGAAGATCACCGCGCCGTTGCCATAAGGACTGCGATTCGCCCACGCAATCGCTTCGTCGAGATCGCACGGTCGCAGCATCGTCAGCACCGGGCCGAAGATTTCCTCGCGAGCAATGTGCATGTCGGGACTGGCGGCATCAAACAGCGTCGGCGGAACGAAGAAGCCACCGCTTGGATTCTCGTGCTTGCCGCCGCGAACGAGCGACGCTCCTTCCGCGACACCCATTTCGATGGCGTGCAAAATGCGATCGCGCGCGGCGGAGTCGATCACCGGTCCCATGTCCGCCTGCGGATTCGCCGACGTGTCGCCGACCAACAGCTTGTCGATGGCAGCAGCAATCTGATCACGAACCAGTGACGCCGCTTCGCCGACACCCATCAAGATCGAGCCGGCCATACAGCGCTGGCCGGCACAGCCATAAGACGCTCCCATGATCGCTCGCACGGTCGCGTTCGGTTCGGCGTCCGGCATCACGATCATCACGTTCTTCGCCCCGCCCGCGGCTTGGACTCGTTTCCCATGCCGGCAACCGGTGACGTAGACATGCTCAGCGACGCGCGTCGATCCGACAAAACTGATCGCCGCGACCCCCGGATGTTCGAGCAACGCATCGACCGCCTCGCGACCGCCATGCACGATGTTGAGCACACCCGGCGGCAGGCCCGCTTCGAGAAACAACTCCGCCAACCTCACGGCCGTCAGCGGGACTTTCTCGCTGGGCTTGAGGATGAACGTGTTGCCGCACGCGATGGCCAGCGGAAACATCCACAGCGGAACCATCGCCGGGAAGTTGAACGGAGTGATGCCAGCACACACACCGATCGGCTCGCGCATCGTCGCGCCGTCGATGCCGTCCGCGACCTGCGGCAAGTTCTCTCCTTTGCAGAGGTGAGCGATACCACACGCGAAATCCACCACCTCGATCCCGCGCCGCACGTCGCCACGAGCTTCCTCCAACGTCTTGCCGTTCTCGCGAGTGATCAGCGCGGCGAGTTCCTCGAAGTGCGCTTCGAGTTGCGCTTTGAACGCAAACATCTTCGCGGCCCGCGCGGGAGCGGCCGTCCTCGACCACGTTCCGAACGCCACAGTCGCCGCCTGCACCGCGGCATCCACCTCGGCCGCTCCGCACTGTGGCACGCGAGCAATCTCTTCGCCGCGCGAGGGATTAAAGACCGGACTCCAGGCGGAGACTTTCGGTGCGACCCAACGCTCCCCGAACAACACAGGCACATCCATCATTCTGCCTCCCTCATTGAGTATTCCCCGATCCCTCGCAAACATCAATCAGGTTGGCAGAATCATGGATCACAGAATCATGAAGGCCGGAGAGTTTGTGTCTCATGATTCTGTGACCCATGATTTTGCCACCCTCCGAGACACCCATGAATAACGCCTATCACCTGCTCGTTCTGTTTGGCAGCCTGGCTCTGCTGATGTCCCTGGTCGTTCGCGGCAAAAGTATCTTCGTGGTCGCGCCGTTGTGTGCGTTGATCGCCGTGACGCTCAGCGGAGAAAATCCGCTGGCAAAGATGAACGGGGCCTACATGACCGGCTTCGCCGAATACCTGCGGCAGTTTTATTTGATCTTCGCGCTCGGCGCGGTGTTCGGAAAGCTGATGGAAGACTCCGGGGCCGCGATCACAGTCGCGCACGGTGTCGGCCGTTTGTTGGGAAAGCAGCGAGCCTGTCTGGCGGTGGTGCTGGCGTGTGCGTTGCTGACTTACGGCGGCGTGTCGTTGTTCGTGGTCGGGTTCTCGGTGTACCCGCTGGCCGTGCATTTGTTTCGCGCGGCCAACTTGCCGCGACGCTTCATACCGGCGTCGATCGCGTTCGGTTCGATCACCTTCACGATGACCTCGGCCGGCTCGCCAGAGGTCCAGAATCTGATTCCGATCAAGTATTTGATCGACGTGGAAGGCAATCCGTTGACCGATGCGCGTGCCGGCTGGCCTGTGAGTTTGATCGTCGCCTCATTCATGTTCGGAATCGGTCAGTGGTATCTCGAACGAGTGATTCGCCGAGCGGTCGCCAGCGGCGAGCACTTCGAGGCTCGTGACCACGATCACGTTTCGGCTCATGCGGATGCACGCGGACCTTCATTCCAGGCGGCCGTCACGCCGCTGGTCGTCACGCTGCTGGCTTTGAATCTATTGCCGTGGCTGTGTCATCGCTCGGCCGAGTGGTTCGTGTCGGCGACCGACTTCCCGATGTTGTACTCGGCGCTCAGCAAACTGCCGGAAGACGCGACGCTGGCGATCTTCCTAGGGGTCGTCGCGGGAGTTCTGGTCATGCGGCGACAACGGATCGACGTGTGGAACTGTTTCGGCGAAGGCTTCGTGAACGGCTTCTTAGCGGTCGGTTCGACCAGTGCTGTCGTTGGGTTTGGATCGGCCGTGAAAGACCTGCCGGCGTTTCGGATCGTCGTGGATTGGGTGACTCATCTGCCGTTCGACAATCCGCTGATCAGCGCGGCGATCGCCGTGGCGGTGATCGCCGGCATCGCCGGTTCGGCATCGGGCGGGCAGGGGATCGCGATTCCGATCCTCAAACCAATCTTCGTCGATGAACTCGGCATCGCGCCACGAGCGTTTCATCGAGTCATCTCCATCGCGTCCGGCAGCCTGGATTCGCTGCCGGCCAATGGCTACCTCGTCATGCTGATCCGCAATATCTGCGGAGAAACTCATGCGCGATCCTACGGCCCGATCTTCGTGACGACCGTCGTGCTTCCGGCCGTTGGAACGGCATTAGCGATCGCACTCTTCAAGTGGTTCCCAAGCTGGACCACGATGTAGTCGATCAAGCGAAGAGCCGCGTCACGTCGATTTCGATCGGCCGATCCGTGAGACTGAAGTGAACCGTCTGCCCCGCGCGGTAAATCGTCGGCCGCAGATACTTGCCCGATGCGGCATCGGGCTGCTCGTAGACTTCCACCTGCGCGTCGGGAATGTTGGCGATCCAATAGACCGGAATTCCCGCCGTCGCATACAGCCGTTGCTTGGTCGAGCGATCGGTGCTGACCGACGAGTCGGCGACTTCGATCACCAGCGGTATATCCGAGGGGCCGGGATGATCCTCGATGTAGTCCTCTTCGGTTCCGCGCACGATGCTAAGATCCGGCTCTGGAACGCTGAACTCATTGAGCGCGACTGGCGCTTGATTGTGTAAGAAACAGCCAACCGAATCAGTCCAATCCGACATCAAGCGAAAAAGTCGATGCAGCACCAGCGCATGTCGGCGGCCGTAGGTCATGAGGTTTTCTCCGCGAGCACTTCGATCTTTCCGTACCAGCAGGCCGTCGATGAGTTCGATCGGGGCACCTTCTTGCAGGATGCCTCGGTCGATCATTTGGTGGTAAAGGTCCGCACTGATGGGAACCAGCGGTGGAGCCTCACCGCGAGCGGCTTCTTCCAGGAAGGTCGTGACCATGATCAAGTCCTGCTCTCAAAGGCTGGAGGCAAACTGTTCGTTGTCACTTTAAGCCGAGCCGTGTGGACCGTCTACACGTTCCTTCGCATCACCCACGACTGGCGAATTCGTCGGGATCGGCAAACTGTAGCCCGACCCCTTGTGGGTCGGAGGATTCCAAATCTGTGCGGAACTGCCGATGAGCCTCAAATCCTCCGACCCACAATGGATCGGGCTACAGGCTCAACAATTAGGCAGCCGTGTCGCATCACCGGCTGGGATCGGTTACTTGTTGGCAACTAAATCGGCTTCCGCTGGTTGCAGCCACTCTTGCAGCGATCGGACTCGCACCGTGGGATTGCTCGCGAGCGCCTCCAGCGCTTGAACGACAGCGAGGCAGCCGGGGACGGTGGTGACGCAACTGACTCCGTGGATCACGGCGGCGGCTCGGATTTTTCCTTCGTCAGTTCGAGCGCCTTTGCCAGACGGCGTGTTGAAGATCAGTTGCACGTCGTCGTTGGCCATGTAGTCGAGCAGATTCGGGCGGCCATCTTGCAGCTTTCGGATGGTCGTGACTTCCAGGCCCGCTTCGGTCAGCACGCGCGCGGTGCCGCTGGTCGCGAGCAACTTGAAGCCAAGTTCCGTCAGACGTCGAGCCGGTTCGATCATCAGCAGCTTGTGCCGGCCGGCCATGCTCATGAAGACCGAGCCGCTGGTCGGCAGCTTGGCTCCCGCACCGATCTGGCTCTTGGCGAATGCCATCGAGAACTCTTTGTCGATCCCCATGACTTCACCGGTGCTGCGCATCTCCGGGCCGAGGATAATGTCCACGCCTTGAAAGCGATTGAATGGGAAGACCGCTTCTTTGACCGCCGTGTATGCCGGCCAGATTTCCTCGGTGACGCCTTGCTCGCGCAGGCTGACTCCGGCCATGACCTTCGCGGCGATCTTGGCCAACGGCCGGCCCGTCGCCTTGCTGACGAACGGAGACGTGCGGCTGGCTCGCGGGTTCACTTCGAGAACGTAGACCGTGTGCTGGCCGTCCTCTTCTTTCACGGCGAATTGGATATTCATCAAGCCGCGCACTTGCAGTGCTCGCGCGAGTTTGTGAGTCGCTTCACGGATTTCTTCGATGACCGTATTCGGCAGAGAGTTCGGTGGCAGCGCGCAGGCCGAATCGCCCGAATGCACGCCTGCCTCTTCAACGTGCTCCATGATGCCGCCGATGATGACATCGTTCCAATCGGCGAGCGCATCGACATCGACCTCGGTCGCGTCTTCGAGAAACTTGTCGATCAGGACTGGGCGGCCTTGCGAGGCTTCGACGGCGGCGCTCGTGTATTTCACGAGCTGCGCTTCGTCGTAGCAGATCTCCATCGCGCGACCGCCGAGCACGAAGCTCGGCCGGATGAGCACCGGATAACCGATCCGCTCGGCCGCGTGACGCGCGCCGGTAATGTCCGTCGCGGTGTCGTTCGGTGGCTGATGCAGGCCGAGTTGATCGAGGATGACTTGGAATCGCTTGCGGTCTTCGGCCGCGTCGATCATATCGGGCGATGTGCCGATGATCTTCACGCCGGCCGCTTCGAGACCCTTCGCCAAGTTGAGCGGCGTCTGACCGCCGAACTGCACGATCACACCGTCCGGATTCATGCGGTCGCAGATGTTGAGCACGTCCTCGGTCGTCAGCGGTTCGAAGAACAGCAGGTCCGACGTGTCGTAGTCAGTGCTGACCGTCTCGGGATTCGAGTTGACCATGATCGACTCGATGCCGAGTTCCCGCAGCGCGAAGCTGGCGTGACAACAGCAATAATCAAACTCGATCCCCTGCCCGATGCGGTTCGGTCCGCCGCCGAGAATCATGATCCGCTTCTTGCCCGGTTGCTTGGCGGGCGTTTCATCTTCGGACTCGTAGGTCGAGTAGTAATACGGCGTAAAGGCCGGGAATTCGGCGGCACAAGTATCGACCTGCTTAAACGTCGCTTCGATGCCAAGCCGTTTGCGATAGCGACGAACATCCATTTCCGTGACGTCCCACCAACAGGCGAGCTGCTGATCCGAGAAGCCAGCCTGCTTGAACCGCCATAACATCGCGGCATCGGCGGCTTCGAGATGCGAGACCGAGCGGATTTCGTGTTCGAGTTCCACGATCTCGCGCAGGTGATTGAGGAACCAACGGTCAATGTTGGTCAACTCGAAGATCTGGTCGATCGAGAGTCCGGCCTTCAAGGCGTAGCGGAGATACTGGACGCGATCGGCATTCGGGACGGAGAGCTTCGATTCGATCACATCAAGTGCAGGTTGCTCGGCCGTGCCCCACAAATCTTTCTTGCCGCCGCCCAGCCCGAAGTGGCCGGTCTCCAAACCGCGCAGGGCTTTTTGGAAGGACTCCTTGAACGTCCGGCCGATCGCCATCGTCTCGCCGACCGACTTCATTTGGATGGTCAGTGTCGGATCGGCATCCGGAAATTTCTCAAACGCCCAACGCGGGATTTTGGTGACGACGTAATCGATCGTCGGCTCGAAGCAAGCCAGCGTTTCACGCGTAATGTCGTTCGGGATTTCATCCAGCCGATACCCAACGGCCAGCTTGGCCGCGATCTTGGCAATCGGGAAGCCGGTGGCCTTCGAGGCCAGTGCCGACGACCGCGAGACGCGCGGGTTCATCTCGATGATGATCATGCGGCCGGTGACGGGGTTGATCGCGAACTGCACGTTCGAGCCGCCGGTCTCGACGCCGATCTCACGCATGCAGGCGATCGTCGCATCGCGCATCCGCTGATATTCCTTGTCGGTCAGCGTCTGCGCCGGAGCGACCGTGATCGAGTCGCCGGTGTGGACTCCCATCGGATCGAAGTTCTCGATCGAGCAGATGATGACGACGTTGTCCGCCACGTCGCGCATCACTTCCATCTCGTACTCTTTCCAGCCGATGACCGATTCCTCGACCAGCACTTCCCCGATCGGAGACAGCGTGAGTCCTTTGCGGACCTTGTCCTCATACTCCTCGCGGTTGTAAGCGATGCCGCCACCGGTGCCGCCGAGCGTGAAGCTGGCGCGAATGATCGCCGGCAGCCCAACCAACTTGAGCGCCTCGCGAGCCTCGTCCATGTTGTGAACGACGGCCGACTGCGGCACGTCGAGGCCGATCTTCAGCATCGCCTGCTTGAACAGGTCGCGCTCTTCCGCTTTCTTGATGACGTCTGCTTTCGCCCCGATCAATTCACAATCGAATTCGTCGAGCACACCTCGGCGATGCAGTTCCATCGCCGTGTTCAAGCCGGTCTGTCCGCCGAGCGTCGGCAGGACCGCATCGGGACGCTCACGCTCGATGATCTTGGCGACGTACTCCCAAGTGATCGGCTCGACGTAGGTCCGGTCGGCGGTCTCCGGATCGGTCATGATGGTCGCCGGGTTCGAGTTGACCAGCACGACCTCATAGCCCTCTTCTCGCAGAGCCTTGCACGCCTGCGTTCCGGAATAATCAAACTCGCACGCCTGCCCGATGACGATTGGGCCGGAGCCAATGATCAAAATCTTGTGAATGTCATTTCTTCGCGGCACGGAGACGTCCTCAGTTTGTCTGGGCGAACCTCAAAAACTCCCTTCGCGCAAATCGTCGCGCGCAAATCGCCGCCACGGTAACGGCTGATCGCGGAGTTTCAAGCAAGTCAGACCGGTTTTGCTTGGCCCAGCGGAGCCGCAACCAAATTGGGACAGTGACAAAAAGATTCGGGGGCTGGTGCGATCGAAAATAAGGATTGCCAAATAAGGATTGAAGAAGGCTGAGGGTCAGACTTGATTGTGCTCCTTCTCACTTCTGAAATCCTTATTCGGCAATCCTTATTCTCTGCACCCCGAAGCGAGGGATGTCCGAGAAATCTTCTCGCTGTGAGACGAAATCAAACGTTTGCAGTGCAGTGGTGTCAGGGTTCGTCGGCTAGGCCGGAGGAGATTCAGGCGACAGCGTGTTGCCAATTCACCACATGCCGTCGTGACCCGCTTCTGCGTCCGACAATGTTGGCGGCCAGGCTCTGCCAAGAGAGCCGCGTGGCAAATCTGGCCAGAGAATAGTGCAGGCTTGGCGCGGCTCTTGTTTCGGAACTCTGGAATCCGACCGATGAAAACACTGCTTCTCACGGAGATCTTCCCGCCTCAAACCGGTGGCAGCGGCCGCTGGTTTTGGGAGATTTACACTCGTCTGCCGCGCGACCAATTCACGATCGTGGCGGGGACCGATCCGGAGGCTCTCGAATTTGATCAGACGCACGACCTCGACGTGGTGCGGCTTCCGCTGACGTTGCCGGACTGGGGTTTGGCCTCGTGGGCCGGGTTGTCCGGCTACTGGCGATTGTTTCGAGCCATTCGTCAGATCGTGCGCGAACGGGGCATCGACCGCATTCATTGCGGGCGCTGTTTGCCCTGCGGCTTCGTGGCCCTGATGCTCAATAAGCTCGACGGGGTTCCGTTCTCGTGTTACGTCCACGGCGAGGACGCGAATGCGGTCTCTTTGGGAGCGGCTGACGGCGTGCTTTCGAGCCGCCAACTCCGCTGGATGACTCGGCAGGTGATGAACTCCGTCAGCTCGATCATCGCCAACAGCCGGAACAGTGCGCGCATCGCGACCGAACAATGGGGGCTGCCGGCCGAACGTGTGAAGCTGCTGCATCCCGGCTGCGATACGAATTACTTCGTCCCCGCCGCGCGAGACGCCAACGTTCGCAAAGCGCTCGGCTGGGGAGATCGGCCCGTGCTGTTGACGGTCGGGCGTCTGCAAAAACGCAAAGGGCACGACATGATGATTCGCGCACTCAGCCAGGTGCGCGAAGCGGTTCCCGATGTGCTGTTCGCGATCGTCGGCAGCGGTGAGGAACTCGAACCGCTGCAACGGCTCGTCGCATCCGAGGGCCAGCAGAATCACGTCTTGTTTCACGGCAAGCTCAGTGACGAGCAGCTTCGTCAGGCGTATCAACAGGCCGACTTGTTCGTCTTGGCGAATCGGCAAGTCGGGACGGACATCGAGGGCTTCGGAATGGTGCTGCTGGAATCGCAAGCCTGCGGTCGCCCCGTGCTGGCCGGAGACTCCGGCGGCACGGCCGAGACGATGTCACTGGGCGAGACCGGCGAAGTCGTCAACTGCGACACCCCGGACCAGTTGGCATTGCGACTGATTCAACTGCTGCTGGACCGCGACCGGCTCGATCAGATGGGCCGCTCCGGTCGTGCCTGGGTCGTCGAACATTTTGATTGGACCGCGCTCAGCCAACAGGCGGCAGAATTGTTTGGAATATCTGATCTCAGCGAGCCGGAGAGCGTTAGCTCCCGGACGGATTCGCGCGATGTCCGGGAGCTAACGCTCTCCGGCTCGCCAAATTCATTGGTCTGACATGAAACGCTTCGTCAAACAACTCGTCGAGTTGATCGCCACGCTCGTCGTGTTGCCGGCGGCGGCGCTGTGTCGGGCCGGCATCCGGCTCTGCGGGCCGGAGCGCGGCTTCGCGGGATGGTCGCAGTTGTTCGCGCTGGCTCCCGGTCTGAGCGGCGTGTTCTTGAGGCGCGCTTTCTATCGGTTGGTTCTGCCCCGTTGCGGGACAGATAGTTGTCTGACGTTCGGCACGATCCTGTCTCATCCGACCGCGCGCATCGGCGACCGAGTTTATGTCGGCGCGAATTGTTCATTGGGCGAAATCGAACTCGAAGACGACGTCTTGCTGGCATCGCACGTGTCGGTGATGAACGGCTCGCAACAACACGGCATCGAACGCCTCGATGTGCCGATCCGCGAGCAGCCCGGAGTCTTCGTTCCCGTTCGTATCGGCCGCGACTCGTGGATCGGCGAGCGAGCGGTGATCGCGGCGTCGGTTGGCAAACATTGTGTCATCGGAGCCGGCTCGGTGGTGACGAAACCGATTCCCGATTTTGCGATCGCGGTCGGTGTGCCCGCTCGGATCGTGCGCTTTCGGAATGCGGATGAATCACAGGATTTGGATCGACGGCCATCGGCTCTCGGCTCTCGGCTTTCGGCCGGACCAACCCTGCACCCTCAACCCTCAACCCTCAATCTCTAACATGTGTGGCATCGCCGGCTATCTTCACGCTGATCGGCAGCAACCGTCTCATTCGCAGCTTTTGCGGCGGATGTCGGACACGATCGCGCATCGTGGGCCGGACGGCAGCGGAGCGTGGTTCGGTGACGGCGTCGGATTGGCTCATCGCCGGCTGTCGATCATCGACCTCGAAGGGGGCCGGCAGCCGCTCGGCAACGAGGATGACAGCGTTCAAGTTGTCTTCAATGGCGAGATCTACAACTACCGCGAACTGCGCCGCGACCTCGAACAACGGGGTCACGTCTTCCGGACGCAGAGCGACACCGAAGTGCTCGTGCATCTTTACGAGGAGTTCGGCGGCGAGATGGTCACGCGGCTGCGCGGCATGTTCGCGTTCGCCATCTGGGACAGCCGACGACGACGCCTGTTGCTGGCTCGCGACCGAGTCGGCATCAAGCCGCTGTATTTCTTTCGCAATCACGAGTGGCTGGTCTTCGGCTCTGAATTGAAGGCCGTGCTTGCGCATCCGTCCGTGCCGCGTGATGTGTCCGCTCCGGCGATCGACGAATATTTCACCTACGGCATGATCCCCGGCGCGAGCACGATCTTTCGTGGCGTTGAGAAGCTGCTTCCCGGCCATCTCCTGAGTGTCGATGCCGACCGCTGGTCGTTCTCCACGAAGCGCTATTGGCAACTGAATTTTGCACCCGACGAGAGTCTGTCGCTCGGCGATTGGCGTGAGGCGGTTTCATCGAAGCTGCGCGAGACGGTGCAAGCGCACCTGATCGCCGACGTGCCAGTCGGAGCGTTTCTCAGTGGCGGCCTCGATTCGAGCATGATTGTGGCCGATGCGTCTCGCGTCGGTCAGCCGCTGCACACTTTCTCGATGGGATTCCACGAAGGGGTGTGCCAATTTTGCCTGGCGCGATGAATACAGAGTTGTCAGAATGAGGTTGAAAATGTTCGGAACCTCTTTCTGGAGTCGATCATGGATGATGTCCCACAAGTGAAATCCGAGTTGTTGATGCCAGCGGTTCGGGAGCAGG
>CAMDEA010000177.1 GCA_945893045.1 Planctomyces sp. SH-PL62
GTCGCCACGACAGGCTGCCCGTCAGCGTTTCGTCTTCGCGAACTCGTTTGTTCGCATAGCCGGGACGGATCGTATGCACCGCCTTTTCGAGCGGATCGACAATCCACAACACCTCGACGCCCCAGTTCGTGTAATCGAACACGCGATCGCTGAGCGAATGGCGGCGGTCATTGGAAGACATGACCTCGACAATCAGCGCCGGCCGAGTCTCCGTGATGGACTTGTCCGTCTCACCGAAGAACTCACCCCCCAGGAAATAGCTGATCGCCGGGAATCGAACGGTATCGGGGCCGCGCTTCACCAGCAGCCCCAATTCAAAGCAGGGATAGCCTTCGCGATGCTCATTCAAATACTCGGCCAATGCCTTCGACAGATTCAGTACGGCGATCCGATGCTCTTCTTCCGGCGGCGTCAGAATTTCGACACGGCCGCGCACGAGTTCGATCCACTGGCCCCCTTCGGGCAGGTCGTAGCGCGCGTCTTCAAACGATTCAGCGGTCAGCAGAGCGGAGGCGATCATGATTCGAATCTGTGGTCAGTGGCTGCGATCCGAGGATGCCAGATGATACGCTTTGATGCACGACGAACAACGGACAACCGCCATGCTCATTCGCCCTTTTCAGCCCGACGATTTACCCACGCTCAAGCGGATCATGGTGGCCGCGTTCGACGGCGTGTCGATTGACCAGGGGATGCAGAAACTCTTCGGAATCATTCACGATCACGACTGGCAATGGCGGAAGGCTCGGCACTTGGACGAAGACGCCGCTCGCGAACCGAGCGGCATCTTCGTCGCCGAAATCGACGGCCGCATCGTGGGTTTTATTTCGACCTGGCAAGACCGCGAGGCGGGGATCGGTCATATCCCCAACCTCTCGCTGGAAGCCGACGTCCGAGGCCAAGGCTTGGGACGCAAATTGATCGAGTTCGCCTTGCAACACTTTCGCGAGAATGGACTGACTCACGCCAAAATTGAAACGCTGGTGCAAAACGCGATCGGCGAGCACCTCTACACATCGCTTGGCTTCCGCGAGGTCGCCCGGCAGATTCATTTCGTCGCCGAGTTATCGTAGACCGGACGCCCACGTCCGGTCAGCTCGGACGTAGGCGTCCGAGCTACGAACTCATTCCTCACGGCTTCGGCGAATACTCCGTCGCCTTCATGTAGACCGATTCGACCTTGGCCACGATCTTGCCGTCTTTCTCGGACTCATCGCGAGCCTTGGCCCAATCCGGATCGGCACGAAAGCCGTCCCACGATTTCTTGGCCGCTTCGGGGCTGGCGTGCCAGATGACGTAGATCAACGTGTTGTTCGCCGTCTTCTCATCGGTCGGCGTCCAGTACATGACGTTCTTCATCCCATGCTTCTCGAACAACTTCATGGTGTGGTTCTTGAACCGAGCATTCAAATTCGGCAAGCGGCCTTCCAGAGTGGTATAGGTTCGCAGTTCAAAGACTCCGGCCATTTTCTGTTCCTCGCCAATAGTGGGGTTGGATCGCAAGGCGACGACGGCCAGCAACACGCTCAGCACGAGGCCCCACGCGGACAATGAATTCAACTTCATGATGCGACTCTCCTGGAATGAGTAAAATTTCGCTCGGCACCCTCACCGAACGTCGGCCAGCAGCATAAGCTGACCGGAGATCGCCCGAAACTCACGGCTCAAGAACGAGAGACTTGCGATGAGTGACCTCAGCCATAGCCAGATCGGCCAAATCGCGATCATCGTGCATGACGTCCCGAAAGCGGTCACGTTCTATCGCGACTCGCTCGGCCTGCGGCTGCTGTTCGAGATGCCGAAGATGGCGTTCTTCGACTGCGGCGGTGTGCGGCTGATGCTCGGTATTCCAGAGAAGCCGGAGTTCGATCACCCCAGTTCGATCCTGTATTTCAAAGTCCCCGACCTCCGCGAGACGCATCAAACGCTGGCCGCTCGCGGCGTCGAGTTCGTTGCCCCGCCACACTTGGTCGCCAAGATGCCCGATCACGAACTCTGGATGGCTTTCTTTCGCGACGTCGACGGCAATACTTTGGCGTTGATGAGCGAACTACGTTGAAGAGGAGATTCCCCCATGCCACTCGCCGAACCCAAATTCGTGGAGGCATATCGTGCGTCCAATCCGATGCCGGCGCATGCCATCCGATTGGCCTTAGAGGACGCCGGAATTCGCGTCTTGATCGAGAACGAATCACTGCAGGGTGCCGTCGGAGGAATCCCCTGTGGCTGGGCGTCCGCCCCGCGCCTCATGGTCGAGGAATCGCAACTCGCAGCCGCGAGAGAGATCATCGGCCAAACAGACCACGGCGAACATTCGGAACCCGGATTAAAACTCACCGAGCCGCCGTTTCTTGTTGCAGCTTCAGCCGCTTGTTTGGGAATTGCATTGGCTTCCGATGCAGTTGCGGTGCCAGAACAAGTCGAAACGACTCGCTGCCTGGCCTGCGACGCGATTATGAGCGAGACGGAAACGACATGCCCGAAGTGTGGTTGGTCTTATGAGCCAGACGGTTCAGCCGATTCGCTGTGATCGCCACAACAAACACAAAGAGACACAAAACGGGCACCAGGACTACGAATCCGCCTTTGCGCTTCCGCTGTAAGGCGGCTCCGGACAAACTGATGCCGTTTCCGGATCGCGGTTCTGCGAGGAAGGGGCGATGACGATGCGTCTGTGGTTTTCGTTGTTCGTGGTGTTGCTGAGTGGATTCGGTGTGAGCGTCGTTTCAAACAACGCCGTCGCTGAAGAAACGCCCGTCCCGAAGTTTGAATCCGACATCGCTCCGATCCTGGCAACACGCTGCCTCAAGTGTCATGGCGACGGAAAGCTCGAAGCGGGCTTGGATCTGCGGCGCAGGTTTTTAGTCCTCAAGGGCGGTGACAGCGGCGCGGGGTTCGTCGTGGAGAAGCCGGACGACAGCTTGCTCATCCAAAAGATCATGGCTGACGAGATGCCGCCGAAGGACGAAGGCCGGCTCGATGATAAACAGAAGGCTCTGTTGCGACGCTGGATCGCGACCGGAGCGAAGACCGTCGCCGAAAAAGAAACGCCGATCGACGAAGCCGAACAAGCCAGCCGCTTGTCCGAAGAAGACCGCGCGTACTGGGCTTTCCAGCCGCCGAAAAAGCCGCCAGTTCCGCGTCTCGCAGACTTGAAATCTCAAATCTCAAATCTCAAATTTGAAATCTCAAATTCCATTGATGCCTTCGTGCTCGCCAAGTTGGCCGAGAAGGGCCTGTCTTTCAACGCCGAAGCCTCCAAGTCTGTGCTGTTACGGCGAGTGACTTTCGATTTGCTCGGCCTGCCGCCGACGATTGAAGAATTGGATGACTTCCTCGCCGACGAGTCGCCTGATGCCTATGAAAAAGTTGTGGACCGGCTGCTTGCGTCGCCGCGCTTTGGCGAGCGCTGGGGCCGGCAGTGGCTCGACATCGCGGGGTATGCGGACTCGGACGGCTATCTCGCGGCGGATCGGCTGCGGCCGGAGGCGTGGCGGTATCGCGATTGGGTGATTCGGACGCTCAACAGCGATCTGCCGTATGACCAATTCGTGACGCAGCAGTTGGCGGGAGACGAACTCAACGACTGGCGGCGTGCCGACGAAATCACTCCGGAGATTTACGATCAACTCGTTGCGACCGGTTTCCTACGAACCGCGCTCGATCCGACGTATCCCGGCTACATCGAACCGAACGAAGTCCATCAAGTGCTGGCCGACACGATGCAGATTGTCGGCTCGACGTTCCTCGGCCTGACCGTGCATTGTGCTCGCTGTCATCAGCACAAGTTCGATCCGATTTCACAGCGCGACTATTACTCGCTGCAAGCGGTCTTCGGCGGGGCGCTCGATCCCGCTCGTTGGCAGCCGTCGGAAGTGCGCGGGATTCCGTTCGCCAGTGAGTCGGAAGAGGCTCGCATCAACGAACACAACAAACTGGCCGACGCCCGCATCGCCGCGCTCACGGCCTCGCTCAACGAACTAACGCTCCGATTCCGTCGCCGCGTACTTGTCCGGCCGATGGCTGATGGCCGAAAGCCGATGGCCGATATCCCAACCCAAGACAAGCTCATCGCCGCGCTGATCGTCGAACCCGCGAAACGGAACGCCGAACAGAAACAACTCATCGAACAGCACGGCGTCGCAACCGTCTCGCTCAGCGAGGCCGATCTCGCCAAGAAGTTCGACGAGTACCGAGAAGACAGTGGCAAGCTCAATGCCGCCATCGCTGCTGAGCAAGCACTCAAGAAGACGATCACACGCATTCGCGGACTGGTGGACATCGACGAGAAAGCCGCCGTCGGCCACATCCTGCGGCGTGGCGACTACAACAAACTCGGAGCGGAAGTCGCTCCTGGCGTGGTCGAGGTGCTCGCGCCCGCCGGGTTCCAACTCGCGCCGCAAGTGAGCTACAAAACTTCCGGTCGTCGGACGGCACTCGCACGTTGGCTGACAGCGCCGGAGCATCCGTTGCTGGCTCGCGTGCATGTGAATCGACTGTGGGCCGCACACTTCGGCCGAGGCATCGTTCCGACTCTCGCCAACTTCGGCCGCAGCGGCGTGAAGCCGACGCATCCCGAATTGCTCGATTGGCTGGCGACAGAATTCGTCAGCGTAGACGGGTCACTCCGTGACCCGAATTCCGGTCACGGAGTGACCGGTCTACGTTGGACTCAAAAGCGTCTGCATCGCCTGATCGTTACCTCCGCCGCGTATCGACAATCGGCCGACGCCGACGCGCTGAAGCAGCAACTCGATCCCAACAACATCCTGCTGGGTGCCTGGTCGCCGAAGCGGCATCAAGGGGAAGTCGTGCGCGACAGTTTGCTGACGGTTTCCGCGCGGCTGACCCCGACGCAATTCGGCAAGTGGGCGAACGTCGCCGCGCAAGGGGACGGCTCGGTCATCGACACCGAGGATGAGCTGGGCCGCCGTCGTTCGATCTATCAAATCGTGCGCCGCAGTCAGCATCTCACGATGCTGGAACTCTTCGACACTCCATTGATGGAAGTGAATTGCCCGGAACGCACCGTCTCGACCGTCCCGCTGCAAGCGCTTGCGATGCTGCATGGGCCGATGTCCGATCGTGCCGCCGGCGGTCTGACCGAGCGCATCTGGTCGGTTGCGGCTACCGAACCTGATCGAATCCGCTTCGCGTTCCGATCGCTGTTCACTCGCGAGCCATCCGCCACCGAAACCGATCGCATCGTGCGAACGCTCTCGGAACTTTCGCGAGAACAACTGGCGAACAAGCCCAACCTAACCGACGCTGACAAAGACGCCGCCCTGAAAGCCGCGTGGCGGCAAGTCGCTCTCGTGCTGCTCAACAGCAATGAGTTCGTCTACGTGCATTGAACTGAGGATCGAATGATGGTCTACCCAACTGACCCCACTTGTTTCGCGGATGTCGTCTCCCGCCGCGATCTGTTTACTCGCACCGCGTCTGGCTTCGCCGGGATCGCGCTGGGCGGAATGCTTTGCGAAGAAGCCGCGCGGGCGGAAGGTTCAAGCGACCTCAACGGCGGGTTTCATTTTGCTCCGCGAGCCAAGGCCGTCATTCAGCTTTTTCAACATGGTGGTCCTAGTCACATGGACCTGCTGGATCCAAAAACGGAGCTCAATAAGCAAGATGGCAAGCCGATGCCGAAGTACTTCACGGACCTCGTGAAGATTTCCGCTCACGGCAATCTGCTGGGCAGCCCGTTCAAGTTTCGGCCGCATGGCGAATGCGGCGTCGAGTACAGCGAACTCTTGCCGCACACGGCGACCTGCGCCGATGACATCGCCGTCATCCGCTCGATGCACTGCGAACACAACAACCACGAACAGGCTCTTTGGCAAATTCACACCGGTCGCATTGTCACCGGCCGACCGACGATCGGTGCCTGGGTCAGCTACGCGCTCGGCAGCGAGAACCAAAATCTGCCAGCGTATGTCGTGCTCCGCAACGACAACGGCTTGCCGACGGATGGGACTCGAAATTGGTCGAGCGGTTTCCTGCCGCCCCGTTATCAAGGAGTCCACTTCCGCAACACGGGAACTCCGGTGCTGTACCTGCAACCGCCGAGCGCCGTCTCGGACAACACGCAGCGATTGCGTCGTGACCTGCTGCGGCAACTCAACGACGAGCATCTCGCTCGGCAACCGCGCATCGCCCCGGATTTGGAGGCGCGCATCGCCAGCTATGAGTTGGCCGCGCGGATGCAACTTTCTGCCGGAGCCGCGTTGAACCTCGCCGAAGAATCCGCCGAGACACAAGCGGCCTACGGGCTCGGCCAAACCAAGACCGACAGCTACGGACGACGCTGCTTGATTGCTCGGCGGTTGGTTGAACGGGGAGTCCGTTACATCCAAATCTTCGTCGAGAGCCAAATCTGGGACACGCACGCCAACAACGCCAACGGCACGAGAAGTTGTTGCGAACAAACGGATCAGCCAGCCGCCGCACTCTTGAAAGACCTCAAGCAGCGCGGGTTGCTCGACAGCACGCTCGTTGTCTGGGGCGGCGAGTTCGGCCGCACGCCCGTCAGCCAATCGGGCGACGGCCGCGACCATCACAAGCAAGGCTTCTCAATGTGGCTCGCCGGCGGCGGCATCAAGGGAGGCCAAGCCTACGGCGCGACGGATGAACTCGGCTATCACGCCGTCGAGAACCGGGTCATGGTCGCCGATATCCACGCCACGATCCTGCACCAGCTTGGCCTCGACCACAAGCGCGTCACCTACAACGTCCACGGCCGCGACGAACGCTTGACCGACGTCTACGACGCGAAGGTCTTGATGCCGCTGCTGGCATAGACAGCGCGCCGCGAATTTCTGTGACGCGGATTACGCGGGGGCATGGGGACCAACGATCTCTTGGACTCGCTGCACGATGATCTGTTCGTCGCCTTCTTGCAGACCGAACGGATGAATGACGACGGCCCCGCGGTCCAGCTCCCGTTCTCCGGGATGAATCGACGGTCGGCCTTGGATGAGTGCCCGGATGAAGTCGTAGCCGGAGAGACCGAGCGACTCGCGATCAATGGCGATGCGGGCCAACGGAAAACCGCCGCGAACCGGATTCGCCGGAATGATTTCCGCCGTGACGTGCGCGACTCCGCGCAGTCCGTCACAGATCGACTGCAGCTTGCGGAGACAATTCTGTTTCTCAGCAACGTGATCGCGCTCCATGTAGAGTCGCAGCGCGGTGAGCAGGCCGATGATTTCTTCCTTGCCGGCTTTGTACCCGCGACCGATCCCCTGTCGCGGGATGAATGCGAGCTGATCGGCCGACAGTAACTCAGGAGGTGCCGTCCACACACCGGGGGTGAAGTCCATATCGAGATGTTGCCAGGCAATCGCCGAGATCAAGTCGCGCCGTCCACAGACAAAGCCCGAAGCCTGCGGACCGCAGATGTATTTGCCTCCGCTGAAACAGACGAGATCCGCTCCGTCCGCCACGAAGCGCGTCAGATTGCGTGGTTCATCGCAACGTCCGGCTGCGTCGACGATGACGGGGATGTGATGACGCCGCGCGACGGACACGACGTCGGCCAATGCCAAGCGGTCTTCGAATCCGGGCAGATACAGAATCGCCGCCGTGAGATCATTGAACGCCGCGGCGAGATCTTCTGGTTGGCACTCGCGATCGCTGCCCACTTCGACGATCCGGCCACCGGCTGCTTCGATGGCGTGGTCGTAGTGATTGCGGTGCAGCCGAGCCATGACGACTTGGTTTCGCAGACCGGTCGTTTCGGGGAGCCGGTCCATCTTCGCGGCATCCAGTCCGGTGATGCAGGCGGCGACGGAAAGAACCAGCGCGGCCTGTGCTCCGGAGGTCACATAGGCCGCCTCGGAACCCGTCAGCCCGGCGATGACTTTCCCGGCGGCATGCTGCAATTCTTCCATGCAGACAAAGCTGCCGGCGGCGTCCTGCATGCTCCGCAGAACTTCGGGCGGCATCAGGCTGCCTCCCACGCGGGTGAAAGTTCCCAGCGCATTGATGACGGGAGTGACTCCCAGCGATTCGTAGACGTTCATGAGTTTTCGTTTCAGAGAAGTGCTTCAGCGAGCGAATCACGGGGAGTTGGCCGGATTGAAGATTTCGTAGGGCGGACAATCTTGTCCGCCACTCGTTTGGACGGACAGGATTGTCCGTCCTACGAAACGAACCCACGAGCGGAATCACGGCGTGCGCCCGATGCACAGTAATCGGCCCTTAGTGCGGAGGTACAAGCGGCCTCCCGACACAGCGGGCGTCGCGCTGCTGGACTCCTTCAGCGAGTTGCGGGCGAGTTCTTCCAGCGAGTCATCCGCGGTCAGCACCACGACCTCGCCGTCGTCGCTGACGGCGTACAGTTTGCCGTCGATGCACACGGGCGAGGCGGAGTAATTCCCACCGATGCGTTTGGTCGTAACCACTTCGCCGTTGTCGAGCTTCGCGCTGGTCACGAGACCTTTCTCCGTCCACAGAAACAAACGGCCGTTGTAAGCGAGTGGAGTCGGCAAGTGCGGAGCCGTCTTCTCGATACGAAAGAGTTCCTGCGCTTCGGACTTGCCGTCGGAGTCATGCGGACGAACCGCCACGCAATGCTTGTCGGAGGTGACGAAGCCGCAGGTGCCGAAGATCACGTCCCCGGCCACGATCGGCGACGCGATCGCACGCTCGGTCTGTTTGCCGAAGCAATCGACTTCCCAACGCACCTCACCGGTCAGCGGATCGAGTCCCGTGATGCCGTGCTCCCAGGCGGTGAAGATGAGCTCGTCCGGCCGGCCAGGGACTTGATAAACGCACGGCGTGGAATAACCCGCGCGCTTGCTGCGTCGCGGCGTCTTCCAGCGTTGCTCGCCCGTGCGACGGTCCACCGCCACGAGGTAGCTCGGCCCCTGCTGGTCGCACGCCAACACCACAAGTTCGTTCCACACGATCGGCGAGATACCGCCGCCGTGGCCCTCGGAAAACGGATCGAGTTCAAACTTCCAAACCGGCGCTCCGTCGTGACTGAACGCTAGAAATGCGGATGACTCGGCCGATTGCCAGACCGTGTAGACCCGCTCGGCATCGACGGCCGGAGTACACGTCGCAAAGGAGTTGACCTTGTGCTTCTTGTAGACGCGGAACGCTTCCGATTTCCGCCAGAGTTCCTGGCCGTCCGTCGCGCGGAGGCAGATCAAATGCCGCTGGCCGATGTCCGGCTCCGCCGCCGTCACGAAGATCTTCTCGCCCCACATCACCGGCGAAGAGATCCCTTCTCCCGGCAGCTTCGCCTTCCAGCGAATCTCGGCGTCGGTCCATTTCACAGGGATCGTTTTGGCATCGCTCACCCCACTGCCGTTCGGACCACGAAACCGCGACCACTCTTGAGCCGCTGCCACATTGGCCAACCAACTCACGACAAACGCCAACAAACAGAAACGAATGCGACGAGCAGACATCATGGTTCACTTTCCTTTCAGATTCGTGTCGATTCGGCAGGGAGTACGGCTCAGGGCTTTCGCAACGGCATGGGCATCTGGACGGCAAGATCATCGCCACGCGGCAGATCGTCCTCGCCTCGGCCTTCGTCGTCGGTGCCATTCGGGCCAAAGCTGTAGAGGCGGTAGCCGTCGGCCGTGCGTTCGTAGCGCAATGGTTGATCGGTAAAGAGGTCGAGCGGAAGGGACTCCAAGTATTTCGGAGCGAGTTCGGCCAGAGTCTTCGGGTACGAATCGTGATCTCCACGCCAGGCCGACAAGGCGAAGGCCAGTTCCAGATTGCGGGTCTTCTGGATCACTCGGTCTTCGTGTCGAAAAAGATGTTGCACGTTCGGCAAAAACCGAGACACCAGCAAGTCTGCGGTGAACTGTGTGCGAGTCGATGGTTCGGCGAGCACCACCAGCCACGCGTACTTCTGCTTTCTGTTTTGCGTGAGCTTCAACAGGTCTTCGTTCAGTTCACGCATGGCGTTACGCCGCTCGTTGGCGGACTTCAGATGTGAGACAGCCACCAAGCGATCAAACCAACGATTGCACGAGCACAGCACGGCGTCCCAATCGATCTCCCGGATCAACGCCTCTTCCACCAAGGGACGAAAGGAAACATCCTCGAACGCAGGGCCGTCGACGGCCTCCTCAAACGTCAGGCGACGCCGTGCCAATCGGATGTAAGCGTCCAAATAGATCGCTCGTTCGCACGAGTCGATCTTGTCGGCGAACGAACCGCGCGACGGCAGGCGTTGCAGTTGCCGGAGGAACAACGCGACCTGCTTGGCCGGAGGCTGCGTTTCCGAGATCAATCGCAGTTCCCCCTCAATCGCCTGCCGTTCGATCGCCGCTCCCACCAGTCCTTCAATCCCCGTCGGTCCACGTCCCACCAATCGCCCCAGCCGATGAGTCGCGATCAGATCGCGCCAAGCATCGAAGCGGCTCCCTTCGCCGAGCTTCCACATGGCCCGCGCGACCAACGCTCGCGCAAAATCTCGCGACCGTTGAATGCCCGGCAACAGCACCATCATCAGCGGTTCGTCGGGGCCGTTCACCAGCGGCGAGAAGTATTCCGTCCGCTCGGTCGCCTCGACGACCGCATTGAGTTGCTCCTCCTGCGAACGAAACCAAGCCACGATCCACGGAAAGTCGGCACTCTTCCACGGTGCCTGGTACGTCGTCTCCGGCAAGCCTTCACGCAGCGCTGAGTAATACTTGCCGTCGTCCGGAGGAACTGGCATCCCCAACAGCCGAAAGAACTCCTCCGGTTGCCGAGTCCCATCCGGCTTTGGCCCCAAGGCTCGATACAGCGGCACGACCGAATTGTTTTCCGGAGTGACCCCCACGCTAAACCGCCGATTGATCACCGCGAAGTAATCAACGAAGCCCCGCTCATCGAGCGGTTCGGTGGCCCACGTCGTCTCCTGGCTGATCGTGATCTTCGGCACGAACGCCGGCTGCGGGACAACGCGAGCCTCTTGTCCGAAACACATGTTGATCAGGATTATCGGCAGGATCACGCAGCGGCTCGCAATGGAGCGCCGCCGTGAGGACGACATCATGGCTGAGTCTTTCCAGTTCAATCTAATCCCACCAGATGGAGATCAGCCCATAGTCATCCCGACCGGTGCCTAACGCTCGATCAATGGCCACGCGATCGTCATGCAGGTGGACCTCGCCGCCCCAGTCTTCCAATTCGATGATGCTCGCTAATCGGGCCGCTTGGTCGCTGGTCTCTGTGAGCAAGTAAAGCGTGTCGGCTTTCCAAAAGTTGTCCGGGAGATCCCGCAGTTTGATCAACCCCATCATGAGTAGATGACTTGGTTCGGAGTAGTTGGGAACTCCCGGTCGATCCAACAGCGCGGCGATCCAGAGATCACGATGCTGCAACAGACTGTCCACGACCCGCTCGCCATCCAAAGCGTTCCATTTTGCCCGTCGCAGTAGCTCCAATTGAATGTCTTGAACCGTGGCGTCCCGCAACAACGTCGGATTCATCGTGCGACTCCTGGGTGACGACAATATGAACTTTGGACCCCTGGACTTTGCCTGCTCCCTTCGCGACGCATCCTATCATTTGTGTCATTTGTGCTCGGCGGACAGAGTCTCGACCGTGATGCCCATGATCACCGGCGAGGTCACGTCGCGGGCCGAGCCTTTGACGAGTTCGATGGTCTCGATCTTGTCGGCTCGCTGCGGGATCACCGCGAAGTAGCGGGCTTGTTGGCCTCGCAATGCGAATGCGAATTTCGATTGCGGGACATCGACACGGCGGATGTAATCGGCAAAGTGTTCGCCGTTTTTCAGCGCGTGATCTTCGGTCTGGCCGTCGGCGTATTTGAGCCGGACGATCAGGCAGGTCGTTCCCTTTTCGGATGCGGGCCAGCCCCAGCCACTGATGCCGCCGAGGAAGTGAATCGCCTTGGCCGGCGAGTTACACGGCAGCGTCACGGACTTCGGCATCTTTGGCGGAATGTTGCCGGCCGAGCCGTTGAGCATGATGACGTTTGGAGTCTTGTCGCCGTTGGGATCGATCAGCACGAATGGGACGCCCTCGAAGATCTTGGGCTTCCAATCCGGGAAGATCAGCCGTTCGACATTCGCATCTTCGCTGTTGAACATCCCCTTGGTACTGACGATCGTCGCCACTTTTTCGATCGGGATCGGCAAATACTTGCCGCGCGCGGTCAGGAACTCCAGCAGGTCGCGAAGTTCCGTTGGCGTGTGCAGCTTCTCGACTCCTTCAGGCATCAGCGATTTCTTCGACGCGATCAGTTCCTCAATGTTCTCACGGAGGATCGTGTGCTTCTTGGCTTCGACGTCGATCAGTTCAATCGCCGTCTTCGACTCCGAGGCCAACAAGCCGTTAAAGACTTTGCCATCGTCGGTCTGCACGGTGTAGATGCGGAAGTTGCCTTCGACGCTGCGGCTGGGATCGAGAATGTGGATGATGAGTTCATGCTTCGGATGCACCGCCATGCCGGTCAGGTCCGGGCCGATTTTCGTTCCTTCGCCAGAGTGCGTGTGACACTTCGCGCAGGTCTTCTTGAAGACCGCTTTGCCGTTCGGCACGTCGCCGGCTGTCTCGATGGTCGGCATTAACTCATCGATGACCTTCTGCCGATCGGGATTCGGCAGCCCGCCTCCTCTGGCCAGCAGCGGCTTCACGCGAGCCGCGAGTTCTTTATCCGGATGCGTGGCGAGCGCCTGCTTTTGTTCGAGCGACAAGTCGGTCAGTTGCACGTCACCCGCTTCCACCGCGGCGATGAGTTGCTTCGTCCAATCGGCTCGCGCGAGGATGCCTCGCATCGCTGTCTGCCGCACGGTCGGTGTCAGCGTGGGCCAGCTTGCGATCAACGTTTCGCCCGCCTCTGGCGATTCGCTGAGTCCGATCGCTTCGACCAGTCCGGTCGCCAGCTCGGCGGATGTGCGCGGCGTGATCAACTTGGCCAGCGTCGTGGTCGTGTCGGCGTCGAGCTTCTTGAACTCCACCAACTGTTTCGCGGCGGCGATGCGGTCGGCCTCCTTCGCCTTGTCGTCCGAGGCGACCGACAGAAAGCCGTGCGCGATCTCGGCGACATGCGCTTCGAGAGCTTTGCTGCCCAGCCGAGCCGCCAGATTCACCAGCGTTCCGCGCTGCGCGGGAGCCAGCCGATTGAGAATGTCGAGCAGTGATTTCTCGGCAGCCTCATCGAGCTTCGCGGGTTTGCTCTTCGGCCAGCCGGCGGCGAGGCCGGCGATCGTGTCTTCGAGCACCGGCGAACTCGGATGCTTCGCGTTCGCGAGAAGCACTTCGCCAATCGAATCGGCGGGAACGCCGCGGCCAAAGTGTTCCGCCACGCGGCGCGTGATGTCACGCGCGGGGTCGTTGAGATCAACCAGCGATTTGACCAAGTTCGAGTTGGCGAGCGCGATCAAGAAATACCGATCGTGAACGGCCGCCGCTGCCGTGATCGCATCCCGCAGCCAGCGGTCGTTGGAATTCTCTGGGCGCGAGACCGCGATGGCCAAAACCTGCGCGGCGGTGGGGGACGGCGACGGCATTTCGGAGAGTGCCAGGAACGCCGCCAGTCGGACCTGCGGATCTTTGTCCTGACAGATGCCGCTCTTGGCGATCTCCTCAATCGACCTCGGCTCGCGAGGCAACACGCGCAGCGCATTGATCCGCCCCGCCGCTGAGTTGTGACGCAACGCTCCGATCATCGCCTTCGTCGCATCGGAGTTCGTTCCGTTCAACGCCCCGCGACCATGCAGCGTCCACACCGCGTGATTGAAGGCATTGCTCTGGCCGATCGCATCCTCCGCGTGATCGTTCGCCAATCCGATCAACGCCTGAATCACGTCGGCGTTCCTGTTCTCCACCATCAACCGTTGAGCGTGCGATCGCCACAGCTTGTTGCCGGTCTGCAACGCATCCAATTGACCTTCGACGGTCGAGAGATCCGGATTCGGCGGGATGATCGGCTGCCCGTCTTCCCCCTTCCAGACGACGCGATAAATTCGGCCGTGCTTCTTGTCTCGCAGATCAATCTCGTAAGCGTTCCCCTTGCCGGTCTTGTAGCCGGCCGGCGTCGGGTTGTGCTGCACGATAATGTTATACCAGTCGATCACCCAGAGCTGACCATCGGGACCAACCTCCGCCATGATCGGAGCGCTCCACTCGTCATCGCTCGCCAGGATGTTCCACGGATTGTTCGAGCGGAACCCGGCTCCATCGGCTCGCAGCACGAACGTCGAGACCAGCTTGCCGGTCGGTTCGCAAACAAACGCGGTGCGGTTCCAATACTCCTTCGGCCAACTTCGCGCCGTGTAGACCGCATGCCCCGCCGCCGCCGTGAAGCCGCCGTGCCAATCGACCTGCCGCACCTTGTCGCTGAATGGATCAATCTTGTTCCGATCCGCGATGCCGCCAAGCACGCTGCTCGACCAGCCGCGCACCTTCTCGTAGTAGCGATTCGGGATCGGCAGGAACTCACTGGGATTGCCGTTCGCCGTCGAGCCAAAGATCAGACCTTCCTCGCTGAGTCCCAGCCCCCAAGTGTTGTTATTGGTCGAGCGGAGGAATTCGACGTCGGTGACGCGAACGTCGTCCGGCGAACGGGGGGCGTCAGCCCCCTGGTGGTTGTTCGCGTTATTGTCCGATGCACCAGTGGGCTGACGCCCACCGTTCGCCGTTTCCACCTTGAATCGAAAGAAGCCCATGCGGAACGACTCGCCAGTCTTCTTGCCGTCGTCGAACACCGGCTTCGAGTTGTTATAGCCCTGCATCCCGTAGTACCAGTTGTCGAGCCCGTATTGAAAATTGCTCACTCCGCCGTGCGTGTCGCCGAGTGCCCAGCCGGTGATCAGCACTTTGCGAATGTCGGCCTTGTCGTCGCCGTCGGTGTCCTTGAGATAGATCGTTTGCGGGCCGTCCTGCACGATCGC
>CAMDEA010000178.1 GCA_945893045.1 Planctomyces sp. SH-PL62
CGTTCAAATTTCAAAATTGCCGTGGCAATTTTGAAATTTGAACGCCCGACCCCTTTATCATGCTCACCATGAGCTTTTATTCGCCAAGCTGGTTGCAGGAAGGACAAGGGATTCCGCCGACGTTGCGTTGGGCGTTTTCGACGGAGGCTCCGTTGGTGGCGCTCGACATGGGTCGTGAATCGGGCGAAGTGCTGGCGGCGGACGAGACCGGTGGCTTGTATCGACTCGACCGGCGTGGGCAGTTACTGACGGTGTCGCGTGGTCTGCGCGGCGTGCGAGCGGTCGCGTGGTCGGACTCGAATCCAGCCGGAGCGGCGATTGTCGGTGAGCGAAAAGTCTTCCGGCTGAATGGGCAGCTCGAAGCAGAATGGTCGGTCGGATTGCCGGAGGTGGCGCTGGGCATCGCGCTCGCACCGTTTGGCCGGCAGACGGCGATCAGTCTGGCGAATGGGGGAAATCTCGTGCTGGGAGATCAAAGCGAGCAGCTCACCGTGTTTGACACGATTCGACCGCTGAAATGGATTCAATTCCTGGCCAGCGAGGCGGTGCTGATCGGCGCGGCGGATTACGGGCAAGTCTGTGCTCACCGGTTGAATGGCGAGCAACTTTGGAGCGAGAAGTGTTTCACGTCACTGGGCGAGATGTGCGCGGCGGCAGACGGCGAGACGATTTTGATGGCGGGGTTCAATCAGGGGATTCAATCGCTCGGCGGCGACGGCTCGACGGGGGACTCGTATTTGATCGAGGGGACGGTCTGCCGAGTCTCATGTAGCTTCAACGCCGATCGGATCGCCGCTGCGACGTTGGAGCGGCAACTGTATTGGCTCGATTCGGACGGCCAACTGCTGTGGGCCACCGAAGTCGATGACGAGATCGTGCGCGTGATCTGCGACCCGCTCGGCGAATGGTTGCTGTGCGGCCTGCGCTCCGGCCACATCCTGCGGTTGGATTGGGAAAGCTGACGAACGTAGACGAGTCACTCCGTGACTCAAATGTTCCGGTCACGGAGTGACCGGTCTACTTGGGCTCGCCACCCATTCGCAGCAGCACCTTGCCCGATCGTCCCGGCGATTCCGCCGCACGGACGGCATCGGCAAACCGATCCATTGGAAACACTTCGCCGATCTGCGAAGTCAGCACGCCCTCTTGAATCAGCCGCGAGACAGTGCGGATCAGTTTGATCTTGGCCAGCAAGCCTTGCTGCGGCAGCCAGCGAGCTAACCAAAAGCCCGCGATGGTCGCTCCCGGAGTCATCAAGTCGCGCGGCGAGAAACTCAGAGGCTCCGGCGACAGCGTGCCATAGACCAACATGCGGCCGCCGGGTGCCAAGCATTTCACGATGGCCGAGCCGGTTGTTCCGCCGACGGGATCAATCGCAAAGCGCACTCCGCGTTTGCCAGTCGCACGCTGCACTTCGTTCTGCAAGTCGTCGGTCGAATGCTGTGCGGGGTCAAACACGACGACAGTTTCGGCCCCCAGCGACTTCAAGGTTGCCGCTTGCTCGGCGCGGCGGACGACGTTGAGCGTTTTGAAACCAAATCGCTGTCCCAGTCGCACAACCATCTTGCCGAGCTCCGACGCGGCCGCTGTTTGGATCAACCATTCTCCCGCCGGCACGGCGAGGACTCGCTGAGTCATGGCGAATGCCGTAGTCGGATTCACAAAGAACGTCGCGCCTTGCTCGGACGGAAGCGACTTCGGTAGCGGCACGGCTTGCTTCGCGCCGACCGTTGTCCGCTCCTGCCAATTTCCGTTGATACCGTTGAGCAGCGCCACTCGCTTGCCGACCAGCAACTTGCCGAGCAATCCGCCGCCGCTGGCTTCGACAACGCCAACGCCTTCGTATCCTGGCGTGCAGGGGAGATTCGGCTGTTTGCCATACACGCCGCGGATCGTCATCAAGTCTGAGGGATTCACCGGACTGAGCAACATCCTCACGAGTAGCTCGCCGGTCTTGGGCTGAGGAGGTTCGACGTCCCGCATACGCAGCACATCGGCGGGTTCACCGAACTGATCGAATTGCACGGCCTTCATCGTCCTTCGCTCTCCCTTATTGAATGATCCTGGTGCCAACGGGTTCTATCGCCCCCATCGACCTCGCGTCGATGGAGCGAAAGATGGATGGCTAACCACAACACCGCGAGCAGTGACCAGACCCCATCCGCCTCGTGCGGATGGTGAATCAGATTTTTGACCGTTCATCGCTGAGTGATCTGCTTCACCATCCGCACGAGGCGGATGGGGTCTGAGAACTGCGATGATGGATTTCTTTTAGCTTGCCATCGTTCGCTCCATCCAGACGAGCTGGATGGGGGCGGGCCAGAACAAACTGGATAGGGTGGGCCAGATCGAGCTGGTGGCGGACGAGCCCGCACGAGCGGGATGGGGCAGGACAAAACTCGAAGTGTCTCACGTCCGAGGATCGAGGATTACCGCGTTCGGACAAAAGATGCCGGCCGCGATTTGACTGTCTGGGGGCGTGACCTAGATTTCTGGTGACTGTTCGGCCCCTGACGCCCATCTGGTTCCGGGACGGACGATACCGACTTTACGGGCGCGGCATGGGAAGCTGGGAGCTTCGAGGGGACCATGCCGCGCCTTTTTCCATGCGCTACCGTTGAAACGGAGCGGAGATCGTGACGACTCTCGGCGATGTTCGTGGTCATTGCTCGCGACGATTGATCGCGCTGAGCGGCCGCCTGCGCCGAGGTTTCACGTATGCCGAGTCGATGATCGCGATGGCGGTGATGTCTCTGGCGGGAGCGGCCTTGCTGAACTCGGTCGCCGGTGCGGTCCAATCCAGCAACGATTCGATTTATCGTTCGGTCGGGCAAGGCCTGGCCGAGCAATTGAGCGACGAAATCGCCGCCACGAAGTTTCCCACGGGAACGGCCAGCGCACCGAACCCGATTCCGCTGCGGAGTTGGTTCACGACGATCGACGACTACGACAAGTTCAGCGAATGCCCGCCGCGCACCAAGGCGGGAGAAGTCCTGGGGAATGATGACGCGGCGGACGCCGGAGTGGCGTACATGAACATGATGCTGGGCAAGGCTGGCAGCCGGACGTCCGAGCTCGCGGCGGCACCGAGTTTCGTTGGTCGCTTCACACGGTCGGTGCTGGTCGAGCGATTGCAGTCGGGCGCGAGCGGCTGGACCGTGGTCACGCAGCACACGCCGCATCGCCGAGTCACCGTGTCCGTGGCTTACACCGCGAATCACTCGACGCGGACAGTCGCTCAAGTCGTGCGTGTCTTCTCATCCGTGTCACCGTCACCGTGAAGGAGCGGGAGATCATGCGCAGACATCTTCAATGCGGAATGCGGAGTGTGGAGTGCGGATTGGGTTCATCACTCCACACTCCACACTCCACATTCCGCATTAGTCATCGCGGCATGACTCTGGCCGAGTTGCTGATCTCGCTGACGATCCTGAGCATCATGTCGGTCGTGCTGGCGGGGATGTCGAACGCGGTGAACTCGGCGTGGTCGTACACGAAGGGAGTCGAAGATTCCGACCTGCAAGCTCGCGCGGCGGTCGAGCGCATCGAGTACATGATTTCGCAGACCGGGGTGTATGACCTCGCTGGGCAACCGACGCGCGTGGGGATGGCCGTTGTGCGGCGACCGGTGGGAACGAATCAGATTCCGGATGTGCTGGTGCTGTGGACCGGCGGCCGATCGGGGGGTATGTCCGCGAACGGCGTGTTGCAGCGGTTGCCGACGGTGGGCGAGTTGTTGATCTACACCTGGGATGCCCAAAGCCCCAGTCAATTGATTGAAGTCGCATTCCCCGGCCAGACGGCAGCGTTCGATTTCGCGGCCAGCGATCTGGCGACGACGGTGGCCAACCTGCTGACCTCCAACGCGGCCGAGAAGATTCCATTGTGCGACCGGCTGCGTCTGTCATCGTTGAGCAACTCCAGCAGTGCGGTCGCTGCGCCGATCATGCCGCCCGTGAGCGGCGCGGAGTCCATATTTTCCATGTATGGAGCCTCGGTGCCGTCCGAATCGTCGAGTTCCTCAAGCACTTCCACAGCCACGGCCGCCAGCACGCAGTCGATTGGCAATGCGCGGTTCACGCTCACGCTGACTCCCACCGACAGCGAGCTGGCCTCGGCCGCGCCGCAGACCACAGCCTGGATGCAGTTGAGTTGGCCTCAAGGCACCTTCGGCAACCGGTCGGGAATACGACAAGTGACGTTACAGATTGAATTGCAGGTTGAGCCGGACGGCATCGTCCGCGCTTCCGATACGGTCTCGGCGATTCCCTTCTTTGGCTCGGCGAGCCTGAGGTACGTCTATGAGCCGTAATTGTCGAACTGGTGTGACAGGTTTCAGCGAGAGGCTGGGTGCAGATTGCAAGTTGCAAATTGCAAATTGCAATCGCCTTGAAGACCTGAATCCTCACCGCCGAAGCTATCGGTTCCGTTCCGCCCACGGAGTGTGCGGTCTACGTACTGGCTTCACGCTGGTCGAGATGCTGATCGTCGTGACGATCGTCGGCATCCTGGCGTCGGTGATCGTGCCAACTCTGAGTTCGGCGAGTGGAGCGGTGGCATTAGAAGCAACGGCTCGCGGTCTGGCGGCGGACATTCGAGGGGCGCGGCAATCGGCGGTGCAATACAACGCCAGCTTCGCGATGACGTTCAACCTGACCAACAATTCGTATCAGACCAGCCCGGTCAGCGGCAGCGCTCCGGGAATGGTCAACGTTCTGGCGCACGCTGGCAGCGGCAGCACGATTGATCTTGATACGTCCGGCGCGGGAGGGCGGAATCGTTCGCATGTCGTCCTCGGCGGGGCGGCGTTAAAGACGTCGAAGGGGTCGGTCGTCGATCTCACATTCACACCGTCGGGAGGCACCGGCCCCGCGCGCACGCAAGACACCGTCATCTGGCTGGTCGAGAACACCGGATCGAATCGACGCAGCATTCTGATCACGGTCTCCTGGATCACGGGGGCCGTCAGCGTCGGCGATGTGCAGTCCTACCCCGCCAATCTCACAATGCCGAATTTCTGAGAGGACCGCATGAGACAACAAACTCGATTGTCGAGCGGGGCGGCGTCAGCCAAATGGAACTCACCTTGTCGGCAATGTAGCAGGTACATTCCATGTGCCGTCGGCGTTTCGCAGGCAGACGGCACATGGAATGTGCCTGCTACTTTCCAAAGTGAATGCGATTGGGCGTCAGCCCCCCGGTGGTCGCACTCGGATCAGACGAAACGGCACGGCGTGTCGCTGGTCGTCGTGATGATCGCGATCAGCATGAGCATGGCGCTGACGTATGCCGCGCTCAGTTCACAATCGCGCGGCGTGCAGGTGCGGCAAAACGTCAATCGGCGCGAGATGGCTCGGCAAGCCGCTGAGTCCGGAGCATCAATCACGCTCAACCAGTTGCAGTCGGCCGGTTGGAGTGGTGTGACGACGGCGCTGTCCGGAACGCTCGGCAGCGACAAGACGGGAACCACCAGCTACACGATCGAGTTCCGCACCATCGACGGGCAGACGTCGCCAGCAGCCTATCCGACCGGGCAAGGTCGAACGTCGCTGAGTGGCAGTACGGCGTTCTTCGATTCGACGACCAACGGTCTGTCCTCCAGCAGCGCGGACACCGCGGCGATTGCCACGCGGCAGGCGTTTCAATTGCTGATCCGTTCGACTGGCCAATGGGCGTCGCTCACCGACCCGCTGGACTTCGTCACCGAGATCGTTGAAGTCGGGATCGAACTGCAACCGCGCGTCCCCGGCCGGCAGATTCTCGCACCCGACATCACGCAAGCCAGCGATGTCTTCGCCAGCAATGCGGGCTACGACACGATTCAGAACTATGCGTTGTTCGCCTCTGAAGGGGGCAGCACCAGCCCCTCGCTGGCACTGGAGCCTGGCCAGTGCTTCGACGGGCCGACTTGGCTGAAGCAAGGGGTCGCGGTTTACAAAGGCCCCAGGTGGAACAGCTCGATTCGCGATGTGTTTCTGCAATCGACTGGCACGCTGTACTCCACGAGCAGCGGCGGCACCACCTCGTTTCTGCATCCGCATCCGTTCGGCGATTCGATCACGATGGCCGCCAGCTTCACGGCGGCCGAAGTGGCGGACCTGACCAAGCTCAACGTTCCGCGGGTCACAGCCACCAGCACACCGACAACTCCCTCGATCAACTTTGACGGCTGGAAGACGTACCAGCTTTATCAAGGGGGCTTCAGCTATTCGGCCGAAGCGATCAGCAGCAACTCGCTCAACAATGTCGTGCTGCGGCCATCGCTGCGCAATCCGCTGGGAGTCTTCTATCGCAACAACGCGTTGCAGCTTGACGATAACGTCGTCATCCAAGGGACGCTGGTCTGTTCCGGCAGGCTCACGTTCAGCGGCAGCAACTTGAACATCGCCAGCGTGAATTGGCGTGACTCGTCGGGCGGCGCGGTCGTCGCCAACGGCAGTCTGTTTCCACGCCTGCCGGCGGTGGTGGCTCAGAGCATCGTGTTGAATACCGACAATCGCGCGTCGGTGGATGGAGCCGTGCTGCTCACCGGCACCGTCAGCAAAACAGACGGCAGCTACGAACTGATTTCCGGCACCGAGTCGACTCTATCGGGGACACAAGCCACCAGCGTTCCGATCCGGCAGCCGTATAGCCAGGTGCAACTCCCCGCCACCACGGACCTGTCCAGCGTCAGCGAGACCGGCACACACGCGATCTGGCTGGCGGACGGGAACAGCGGCAATTGGTTCCCGATCGTCGATGTCGATACGGTCAACCGCCGCCTGACGGTCTTGGGCGAAGCGAGCCGTCCCAACCCCGTCAGCTACCGCATCCGCCGGCAACGTCTGCGCAACTTCGACATCCGTGGACCATTGATGGCCACACGCTCGCTGATCGCCGTCTCCGGTTCGTGGAAACTCAGTTCGGGCTTGTGGACCAATCAATACTCGCTGTGGCAACTGATCACGCAGATTCAAGCCAACAACAATCAGCCGATCACGCCGTTCGCAACATGGGTCGCCGACCCATTGAACTACGATGGCTGGGGGAACCCATGGGAGAACTATGGTCTGCCGCTGGAACCGGTCGTCCACATCCGACCGCAAGCCGGCATCAAGTTCCGCGACAGCCTGCCGCTGTTTAAGAGCTACGTCCCGCCGTCAAACCTCATCACGGCGATCAACGACCCTTCCGGCTATCGCTGGCGAGTCCTCTTCTGGCGCGAACTGCCGTAGTCGTTGGGAAAGGGTCGTGCGTTCAAAATTCAAAATTGGCGGATTTGGTACATCGAGTTGATCCTTCATCGTTCCCGCCAATTTTGAATTTTGAACGCACGACCCTTTGAGTCATGAACGATCGGCACAACCGCAACCACCGTCAAAGTTCCGTTCTGATTGAGCCGTTCGTGACCCTCCTGCCGATTCCGTCCGAGCGGGAGGCTCGGCGATGCGGAAGACGGTTGCGGATTTGATGTCAGTGGATTTCGTGACGGTGACGGCTCGCATGTCGCTGGAGGACGCGCTGAACCTGCTGGTCGAATCCGATCTCACCGAGCTGTGCGTCGTCGAAGACACGGGCCGGCTGACCGGAATCGTTACCGACTTCGATCTGCTGAAAGCCCACCTCAATGCCGAGCTACTCGGACGCTCGGTCAGTTCGATGATCAGCCGCGCCGTCACGCTGCTGTCGGCGGACACGCTGATGGACCAAGCCGTGCCGCTGTTCCGCGAAGGAAGTTGCTCGCGCGCCTACATCTGCCGCGACGGACAACTGCTAGGCCGCCTCTCGCGAACCGCCGTGCTGAAGTACCTCGCGCAGAAGAATTCGACGGCCACCGATCCGCCTACGATTCGAGCATTGCCCGCCGTCCCGGTTTCCGGTCGGAACGCCACTCTCCAACTTCCCGAAGCCACGCCGCGAGCGCCGCAGTTCCTATCTGGCTCAGTGCTCGGCAACCTCAGCATCGAACGATCGCGGCCGACGGCTCGATGACGTCGTTCGCCGAGGGGTCGGACCTTCGCTCGCACCACGACTCCGCTACGATGCCCCCACGGAGGTGTCGAATGAGTCTGTCATGGTTCCCGCGACCGGTTCTGTTCGCGTGCTGTCTCTGCTTGCTGCTGCTCCCCGCGTGCCGCAATTCCGCGACCGGGAAGATCGAGGTTCCTCTCGAGCTTGATCCCATCGTCGAGCCGGACGCTCCGGCCACGCCGCCGCGTGATGCCAGCGACGACTTCTTCGAGAACGGAGAAATCCCGCAACTCAAGATCGAGTTGAAAGAGCCACAAGCCCAGAAGCTCCGCGAGGATGCTCGGCATTACGTGAAGTGCAAGCTGATCGAGAACGGCGAGACCACCTACGCCGACGTCGCCATCAAGCTCAAAGGAGCCGCCGGCAGCTTTCGCGAACTCGACGACCGCCCCGCCTTCACGCTCAACATGAACAAGCACGCGAAGGGGCAGACCTTTCATGCGATCGACAAGTTTCATCTCAATAACTCGGTGCAGGACGAGTCGTATCTCTGCGAGTGGCTCTGCTCAGATCTGTCGCGTGACGCAAAAGTGCCGACCCCGCGAGCGACTCATGCTCGCGTCTGGTTGAACGACCGCGACCTCGGCCTGTATGTGCTCAAGGAGGGCTTCGACCAAACCTTTCTCAAACGGCACTTCGCGGACGGAACCGGCAACCTCTACGACGGCGGCTTCGTCCAGGACATCGACGTCGATCTGGAAAAAGACGGCGGCAAAGGCCCCGATGATCACAGCGATTTGCAAAGCCTCAAAGCCGCCTGCCTGGAACCCGATCCCGAACAACGCTGGGCGGCCATCGCAGAGCACTTAGACGTGGATGCGTTCGTCAGCTTCATGGCCATCGAGCTGATGACTGCGCATTGGGACGGCTACACGCAGAACAAAAACAACTACCGCATCTACTTCGACCCGACGAAAAACAAGGCTCAGTTCCTGCCGCACGGCATGGACCAGATGTTCGGCGACCCCGGCTTTCCGATCCTGGATTACCCAGAACCGATCGTCGCCAGCGCCGTGATGCACAATCCCGAATGGCGCAAACGCTACCGCAACCGAGTCGCGGAATTGCTGCCGCTGTTCGAGCCACAGCGACTGCACGAGAAGCTCGACACGGTGGTCGCTCGCTTGCAACCGGTTGTCAAAGAATTCGGCGACGAGTTCGCCAACGCTCACGCCGACCGAGTCCGTGAACTCAAAGAACGAATCGCCGCGCGCGAGCCGAACCTGCGCGAGCAACTGCAACAGGGCGATCCATCACCGTTGGAATTCAACGCCGACGGTGTCGCCGAGATCCCCGATTGGTTCCCCGCACAAGAGACTGACGACACGAAAGTCGAAGAGGTCGAGATCGACGGTCAGAAGCGTTACTCAATCCAAGTCGGCGAGTCCGGCCAATGCGTCGCGTCCTGGCGTCGCAAAGTCCTCCTTGCCAAAGGTCGCTACCGCTTGGAAGCGCGACTGCGCACCGAGTCCGTCGCCGCTCGCGAAGACGAACAAGGGACCGGAGCCGGCCTTCGCATCTCTGGCGGCAAACGCGATAACAAGCTGGCAGGGGACGCTGACTGGCAAGCCGTCACTTACGAATTTGAAGTGCTCGAAGACGTGCGCGATGTCCTCCTGGTCGCCGAACTCAGAGCCACCGCCGGGCGAATGTGGCTAGAACCCGTCGCTCGTTTAACCAAACGCGAATAACTTCGTTGATCAATACAGAAAGAGCCCGACGAATCGAAGGAGACGACGAATATGAAGGCTTGCAGGATTCGTCGTCACCTTCGATTCGTCGGGCGCATTTTTTAAGCGACTCACATGATGAACACTCGAAGCAATCTCAACAGCTCCGCCTCTAACAAACTCCAAGTACGCTCTGTTTCGAGCCAGCCTTCTCTGTGTTCCGTCGCGTCTCTGTGGCGTTTCTCTTTCATTTCTGGTCCAGGAGACACCACAGAGGCGCGACAAAACACAGAGCCAGAACCGAGACAGCTCGACTCTGTTCGAGTCCGCAAAATCCGATCTGTCATCAGCCGCATTTTTCTCGCACTGGCACTGTTGTTGACGACAAGCCCCAGCCGCGCACAGGAACGCCCGCCGACTCCGGCCGATCAGGCAGGCTTTGAGAAGATCATCGCCCCGTTCGTAAAAACACATTGCACGCGCTGTCACGGCCCGGCCAAGCAGGAGGGCACCTTCCGTGTCGATCGGCATCTGAAGAACGAGTTCGTCGATCCGGCCTCCAAGGAAAAATGGGGCGAAGTCGTCAACGTCCTCAACAGCCACGAGATGCCCCCGGAAGGAGAGAAGCAACCCAAACCGGACGAGGTCGCGAAGGTGGTCGATTGGATCACCGACCAAATGGTGCGTGCCGAGTTGGTCCGCCGCGACGGCCAGATCGTGCTGCGAAGACTCAACCGCGACGAGTACCGCAACACGATCCGCGACCTGATCGGCATCGATTTCGACGTCGCCCCGTTCCCGCTCGATCCAGCATCAGGCGGCTTCGACAACAACGGCTCGGCGCTGACGATGTCGCCGTTGCTCACGGAACTCTACCTCGACGCCGCTCGAAAGATTTTGGACCGAGCGTTCGTTGAAGGGGATCAGCCGCCCGCGATCAAGTGGCGATTCGAGATCGACAGCGGTGACAACGACTCCAATCGCAAGATCTACGACAAGCAGAACGTGATCGTGAACGGCGGCAACAACCCGGTCAAAGACGGCTTCAAGGTGTTGCACCACGACAACTGGGACAAGCACTTGAATGCTCGCGGATATGCCCTCAAGCACGAGGGAGACTACATCATCCGCATCCGCGCGGCCGGCAAAGTGCCGAAGCGCGATGAGGTCGTTGAATCCGCTCGCAAGGCACTGCAAAACCGATTCGACAAGCAGATGAAAGAGAATCCCAAAGGGGAGAAGTATCACCGCGAGCAAATGGAGCGCGATCTCAAACACTTTCAGACCGACCGCATGTACGACTACGGCTCGCCCCGACTGAAGCTGATTCAGAACCTCGGCGGTCAACCGAAAGTGCTGGCCGAGTTCGACGTCGATGCGCCGCTCGACAAGCCGCGCGAGTACGAAGTCCGCGCCCGCTTCACGACCGAACAAGCCGGGCTGACGATCGAATACGCCTACGCGATTCCGCGAGTCCTGGAAAACTTCTGGTTCCAAGGCCACGACGTGTTCGCTCGGCCGGAGTTGTACGTCGATTGGTTTGAGATCGAAGGCCCGGTCTTCGACTCATGGCCGCCACCGAGTCATCGCCGATTACTCGGCGACACGCTGCCGTCGAAGGAGAAAGAGCGTGAGACGGCGAAGGCGTTGATCGCTCGCTTCCTGCGTTCGGCCTACCGCCGCCCGGTGACCACGGCGGAGGTTGACGAGAAACTGAAACTGTTCGACCTCGTGCGAGCCGACTCGACGTCCTTCGTGCAAGCGATCAAGACGCCGCTCATCGCCGCAATGGCCTCGCCAAACTTTTTGTATTTGGCTGAGCCCAAAGTAGACGGGTCACTCCGTGACCCGAATGTCCGGTCACGGAGTGACCGGTCTACTCTGGCCCGCCAACTCAGCGACCACGAACTCGCCGCGCGACTGAGCTACTTTCTCTGGTCGTCAATGCCCGACGACGAACTCAACAAACTCGCCGACGCTGGCAAGCTGCGCGACTCGAAAACGCTGACCGCTCAGGTCCACCGAATGCTCGCCCACGAAAACTCCGAAGCGTTCGTCCGCAACTTCGCCGGCCAATGGCTGGGCTTGCGTGAAGTCGGCGCAAACCCACCGGCTTCCGATTTATACCCGCAGTACGACCGGCATCTCGAAACGTCGATCACCGAAGAATCGCGAGCCTTCTTCGCCGAAATCCTCAAACACGATCTGAGCGTGCTGAACTTCGTCGGCTCGGACTTCGTCGTCATTAACGAGCGGCTCGCGCGGTTCTACGGCATCCCTGACGTGCGCGGCGACGAATTCCGCCGAGTCCCCGTCCCCGACGGGGTGCATCGCGGAGGCATCGTCACGCAAGCGTCGATGCTCACGATCACCTCGAACGGCACACGTACCTCGCCGGTCAAGCGGGGCACCTGGGTCTTGAAGAACGTGCTCGGCATCGACCCCGGCCTGCCGGTCGCGAACGCGGGGGACATCGCTCCGAAAGTTCCCGGCATCGACAAGGCGACGGTGCGGCAACGGCTGGAGATTCATCGGACGCTGCCGCAATGTGCTCGCTGCCACAACAAGATCGACCCGCTCGGCTTCGCTCTGGAGAACTTCAACGCCGCCGGTGAATGGCGCGATCAAGAAGGCTTCGGCTACAAAGGCCGCATCGAACGCAACGATCCGAAAATCGACGCCGCCTCGAAGCTTCCCGATGGCACTGCCATCAACGGTGTCGATGAATTGCGAGCGGTCCTGCGACAACGCGAAGACCTGTTCCTCAATTGCCTCGCCAGCAAACTGCTGACCTACGCCCTCGGCCGCGAGCTTGGCATCGCTGATCAACCGACGGTGAAATCCGCTTTCGCACACACGAAGCAGAACGGCTACACCTTGCGTTCGCTGATTCAGTTCATCGTGCTGTCGGAGCCGTTTCAAACAAAGTAACGACCCTTTGAAAATTGCCGCGACGAACGGCTCGTCGGTCAAATACACTCCGGCGAGACGTTCCCCCTGAAATGAATTGGAGGTCTTCCATGAGCACCCTGCTTGAAGCAGCCGTCACTCCCGAAGAGTTGCTGACGATGCCCGACGGCGACCACTGCGAACTCGTGAATGGCGAACTGAAGGAGAAAGACATGGGAGCAGCACTCTCGGCGTGGGTGGGAATGCGAGTCGCTCGCAAGTTGGACGAGTACGCCGAATTGCATGGCGGATGTGCGTTCGGTGATGCCGCCAGCTACCGCTGCTACGAGGATGACCCCAGCCGAGTCCGCATTCCCGATGCGTCGTACATTCGCTCCGGGCGTCTGGAAAGGGACGAGATTCCGATGGGATACATCACGATTCCGCCCGACCTGGCCGTCGAAGTTGTTTCACCAACCGACACTGTCTTCGATGTTGAAGAGAAAGTCGAAGAGTACCTGGCCGCCGGAGTGCGGATGGTCTGGGTGGCTTCTCCCCTCAGCCGCAGCGTGCGAGTTTTTCAGCAGAACATTGAGCCGATCCAATTGGGGCCGACCCAACAACTGAGTGGCGGCGACGTGCTGCCTGGGTTCACCTGCCGAGTCGCCGATTTGTTCCCCATGTCGCATCAATCCTCCGTGCAAAAGAAGTAGTCACTCATGCGTAGCCTTGCGAATTCGCAACTGTCCCGCCGCCAAGTTCTCCGAGGTCTCGGAGCATGCCTCGCTCTGCCGTTGCTCGACGCGATGCTTCCACGTGGGTGGGCCGCGCCGTCGCAGTACAAGCCTCTCGATAAGTCGATGGGAACGCATCCGCGAATGATTTGTTGCTACGTCCCCAACGGCGTCAACATTCTGGAGTGGATGCCCAGCGACAAAGGCCGTGACTACACGCTGTCTCCGACGCTCGAAGTTTTGAAGGAACATCGCGCTGACTTCTCCGTGCTGACCGGGCTCGGACATCCCGCCTCGCAAGGTGGCCACAGCGGCGCGGATACCTGGCTGACCGGAGCGGACCTCAAGGCGACTCCCGGTGCGGACTATACGAATCAAGTCTCGGCCGATCAGATCGTCGCCGAGTTGCATGGCAAGCAGACGCGGTTTCCGTCGTTGCAGTTGTCGGATGCCAGCGGCACCGGCTCGGCCGGGCATTCTCACACGCTATCGTTCGATCGCAGCGGCACGCCGATGCCTTCGGAGAATTCGCCGAAGCGACTCTTTGAAAGATTGTTCGTGCCCGACAACGCGGCGGATCGCGAAGCGACGCTGCGTCGGTACGCCGAACGCAAGTCGATCCTCGACAGCGTGCGGGGCGAGGCAAAGTCGCTCAACGACAAGCTCGGCAAGCAGGATCAAAAGAAGCTCGACGAGTATCTGACGTCGGTGCGCGAGACCGAGCAGCGAGTGGGACGTCTTGAAGCATGGGTTGATGTGCCGAAGCCGCAGGTCGATCCCAAGAACTTGCAGCTCGGTAGTCAGCCGGGGAACGCTCACGATCGGCCGATGTGGCTGGATGTGATGCTCGAAGTCTCATACCTCGCATTCCTGACCGATACGACGCGCGTCATCACCTTCGAGTGGTCGCGCGAAGCGGGCGGCTACGGCGGCGGTGGCGAGAATCATCACGAGCTGTCGCATCACGGCGGCGACAAGGAGATGCTCAAGAAGCTGGGCATCATCGACCGCTTCCACCTCGAACGACTCGGCCGGTTCCTGACGTTCCTCAAGTCCACAAGGGAAGGGGACGGGAACATGCTCGACAACACGCTGGTGATGTTCGGTTCCGGCATGAACTCCGGCGCGGGAGGGGATCACTCGCCGAAGAACCTGCCGCTGCTTGTCGCCGGCGGTCACAAGCTGGGACTCAAGCACGGCCAACACATCGCTCACGAGCCGAACAAACATCCGCCGCTGTCGAATGTGCTGCTGACTCTGATTCAGCGGATGGGCGTCGAAGCCGACAAGTTCCGGGATTCAACGGGCACGCTGACGGGATTGGCGTAGTTGTAGCCCGCTCTCGCCGAGAGCGGACGCGGCGAGCGAAGCTC
>CAMDEA010000179.1 GCA_945893045.1 Planctomyces sp. SH-PL62
TCGTCGTCGTGATACGGCGTTTGAAAGACGGGCAGAACACCGGCGAGTGGCGTCGGCATGAATTACTTTCTTTGCTCGGCCGCGTTTGCCAGCTTGGCGGCGAACGCGGCGTGCTCGGCCGATTGCAGGCCGTTTTGCAGAACGGTGCCGACCATTCGGAAATCGGCCGCGAGCAGATGTGGCACCGACAACCACAATCCCGGAAAAACTTGGCTCTTCAAGCAGCCATCCGCATCGGGAAGCAACCGTTCAAACTGCGATCCGCGGAGCACAAACCAATCGACTTCCTGATCGAGCACTCGCCACACGAGATATTCGCGCACGCCCGTTCGGCGATAGACGCGGAATTTTGAATGCAGGTCAAAGCTCGCGCTACTGGCGGCGACTTCCGCGACCAACTCCGGCGCACCGGCCACATAACCATCATCTTCGATGATGACTTGTCCTCCGCAGCGAGGCGTGATGATGACTGTTGCGTCAGGCTGTGGTTCATTATCGAGATCCAACCGGACCGTCGCGTTGTCAGCACCTTCCACACCCGGCGTTTCAATCACGTAGGAATTGAGCCACCAAATCAGTCTTGAGTGCGGAACTCCGTGTTGATCCCAGCGAACGGGCGAGGGCATGTGGACTACTCCTTCGATCAGTTCGGCTTTCTTGAGATTCGGCATCGCGTGATAGCGGCGTTCAAATTCCTCTCGCGAGAGAGTGTCGCCCGATTCCAGCGGCGGAAGCTTCGTCTCCAGCGGCGGCGCGGCAATGGGGTTACGTGGCACCAGGATCGACGGATCAAGAACAATCGGTTCCAAAGTCGAAGGCATGTTTCGCCCTCCCACGACGGGCCAAGAGAATTGTCAGGTCATGAATTCCTAAAACGATTCTGACACGGACCGACGGATGCCTCAAGCGCTGTTCCGTGACTGTGGCTTCCTCGAAGTGTCCGTGCGAGCCGCTTGGATGACGAGTTCGGGTCAGCGAATCTTCGCGGGTCGAGGGGACTCAACCAACCTCATCGAGTGTGCCGCGGCATGATCTGCCGGTTTTTTGTGTTGTCTGGAGTCGCTCATCGCGGCCGTGATCGGCCGGCAGAATTCGTCACAATGCGCTTGACGCTTCGGGCGGGGGGGACGATCTAATATCGAAGCGTGTCGGAGGAGCACCGACCAAGCACGAGGCAGGACGCCGCATCGCAGACCAGCCGCACGGGTGGCGGCAAGGAGTTCCCTCATGGCATGGCGCATTCAAAGTTGGTTCGGCCGGCAAGGACGGCACATTCAGCAAGGGTTTTGCTTGGTCGCGGTGATGGCGGCTTCGATTGGCGGGACGCTGCTCGCGACGGCCGATGGACCACAAGCGGGCGATGCGAGAAAGAAAGTCACACAACAACTCGCATTTGGCGAGTTCGCCGCGGCGATTGACACGGCTCGCGCCGTCGCCGATCCCGCCGAAAAAGCCAACCTCTTGGGGATGATCGCAAATGCCCAACTGAATGCGGGCGATGCTTCGGCCGCGCGCGGCACGACGCGACGCATGGAGCAACCGCGAGCGGCCGGACAGCAGGCTCGGCAGCAGGCGCTCAGCGGCGGTGTGATCGCCGACTTCCAATCGCTGATCCGTCTGATCGAAGAAGAAACCAGCGGCCCCTGGATGACTCGTGACGGCGAAGGGGGCACGATCACCGAATATCAAAATGGCGTTGCCGTGAATCCCAATGGCCTGTTGGCGTCGTTGAAGAAAGAGGAACACACGGGCCGGCTGAAGGCACTGGGAGTCATCGCTCGCAAGGCGGACTTGAATGCCGCAGTCGCTCAGCAATCGGATCTGCGATTTGTGTCGCTGACGCAGTTGGAACGCGAAGCCTCGAAGCGGATGACCGAGGGACGTCCCATTGTCGAGACGATGAAGAATCTTGCTGGCATCACGCAGCTCAAGTATCTCGTCGTGGATCAGAAGTCTCGCGACGTGTTGATTGGTGGCCCGTCGGAAGCCTGGAAGTATGACAGCAACGGCAATCCGGTCGGCGTGAAGAGCGGTCGGCCGACATTGCAACTCGATGATCTCGTCACGGTGTTGCGAACCTTCTCGAACGATGGCCCACAGAATTTTGGTTGCTCGTTCAATCCGCGCCCGGAAGGTCTGAAGCAACTGCAAGCGTTCGTCGAGAAGTCGAACGCTCGCGGCCCGTTGGATTCCGTCGCGGTCAAAGGCTGGGTGAATCAACTGCAATCGAAGCTTGGCCCGCAAGACATCGAACTGTGGGGCGTGCCCCGTGACTCGCGAGTCGCCCGTGTCGTGACCGAGGCGGACTACCGGCTGAAGATGATTGGCATCGGCAAGCTGGAAGGTGGCCCGCATGTCCCCAGCATCTTTGAACTGCTGACCGTCGAAGAGCAGAAATCGAGCAAGCTCGATGCCCTGCGCTGGTGGCTGACGATGAAGTACGACTCGATCCTGCACAGCCCGGATCACAACGTCTTTGAAATCCAAGGTCCGTCGGTGCAGTGTCTCTCGGAAGACCAATACCTGACGGAGAAAGGGGAACGAGTCGGCACCGGCCAGGCGAGCGCGACCAACCGCACCTTCGCCGCGAACTTCACGAAACACTATGCCGAACTGGCGGAACGCGACATCGCGTTCGCCGATTTGCAAAACGTGTTCGATCTGGCGCTCGTCGCCGCGCTGTTGAAGAACGAAGGGGTTGCCAACCGCATCGGCTGGGACTCTGGATCGTTCGCGCCGCACGGGATGTTTCAGCCGGCGGTCTACGCGGCTCCGCGTGAAGTCGAATCGGTCGCGAATCATCGCGTCTATCGCGGCAGGGACATCGTGATCCAAGTCGCCGGTGGCGTGCGTGGCGATCTGATGTCGGTCGTTCGCGATCGCCAAGTCATGAAGTCGTCTGTGACTTTGAAAGACATGGCCTCGCGCACTCCAGCCACTGACCTGCCACAAGGCCGCTGGTGGTGGGACGCGAAGTAGTCTGGTCGAGCAGGCGGCTTGCCTGCTTAGTTGAGACTCAGACGAGCTGCCTGTGCTCCGAAAAACAGAACCCGCCGCAGCCAATTGGTCGCGGCGGGTTTTTCGTTTTGGGGTTGGTGCGGTTTGCGTCACGAGGTAGGTTTCGCCGCGTTTTTCTCACACGGATGGGGGTGGCTCATGGATCAGAGCAAGCGGACTTCGGTGGCCTTGTTGGGGTTGTTTGTCGGCAGCGGTTGCTCGGCGCTGATTTATGAAATCGTGTGGTTGCAGCAATTGGGATTGGTGCTGGGCGCGACGTCGGTGTCGCTGGCGATTCTGCTGACCAGTTTCATGGGCGGGATGTGCCTGGGCAGTCTCGCACTGCCGCGGTTGGTATCGGCCGCGCGGCATCCGTTGCGAGTGTATGCCGTGCTGGAGTTGCTGATCGGCGTTTGTGGCGTCGTGATCCTGTGGGCGATGCCATTCGTCAGCCGCGTGTATTGCTCGTTCGCATTGCCGGGGAGCGGCGACTTGTTGGCACGCGCGGTGGTCGCGCTGACGTTGTTGTTGCCGCCGACGATCTTGATGGGTGCGACACTGCCTGCGGTGGCTCGCTGGGTGCGCTCATCGCGAGTCGGGTTGTCGCAGCTCGGTTTCTTTTATGGAGCGAATACCTTCGGCGCGGTGCTCGGCAGTTTGCTGGCGGGTCTGTATCTGTTGCCGTTCTTCGATGTCGTCGTGGCGACCTGCGTGGCGGCGGCGATCAATGTGAGCGTGGCGATCGGGGCTTGGGCGTTGGCGCGAGCGGAAAGGGGTCGGGAGTCTTTTTCTGGCCGCCTCACAGAAGACTCGCAAACCGCGTTACTTCCAGGCGGCCAGAAAAAGACCCCCGACCCCGTCGCCATCGTCATCGGCTTGTCCGGGATGACGGCGCTCGGTGCGGAGGTCATCTGGACGCGCTGGCTCGGCCTGTTATTTGGTCCCACGACGTACACGTTTTCGATTTTGCTCGCAGTCTTTTTACTGGGACTGGGTGCCGGCAGTTGGGGCGGCGCGTGGTTGGCTCGGCGAGTTCGTTCGCCGGGCATGGCTTTGGCGGTGTCGCAGTTGATGTTGATGGTGGCGATTCCGTTCGGAGCATTCATGATCGCCAGCGTGCTGCCGTATTGGTTGCACGCGCGGGACGCGAACCAGTCCTTGATGACGCGTATGAGCCTGGATGTGATCCGCGCGTTGGCCGCGTTCTTGCCGGCGACGTTGTTGTGGGGCGCGAGTTTTCCGTTGGCGGTCGCGACGGCCGCCGATGAGCGGCGCGAATCGGCGCGCTTGGTCGGCGGGCTGTACTCAGCGAACACGCTGGGTGCAATTATCGGGACGCTGCTCGTCAGCATATTCGCGGTGCCGTTGTTCGATGGGCAGTTCGCTCAGCAGATGCTGACGCTGTGCGCGGGTCTTTCGGGACTGATTGCGTTATCGATCAGGACTCAGGTTGTCAGCCATGCTTTTGGCCTGAAGGGCCGTCACTCGATAGCCCAGGGCAACGCCCTGGGTTCAGTGTCTACCGAATCACCAAGCCCTGAAGGGGCGAAACAAGCCATCGAGCAAGTGTCGCCCTTTCAGGGCTTCCATCTTGTGTCTCTCGCCGACCCAGGGCGTTGCCCTGGGCTGTCGAGTGTTGACCCTTCGGGCCAAAGCGCCGGTCGTCTGCGACACGCTGCCAAAGTCCGTGTGACGAGTCTCTTCGCCGCCGTGCTTGTTTGTGGTCTTGCTGTCACGCTCGTGCCGGAGGTTCCGAAGGGCTTGCTGGCTTACGGCCGGACGGTCGAGCAATGGCCGACGACGCGCGAGTATTTTTTCGTCGGCGAAGGTCTCGATTCGCCGGTGGTCGTCTCGGAATCGGAGGCAGGATTTCGTTGCTTTCATGTGGCGGGCAAGGTCGAAGCCACGAACAGTCCCAGCGACATGCGCACGCAACGGTTGCTCGGCCATTTGCCGGCGATGTCGCATCCGGAACCGCGCACGGTGCTAGTCGTCGGCTGCGGCAGCGGGATGACGACGGGCGCGTTTTTGCTGCACCCGACCGTCGAGCGGATCGTGCTCTGCGAGATGGAATCGAACGTGATCCGCACGGCTCGGCAATTCTTCGCGAAGGAAAATGGCGGAGTACTCGACGATCCACGCTTGGAGATCGTGATTGATGATGCTCGGCACTTCTTGGCGACGACGCGCGAGACTTTCGACATCATCACGGCCGACCCGATTCACCCCTGGGTGCGCGGCGCGGCGTCGCTGTACACGGCCGAGTTCTATGACCTGTGCCGCTCGCGACTGACCGCGGACGGCGTCGTGACGCAGTGGGTGCCGCTGTACGAATCCAATTCCGCCGCCGTGAAGTGTGAGCTGGCCACGTTCCTGCAAGCATTCCCGCGCGCGAGTCTGTGGAGCGGCCAGAACCTCGCGACCGGTTATGACCTCGTGGTGGTGGGGACGATCGGCGATCAAGAGATTTCGCCGAGATCAATCACACAACGGCTGCGATCGAACCGGCCCCTGCAACGCGCGCTGACGGAGATCGGACTACCGAACTCGGACGCCTTGCTGGGACGCTTCGCGGCGGACGGCGCGATCCTGACTGATTGGCTGCGCGACGCTCAGATCAATCGCGACTGCAACCTGCGGCTACAATACCTCGCCGGCCTGACGCCCGAATCTCAGACGGCTCAGGAGATTTTTCAGGCGATGGTCAGCCAACGCCGGCCGATTGGCTGGCACGCGAATTAACGGGGGCGGGAGTCTTTATTCATGCCGCACAGCACGAGTCAAACAATCGGAACACTCGCAACCGCGGCATGAAAAAGACTCCCGGCCCCTTCGCGATGACCAGACGAATGCCACAGATCGGAATTGATCCATCACCGGAACCGTCGTTAGCACACTTGCCGGTCAAAGGATGTTTTTTCGAGGATGGTCCCCACGGATGGCATGGCGATACCAAGGATGACAGACAACATTCTCTGTTTTATCCGTGGTATCGCCATGCCATCCGTGGGGACTTTGGGCCTTCATGACGCATCAATTGCCATCTGTGGCACTAAGGAGTCACGTCATGTGCCGCACGCTGCTGTGGTCGATCGCGTGGCTGATGCTGGGATCGGTGCTCGCGGCCACCGGTCGCGAGGTCGAGTCCCGAACGCCGGCCGACAATGCGTTTCTGCCAACGGATGTCACCGATCGTGGTTGGCCGTTCGTGCGTGGCCCTGAGTTCGACGGTCATTCTCCGGAGACGCACCTCGCGAACGACTGGCCGACAGCCGGACCACCCGTGTTGTGGACGCGCGAGTTGGGGCAAGGCTATTCGGCGATCATTGCGGTCGGGCGACGCTGCTTTACGCAGACTCAGACCATCGCCGGGCAGTTTGTGGTTTGTCTGGATGCCGACACCGGTGAGACGATTTGGGAGCATCGGTACGACCTGCCTTATGAGTTGGTCGGCGTGTATCCCGGTCCGCGCGCGACGCCGACGTTCAGCCACGGCCGCGTCTATTTCGCCGCGCCAAGTGGTTTAATTGGATGCTTGTCGGCCGACACTGGACAGCGATTGTGGTCGGTCAACGTCGTCGAGAAATATCACGGACAAGGAGCCGAGTTCGGCTATTCGTGTTCGCCCTCCGTCGTAGACGGCTTAGTGATTCTGCCGGTGGGAGGACCGGGAGCCAGCCTGGTCGCGTTGAATGCGGACGATGGCCGCGAAGTCTGGAAGTCGGGTGATGACTCCGCCAGTTACACGCCAGCTTACCCGATCTCGCGCGACGGTCGGCCGCTGGTCGTCGGTTATTTGCAAAACGCACTCGTGATCTGCGACCGCCGCGATGGGCGACAACTCGCGCGCTTCGATCTGTCGCAGGGCTACGACGAACATTCCGCGTGGCCGCTCTATCGCGAGCCGTTGTTGTGGATCTCACACCCGTTCAAAGCTGGCTCGATCCTGTTGGAGATCCCCGCCTTTGCTGAGAACACGCCCGTCCAACGGCTCGCATCCGTCCGCCGCAGTCCGTTGATGTCGAACGATATTCTGTCGAGCGTGCTGGTCGGCGAGCATCTCTACGGTTTCGATTTGTTCGAGGCTCAAGCCAAAACGCATCGCGCGTCCCGCGGGATCTTTCGTTGCCTCGATTTTGAATCGGGGGATGAGAAATGGTCCATCGGAACCGGGCGTCCTCGGCGAGACAGCGGAACGCTTGAAACAGTGGCGTCCGAAATCGGTCAGGCGGGGATCGTTGTCGCGGACGGCAAATTGATCCTGCTGAACGAACTGGGCGAGCTGATTCTGCTCCGCGCGACGGCCGAACGTTGCGAGGAACTCGCGCGGACGTCGGTGCTCAGCGGCGAGATCGTGTGGACGCCGCCGACGCTGCATCGCGGGCGAGTCTATGTCCGCAATCATTCGCGAGCGGTCTGCATCTATGTCGGCGATCCGCCGTTGTTGAACGCGAACCGGCCGACGCTCAATGTGGCTGACATCCCCCAACGCCGTTACCGCGATTGGGCCGCGACGATTCTGGCGATCGAACCGGAGTTCGCGTTCGACATTCCCTCGAATCAATGGTTGTTGCGCTGGTTTGTCATCGGAGCCGGCTGGCTGTTGTTCTCGCAGTTGATCGGCATTTTCGTAGCTGAAGTCGCCAGACTTCGGGGATCGGTCGCAGCGTGTCTGAACTCTGGCGAGTTCAGCTACCTTTGCGTGTCGCGCGGTGTCGCCTTCATCGGTGGCTGTTTGGGAACGACGTTCCTGAGCGGCTGGACCAACGAGTTCCTCTTCACCTGGCCGGTGTCGCTGTTCGTGGCGTTCGAGATCGCCGCCAGTCAACTGCGGTCGCGAAGAGTATCGGTCAGCGTCCGACAGCGCTGGCGCGAACGGCTCAGCCTCTCGTTCTGGTTGCTGACGATGCTGATCTACTTTCTGATCTGTCGCCGATTGAGCTTGGTCTTCGAGTGGGCGTTCCTCCTCGGACCGCTCGGTGCCTGGCCGTTGCAACTCTGGTCGAATCACTGGCGCAAGCGGCATCAGCCAGTCACTTGGCGCGGGCGTGTGTGGCTCGCCACCTTACAAGTGCTGGCGTTTGCGGGATTCTTCGGCGCGGCGGTGTTGGGGCTGCGATGGAAGTATTGATCCGAGCCGTTTCGACAAAGATCGAGTTCACCACGAAATGAAGAAAAGGTGCGATTGATGGCAAGCGTGACACGTTGGTTGATTGTCGTTGTGCTGTTGGCTGGTGCGGCCTTTAGCACCGAGGCGACGCGAGCGGACGAGATTCCGGATGGACTGCGGAACTACGTGGCTCGGCCGGAAGCGGTCTATCGCTGGGAATTACGTGAGAAACTCGCACGCGGCACGAGCACTGTCTATGACCTGCATCTCGTTTCGCAGGATTGGCAAGGGATCGTGTGGGAGCATCAGTTGCAGGTCTATCAACCGGAGATTGCGAAGCCGGCCACGACCATGCTGCTCTGGAATCAAGGGGGCCGCGCCGGCGAAGGGAGCATGGCCTTCGGCCTGGAATTGGCCCAAAAGATCGGCACGCCGGTTGCCTTCTTGTATGGCATCCCGAAGCAGCCGCTGTTTGAGGGGAAGAGAGAAGACGCCCTCATTGCCGAGACCTTCGTGCGGTATCTCGACACCAAAGACGAACGCTGGCCGCTGCTATTCCCGATGGTGAAGAGCCTCGTCAAAGCGATGGACGCTTTGCAGGACTTCGGCGAGCGCGAATGGAAGCTCCCCGTGAAGAGCTTCATCATCACCGGCGCATCCAAGCGCGGCTGGACGACATGGCTGACCGCCGCCAGCGACCCGCGCGTCAAAGCCATTGCGCCGATGGTCATCGACACGCTCAACATGAAAGCCCAAGGACCGTATCAACTGAAATCGTTCGGGCATTACAGCGAGCAGATCCGCGACTACACCGAACGCGGATTGGTTCCCACTCCCGAAACGGCGGAGGCCCAGCGGCTGTGGGCGATGGTCGATCCGTGGATCTATCGCGAGCGGCTGACCATGCCCAAGCTGCTGATCAACGGCGTCAATGATCCGTATTGGACCACCGACGCGCTGAACCTGTATTGGGACGACCTGCCGGGTGACAAATGGGTGACCTACGTTCCGAACGCCGGCCACAATCTGGAACAGCGCGGCGAGAACGGCGAAAAGGATCGCACGCGCGCCGTGAATGCGCTGGCGGCTTTTGCCAAGCACAACATTCGCGACAACCCAATGCCTCAGCTCCGTTGGAAGCACGACGACGCGAACAACCAGGCGCGACTGACCGTTGATTCCGATCATGTCCCCCAAGCCGCGCGACTGTGGGTCGCCTCGGCTCCCACTCGCGATTTCCGGCTCGCCCGCTGGAAAGACCAAGCACTCACGTCCGGCAAGTCGATCGTCGCGAATGTCGCGATGCCAACGACAGGCTGCGTGGCGTTCTTCGCGGAACTCGACTTCGAGATCGACCGCCTGCCGCATCAACTTTCCACTCAGATGCGAATTCTGGAAGCGGCGAAGTAGTGAGGATCTTCTTCAAGCTCACCCGTTGCCGACGAAGACCAAGATTTGGCGTCTAGCGCGGTCATTCGGAATTGAGGCAACAGCCGAGAATCCGGTTCTGCAAATCGTTCCATCCGTGTGTGAGTTCCAATCCGTGTGCGAAGTGCGTTCGCCCAGTTTGAATGCACTTCGCACACGGATTGGAACTCACACACGCATGAAAACGGTTTGGATTGGCGGCCGGTCATCGATGATTTCTGAGTTGTGGCACCAGCCCGACTTATTCATGCTTCGGGGAATAACTGCGGGGCGCTGCTGTCGCCGAAGTCGTGAGACTTCGGTCGCAAGTCGCGAGACCGCACCGAAGTCTCACGACTTCGGCGACAAGGCATGAATAATTCGAGCTAGCGGCAAAAGGCTGCGGGAGGGATGCCGGCCGTGGTGCAGCGGCCGGCCGACAACATGCCTCTGGACCAGAGAGTCCGCTCCACGAGCACACGCAATAGCGTCTCCAGCTCTGCCTGAGCCGCGCGGCACTCCAAAATACCGAGGGCTCTGGCAATCGCCTCCAGAGTGCAAAGATTCTGGTCGCCACGTTGTGTACGCAGGCGATACTCGGAGGGTGGCCCCGGTGGCAACGTGACATGCGGGATGCCGACCAAGCCCGGCTCGCGACGCACGAACTTTTTGGTTTGCCGCCAGCTCGCGTCCGGCACGATCAAGTTCACCGGCCCCGACAGACGGGACACGAAATCGGTCGTCAGTTCGATGGCCCGCGAACTGGGATAGAGCAGGAACGACGGTCGCCCCGGTTGAATCAACCCGTCGAACGACATCCGTTCTTCGCGTCGGCCATGAATGCGGACTTCGCTGTTCGTCAGCGCCTTGGCCGCCAGCCTCGCCGTGTTGGTCGTCAGCACTTCCTCGCAGGTGTGCATGAGAATGATCACGCGCGTCTGAAGTTCAATCCGTGGGATCATCGCGCAGAAACAGAGCGGCTTGCGGATTTCGCAGATCGGACAGCGGTGTGCGGCAATAACCGTTCGCATTGGTCGCCTTCGTGGATTGAACCGGCGCAGTGGCCGGGATTATCGCGAACCTGCGACACGAATTGCATCTGCTTGCAATGGTTGGGTGCTCTCGATAAGTAACTCCCCTCTCAGACGATTTGGGATTCCCGTCCTTCGCGTTCCACGACTTTTTGGATTGTGATGGTCTCTGCGATGTTTGTTCGACGTTGTCCGCCGTTCCGATCGTTGCCACGCTCCTCGAACCGAGTGGTTCGAGACGTGAACTTTGAGTCGATCCGTGTGGGAGGAGTGTCGCGTTCGGTCGTCGTGATGCTGATCTCGCTGGCGCTGTTGGGAGTTCTGGTGGCGAGCCTGGTTCGCTCTCCAAAACCTGAGAGCCAGACGACAGCGAGCGAACCGCTGGTCATCTACTGTGCGGCCAGCAACAAGAGCGTGCTGGAGGCCGTTCGCCGCGATTACGAACGAGACTACAAAACGCCGCTGCAGATCCAGTACGGACCATCGCAGACGTTGCTGGCATCGCTGGAAGTGTCCGGCACTGGCGATCTCTATCTGCCGGCGGACGACAGCTATTTGGAGTTGGCTCGCGAACGGAAACTGCTGGTGGGAGAGTCCGACGTGTTTCCGTTGGCGAAGATGCAGGGAGTCGTCGCAGTGGCCAAAGGAAATCCCAAACGGATCGCCAGCCTCGACGATTTGTGCCGGGCCAACATTCGCTTGGCGCAAGCCAGTACCGAGGCCGCCGCGATCGGCAAGCTCACGCGAGCGGCGCTTACCGCGAGTGGTCAGTGGGACAAACTGCATGCGCGCACGACGGTCTACAAGACGACCGTCAACGAAGTGGCCAACGACGTGAAGGTCGGAGCGGTCGATGCCGGCATCGTGTTCGATGCGGTCTTGCATGACTACGACACGCTAGAAGCCGTCGCGCTGCCGGAATTGGAATCGGTCAATGCGAATGTCGCCGTCGCCGTGCTGAAGTCGAGCAGTCAGCCGCGACAGGCGTTGCACTTCGCACGCTATCTGGCGGCGAGCGACAAGGGGTTGCTGCGGTATCGCGAATTCGGCTTTCAACCGGTGGACAGCGATGCCTGGACCGAACAGCCGGAGATCACCCTGTATTCCGGATCGATGCTGCGGCCGGCGATTGAGTCAACGATCACCGACTTCGAGAAACGCGAAGGGGTGCGTGTCACTCGCGTCTACAACGGCTGCGGCATCCTGGTCGCTCAGATGAAAGCGGGGCAGGTGCCGGACGCGTACTTCGCCTGCGACGTCGAATTCATGAATCAGGTGCGCGGATTGTTTCCTGAATCGGACAACGTCTCGCAGAACGAGTTGGTCATCATCGTGAAGAAGGGGAACCCGCACGGCATCAAGTCGCTGCACGACCTCGCCAAGCCCGGCCTGCGTGTCGGCGTCGGTCACGAGAAGCAATGCGCCATGGGCTGGATCACCCAACGCACGTTCGACGAAGGGGGCGTGAAGGAAAAGGTGATGAAGAACGTCGTGGTGCAAACGCCGACGGGAGACATGCTGGTCAATCAAATGCGCTCCGGTTCGCTCGATGCGGCCGTGGCGTATCTCAGCAACGCGGCCGGATCGGGCGAATTTTTGGACGCGATCCGCATCAAGGGCATCCCCTGCTCAGTCGCAACGCAGCCGTTCGGAGTGGCGAAGGACTCCGCCAACAAGCGACTCGCCGAACGACTGCGGCAGGCAATTCGTGCGGACTCCTCGAAGCAGCGATTCGCGAGCGAGGGGTTTCAGTGGGTTGACGAGAAATGAAAAAGAAGCTGACGAGAAATGTCATAGCCGCGAAGCGGCGGCGGAGTTTAGCCGTGGGCGCAAGCCCACGGGTTGCGGCAGCGATGAATCCGCAGCCGCGAAGCGGCGACGCTTGTGGAACGATGGCGTTGCCGCTTCGCGGCTTTAACCGTTGATCGTTTGCGGTTCCGGGGGCTTGCGCCCCCGGCTTTACTCCGTCGTCCCTTCGGGACTTCAAAACGAGAACTGACACCCTTGATGAGTGACTCGCCGACCACCGCTCACACGTCGCCGCTGGCTCGCCCGCATCGCGCGGGATCGGACGTGTCGTTCTTCATCGTGATGGGCGGACTTGGAGGCAGCTTTATTCTGCTGATCGTCGCGATGCTCGCGGCCGATCTCGCATTCACGTCTCCCAAACATTTTGTCGCCGCGCTCAGCAAACCGGAGATTCAACGTGCGATCCAGCTCACGCTGGTCTCGTGCTCGATCTCAGCGCTGTTGTCGATTTGGGTGGCGACGCCGCTGGGTTACCTGCTGTCGCGATTCTCCTTTCGAGGACGCTGGCTGATCGACACGCTCATCGACATTCCCGTGGTGCTGCCGCCGCTGGTGATTGGGTTGAGCCTGTTGATCCTGTTTCACCTGCCGCTCGGTGACACGAATCTCGAACGAATCATGCAGGATTCGTTCGGCCTGCGAGTGACCTACGCCGAGCCGGCTGTCGTCTTGGCTCAGTTCTCTGTGGCGTGTGCGTTCGCCGTGCAGACCATGCGCGTGACCTTCGACCAGATCGACACGCGCGCCGAACAAGTCGCACTCACGCTCGGCTGCCGGCGCAGCCGTGTGTTTCTGGAGATCGCATTGCCTCAAGCCTGGCGCGGCATCGTCGCCGCGCTGACCATCGCCTGGGCGCGGTCGCTGGGGGAATTCGGCCCGATCCTCGTGTTCGCCGGAGCGACCCGCATGCGCACCGAGGTTCTCTCGACGACCGTCTTTCTGGAACTGAGCGTCGGGCAACTCGAAGCCGCGGTGGCCGTTTCATTGCTGATGGTGCTGGCCGCGATGGCGGTCCTCGGCGTGGTGCGATTGGTCGGAACGAAGGTGATCCGATGATCGAACTTCATGACATCACAATCCGCTCCGGCCCGTTCGCACTGACGAACGTGGACCTGTCGATCCCGGAGAACACCTACGCCGTGCTGATGGGGGGCACCGGCCAAGGCAAGACAACCATCCTCGAAGCGATCTGTGGACTGCGTGCTGTGACCAGCGGCCGAGTCCTTTTGAATGGCAGCGACATGACATGCTGGAAACCAGGCGACCGCGGCGTCGGTTACGTGCCGCAAGACCTCGCCCTGTTCCCAATGATGACGGTGCGCGGACACCTGGAGTTCGCACTGCGCGTCCGTCACTGCTCGACGGCGATGATCAAAGAACGAGTCGCTGAGCTGGCTCACGTCCTGGGGATCGAATCGCTGCTCGCACGTCGCGTCACGAATCTCAGCGGCGGCGAATCCCAGCGCGTGGCACTCGGCCGAGCATTGTCGTTCCGTCCGCGAGTCCTGCTGATGGATGAGCCGTTAAACGCGCTCGACGAGTCCACTCGCGACCGGCTCTGCGAGCTCCTCCGCTCAGTTCAAAAACAAACCGGCCTGACAACTCTGCACGTCACCCACAGCCGCGTGGAAGCTCGCAACCTGGCCGAGAAGTTGTTCGTGTTGGAGTCAGGCCAACTGCGCGAGCAACCGCTCACTCAACTGAATCCGCTGCCCACCGAGAACACCAAGACATGAAACTTCGAGTGCAATACATGGCGCAACTCCGCGCCGCCATCGGCCGAACTGAGGAAGAGGTTGAACTCTCGGAGGGCAACAGCCTCGCCGACTTACTCAATCAACTGGCAAACACTCACAACGCGGCGAGGTCACACTTCGTGACCGAGACCGGACACGCGCGTCCCAGCTTGCTCATCGTCGTGAACGATTCCGCCGTCTCCGCCCGCGAGGCAGCGACCACCGTGTTGCATTCGGATGATGTCGTGACCTTGTTGCCACCCATCGCCGGTGGTTGAGAGAGACCTCACACAGTCAAGATCGATACAGGCGAGCGGGGCGGCGTCAGCCCCCCGATCCTGCGATGAATGAACCGGGGGGCTGAC
>CAMDEA010000180.1 GCA_945893045.1 Planctomyces sp. SH-PL62
TTACCGATTCGGGATCACCGGAATCTTTCTTGATCCACCCTACACCAAGGAATCGGGCCGCAATGCCCGGCTCTACGCCAAGGACGATCTTCGAGTGGGCCATCAAGTTCAGAAGTGGGCGGTTGCAAATGGTGATAACCCGCTTCTTCGGATCGCCTTGTGTGGTTACGAGGGCGAATACGACATGCCGTCGAACTGGTCGGCATTCGAGTGGAAAGCGGGCGGAAGCAAGAGCGGACATAAAGAGCGAATCTGGTTCAGTCCGCATTGCTTGAAGGGAACTCCCAATTGAACCGCTTCTTCACCCGCACCGAGGCCATTACCGAATACCGGCTTCCGGCCCACGTTGCCGATGATCTGGCGTCAGCGGTGATCCCCGTTGAGAAAAACGACAACGGCTCGCCAATGTAGCGGTATGCCTCGCATACTCGGAAGCACGGGAGCGAATGCTCGATGGTCGCATTCGGACGATCAAGGATGGCCGCTGGCTGAGGACTCGGCGGGAATCGGTCGAAGCCTACGTCGCCGCCAAAACGATCAAACCGATGCCCGAAGACCGCATCCCCATCAAGGCCGTGCGGGGGAAGAGAAAATTGAACACGGGCATCACGCTCAAGAAGGGCGGAATGGGCTACCAGTTCTTGATGGATCGCCAGAGGCGACAGTCGGTTGATTCCGACGACGCTAACTGAAAGTAGCCGCCAACTTCGGGTATTGTTTGTGCGTGGACGGGAGATTGTCTAGCGTCGCTTCGGCTGCTCACGCCGATGACCTCCCGATGAAATGCCCCGTTTCGTCTTACACGCAGAAACGAAACAGAATCTGCACGTTGAGGCGTTACGATGGCAATTCCTGTCTACAGTTACGTTCGGTTTTCATCAAAAAAGCAGGAGAAGGGGGATTCACTGCGCCGCCAATCCACTGGTGGTGAAGAATGGATCGCACGCAACGCTGACAAGGGATACGTTGCCGCTCGTCTCACTTTGCATGACATCGGTGTGTCTGCATTTCGTGGAAAAAACAAGCACACAGGTGCATTGAAGCTCTTCTTACAAGAGATTGAATCCGGGCGGGTTCAGCCGGGGGCGATATTGCTGGTCGAGCATCTCGACCGGCTTTCACGTCAAGGTGTCGGAGAGGCTTATGCCCTTTTCACCCAGATTCTAAATGCTGGGGTCCATATCGCAGTCCTCAAGCCATACGAGCAGATTTACAGTCGTGAATCCGTAAATGATCTCGTTGGACTGCTCTTGCCACTCATTTACTTTTACCTTGCCTTCATTGAGAGCAAGACTAAGAGCGACCGCCTCCGCAATGTATGGGACCATAAGCGTGAGAAAGCGAAAGACGGCGCTCGGTTCGACCGTCGCCGCCCAAGTTGGCTGGATTGGGACGACAACTCCCAGAACTTCATTCTGAACCACGGTGCAGAGGCAGTCAGATTCATATTTGAGAGTACCGCCAACGGCTTGGGGCAACGCCGAGTTCTCAAGGAACTCGTACATCGGTTTCGTCCCATTGGCACTTCGCAACGATGGAACTCGTCATTTGTGCAAAAGGTCTTGAACGACCGTTCCGTCTTGGGCGAGCGGACTCCGAAATCGGCTGACGAGGAAGGCAACAGGGTGCAGGCTGGTGAGCCAATCCAAGCCTACTATCCTGCCGTGATTGATGAAGAGCTTTGGTATCGGGCACAGGCGAGCAAGGAGGCAAACAGGCGGCATAAAGGTCCGAGCAGTCATTTCATCAATCTTTTCAGCGGCCTGCTGACGAATGCCCACGACGGATTTCCGATGCACATCCAAACGACTCGCAAGCCAGATGGGAAACAGCGAAGGCTGGTTAGCTACGGGCATATCTCTGAGGTCGTCGGAGCGGATTCGGTAAGCGTTAGGTATTCGGACTTCGAGGATAATGTGCTTCGCTACCTCCACGAAGTACGGCCCGAAGACCTCGAACCCCAAGAGCGCCGCAACGACATGCCGCTGAGAGAACAAGAACTCTCAGGCGTAGAGTTGCGTCTCTCCCAGCTTCGTGAGGCATTGTCGAATCCCACCATCGGACACTTACCAACTGTTCTTGCCTCGGTGGGCGATTTGGAACAACGACGTGCAGAACTATTGGAGGAAATTTCCCAACTGAAGCACGATCAGCACTCGGAGAGGCCGCTACAAAGTGTGAAGGGCATTGTCTCGATTCTCAAAGAGTCTGCCATCGCAGAGCGGGATGCTCTCCGAATTCGGTTACGGTCGCTTATCGGTCAACTGGTCAAGTCGATGTACCTGAAGCCAGAGAAGCATTTCGGCAGGGTGTACACGTTGGTTCAAATCAACTTCAGGAATGGGCGTTACAAGCTGATCGCCTTTGGACCGGGCTTCCGTTTTGGATTAAATGAGCAAACGTGCTTGAGCGACTTTGGAGTGGATTTGACTGATCGGGTGGCCGCAAGCAGCAAGATCGTCTTTGCTCAGATTGCTGAAATTCACGCTCAACCGCCTCAGACTCCGGTAGTTGACGAAGTGCCAGACAGAATTGGGGATGCGGGCGAGGTCTGGCTGAGGTTGCAACGAAGCAAGATGGCCAAGCAATCATTCAGGGTTGTGCCCGCAAAGGTCCGCCGATTCGTAAGGTTCGTCGGGCACTGCCGGTCATCAAGCGAGGCCGGAAAGCACTGGAATGATTGGGTTGGCTGGTTGAAAGTCGAGATTGCCGCTGGGAGAATGGCACCGGCTACGGCTCGTGTCACTTTCAGCCGATGCCGTGAGTTTCTTCGCTGGTTGATACAAAAGGGAGCGGTGGACGATCTTGCCGAACTAAAGGTGTCGGCAGAAGTGGCTCTTGGTATGAAGGACCATAAAAAGGAAGGAGCCGCTTGATTTCCCGATGGTGCAGAATGGGTCGAAACGGCATCCGGTTATGACAGAATGTGGCCTTGATCTCCTGAACTCGCCGGGTTGGGCGAACGCCCACCACGGCGTGTTGTTCCTCGACGAGCTTCCCGAATTCAATCGCCGCACATTGGAAGTCCTGCGTCAGCCGCTGGAAGAAAACAACGTCACCATTTCACGGGCGATGGGCAGCGTCACGTTTCCCTCGAACTTAATGCTCGTCGCGGCGATGAATCCGTGCCCGTGCGGCTATCGCGGCGATCCGAAGCGCAACTGCCAGTGCAATCCGCTGCTGATTGACCGCTACTTGGCCAAGATCAGCGGGCCGCTGCTGGACCGCATCGACATTCATGTCGAAGTCCCCGCCGTGCCGTTCCGCGAGATCTCCGACAGCCAGCCAGGCACGTCGAGCGCGACAATGGTCGAACAAGTCACTGTCGCGCGCGAAATCCAGAATCAACGCTTCAGCAATCTGCCGGGGATGTGCAACGGTAAGATGTCTACTCGGCAGATTCGCCAGTTCTGCAAGCTGGGGCCGGAAGCGGAAACGCTCATTCGGCAGGCGATGGAAGAGATGGGCTTCTCCGCGCGAGCTCACGACAAAATTCTGCGCGTCGCCCGCACGATTGCCGACCTCGATCGCAGCGAGGTCATTCAACAGCAGCATCTGCATGAGGCGATTAACTACCGCACGCTCGACCGGACGTATTGGGCGTGATGCAAAGTAGCCGAGTCACTCCGTGACTCGAATCGAGTCACGGAGTGACTCGGCTACTTTGTCTTCGGCGTGAATGATTTACTTCTCAGCCACGGGAGCGGTTGGCGGTGTCGAAGCCTTGCCATTCGCTGGCATTGGCTTGGGCACGGGATCGGGTTTAGATCCGATTTCCGGAGAACTGGCCGTGATGCGTTTGTTGGTCGGCGCGTGATTTCGCAGCCAAGTGTCGATGCCCTCGAGTTGCTCTGCCGAATACTGTTTGCCCGGATTGTCGATGAGGTGTAACAGCATTTGAAAAACTTGCTCGTAAACGTCTTTGATCTCTTTCGGCGGGAGCGCCTCCAGTAAACCTGGCTTGCGTTTTCCGCCGGCGATGCGGGAGTCGGGACGCTCCGCTTTGAAGGCCATGTAGAGGGTCAAGAAGTAGTTGGCCCAGGAATCGCCCTTGGGTTTCGCGTTGTAGCCTTGAGCCATGTCGTATCCCAATTTGACGATTTCAAACAGGACGGGCGTCATGTTGAGCGTGTTGTCGAGCGGCAAGCGGCCGATCGCTCGCGCGGCTTCGCAGCGAGCCTGCCAATGACGACTTTTGTCGGCCAACACTTCCGCCAGCGTTTGCAGCACGATCGGGTTGTTCTTGTTGCCGGGATCGAAGGTCACGCCCGCCATTCCCAGACACTCCGCCAACCGGAACTGATACCACCAGTGGGTGTCCTTCCTGGCCAATTCTGGAACCAGGGCCATCGCGATTTCCGCGCGTTTCTTGTCGTTGGCGGGGTCCGCGGCCGCCAAGCCAAGCCGGCAAATTCTCAGCAGTCCGGTCAGTGCGGAGATCTTCGCCGCCTCGTGCTGCTTTTCGTCCTTGATGACCTTCAGCAGCACGGCGTAGGCGGGAACGTAGGGGGCCGGTTCGATTCCCTTCGCGATGTTGCCGTTGTCCATTGGCAGTTGGCCCAGCAGCAACAGAATGTTTTGCCGCACCACCAGATTATTATCGAGCAAATCTTCGCTGTATTTCGTGACCTGTTTGAGGAAGTACTCGCGAGCCGCCGGCGTGATCTTCGCATTGTTCCGCACCACGTCGATCAGATTCTTGCGAAGGTTGTGCAAGCGTTCCTTCGGTGGTGCATTCTTCGGGGCAGCGAGCTTGTTCCCTTTCTGGGGAGTCTCTTCTTCGTAGTACTTCTTCATTGTGAAGCGGTAGACCCAATACTTGGCACCGGCATCCAGAGCCTTCTTTTCTTCATCATTCGGCGCGCTGCTCTTGAGCGCGTTATCGAAGGCGAGTTTCGTCTTGCTGACGAATTCTTTTTCGTCGCCGTCTTTGTAGAGCTCTTTGGTGATGTTCAATTCGGGCGCGGTTTCGTGCGTCTGAATCAACCCGGCGGACAATCCGCCTGCTCCCACGTCTCCTGCAACGTCTGCGGGCGTTGCCTCCGCGGTGCCGCTGGCGTTTTGGGCAAAGGCAGATGAGGCCACCGCGAGCCACAACAGGGCGCTCAGCGTGGCGGTACGGCACGGCGATCCGAAGCAAACAGTTCGAGCAGGCATGAGTCGCAAGCTTCGCAAGGAGTTCGTCGAGTGGCTGAGCACGATCAGGCGTTGGACGGTATCCGGAGGCGAATCAGTTTCCGCAATTTGGACACCAACTCCAGCGAGCCGTCTTAACGGAAACAAGGCTGCTCGCAAGAGGCGGACAAAATAGTCAGAAGCCGCGGGTTTTGCCACGTCGCGTTCCCTGAATGGACCGTTTCTGGCCGCTCCACGGTTGGTTCGGAGGAATGGGAGAACTGCCGGGACGAAGTTCGGACAAGAATGGAATGATGACGATGGCCGAGAACTCGGCGACCCAGCGAGACGGGCGAATCATGGCTCTCACCCTAGCGGGACATTTCCAAGAGTGTCAAGCCGCCACATGGGGCAGGTTTTCAACCTGCCGATCATCGCGGGCAGGTTAAAAACCTGCCCCACGGTCACCGCGCTGCCAGACTTTCAGCGTCGGAATCCGACGCGGCGCTGGCCGGCTCAATCATTTCGCTCGCCGTCCCTAATTGCGGAATCGGATCGCTGACCGAGAAAAACGGATTCGTGCTCGGAGCCGGCCCGCGATTCCAACGCCACATCCGATGCGGCTGCATGTTGTGCATCAACGAGCAACCCGACGACGTCAGCCACAATCCACCGGCCAACACACACAATCCGAAGCGTCGCATCCTTGCGTCCTCCGTCGATAAATAATCCCGTTCCGTCCTGTGGGAGCGGCGGGAAACTAGGCCAACCCCTCAAACCACACAAGACGAGCTTCGACGTCATGTCAGCTCGGGGGAAGAGTCGGCTGCGAGGGTTCGTCCGGCAGTGGCAACGTAACGACGAACGTGGTTCCTTGGCCAAGTTGGCTGTGCGCGACGATCTGTCCGTTATGAGCTTCAACGACAGCGCGGCAGATGCTCAGCCCCAGGCCGCTCCCTTTGTGTTCCAACTCGCGGCGGCGAGCGTTGTCGGCACGGAAGAAGCGTTCAAAGATGCGCGGCACTTCTTCTCCCGAGATGCCGATGCCGGTGTCGGTGACTTCCAGCACTGCGAGTTGTCGTTCGTCGTCACGGCGCAAGCGGACGGTCACTCGACCGCCGTCCGGCGTGAACTTGATGGCATTATCCAACAGATTATTCAGCACCTGCCGCAGGTGTTGGCGGTTCCCTTCGAGCGTCATGTGGTCCATTTCCAGACGCCGCAAGCGGACCCCTTTCGATTCTGCGACCGCCTCGAACATGTCGATCGCTTTGAGCACGACGTCGTCAAACGCGAATCGTTCTCCGCCCTGTTTCAGCCAATCGGCTTCGGTTTCTGACAGCAGCAGCAATTGATTGACCAGCGCTTCCAGCGAGGCTCCTTCCTCGATGACACCGGCGAGCAGTTCCTGATACTCCTCGGTCGTGCGTCGACTGCCGAGCGCGACTTCGACCGAACTGCGGATCGCCGCCAGCGGAGTCCGCAGATCGTGAGCGGCATTCGCCAGAAAGTCGCGACGCTCCTGCAAATGACGAGCAATCCGGTCCAACAACAAGTTGAACGCCTTGGCGAGTTGATCCAATTCGTCCCCCGTGCCGCGAATGGGCAGTCGATCCTGAAGCTGATCCGGATGGAGTCGTGAGGTTGTATGAATGACTTGGCCGAGGTATCCCGTCGTGCGACCGGCCAACCAATAGCCCACCAGCGGCGCAGCCAGACAGACCGCTCCCATCGCGAGATAAATCAACCGGTCGAGCTGCACCAAATCTTCCTGCATCAGCGACAGCGAAGCTCCCACACGGATCGTGACCGGAGACGGCAGATGCCGCTCGCGAAATTGCATCACGCGAAAATCACCGAGCGTCGCGGGTGCGAAATCCGAATCGTTGGGGAAGCCGGGCCGAGGCGTGGGCGTGTTGCGGCTGGCCCAGATTTCCTGACCGTCGTCGGCGATGATGCGTACGTACCAGCGATGAGCGTTATGTCCCAGCGCCTTGCGATTCAACTCTTCGTGCAGCACTTCGGAGTCGGGCAGATAGACTTCAGGAATCGCCAGCGCGACCTCCTGCAAGTCTTCCTTCAACAGCGAGTCAATCTCGCGAAACAGTGCGTAGCGAACACCAGCTCGCAGTCCAATGAGCGCGACAACGGTCGTCAGCCCCACGACGACCGCGTTCCACAGCATCAACCGAAACCGCAATGTGCGTCGCAGCGTCATCAGCCGCGACCACAGACCGCGAACCCGCCACGCCGCTTGCCCGCCATTCGCCGTGTCATCGGCCAGCCGGTCAAATTCTCGTTTGGAGGGCCACGTCATTCTGCCACCAGCGAATACCCTCGGCCGCGCACCGTTTTGATCAGCGGACGATCGTAACCTTTATCGACCTTGCTCCGCAGCCGATTGATGTGGACCTCGATGACGTTTGTGGCCCCCTCCCAATTCGAGTCCCACAAGTGTTCGCAGAGCATTTTGCGTGTCACGACTTGCCCGGCATATCGCATCAGGAATTCCATAAGACTGAATTCAGTGGGCGTGAGGTCCAGCTCTTTGCCCTGCCGCATGACTCGCCGATTCGTCAGGTTCAGCGTGAGTTCGCCGGCCGTCGTCGTCGCTGACGGCTTCGCTTGCGAGCGGCGGCAAATCGCATCCAACCGCGCCAACAATTCGGGAAACGCGAACGGCTTGACCATGTAGTCGTCAGCGCCCGCATTCAATCCCGCCACCCGCTCATCCACCGTGCCGAGAGCAGTCAGGATCAGCACCGGCGTGCGCAGGCCCTGTCCGCGCAGCCGTTTCAAGACGTCGATACCCAGCAAGTCTGGCAGCATCAAGTCGAGCACAATCACATCGAACTGTTGCGACTGAGCCTGCTCATAACCCTTCTGGCCATTGCGAGCCCACTCACACTGATGCCCCGCTTCGAGCAATCCACGCTGGATCGCCTTGCCCAAGACGGCATCATCCTCCACAACCAAGATCTCCATCGTCCGCTCCTACGCCCGACTAATTGATCGAAAACTAACGGGGGAATATCACGTCAGAACTTCACGGTAGCGAGAGGTGAGAGAGCAATCTAACGGAGAAGTCAGCGAGTTCCGAAACTCTTGAATTGTGAATCGTGAGGTGTGCCCACGCGACCTACGACCTTCGCGGCAAGAACGGCACTCGGCGAGAGCTGTCTACATTTCGGCACGCCACTGGCCGAGTACTTTGTCGACTGTGCCTCGAATTTGATCGCGAGCATCCCGCCGATCGACGCCACGCATCAGAAGCGAGTCGTAGTTCGTGTGGACGTGGCGAATATGAGCGATGACCGCCAGAGTGATCGCCTTCGGATCGAGTTCGCGGCCGGCAGCGGAACGGCCGACTCGGCCACTGCCTCGTTCAGCGGCGTGTGCGGCGATTTGACGAGCCTCACCCGGTGGGCAGTGCGGGAACTCGTTCAAGATCGCGGCCGACATCTGCTCGACCAATCGCTGATCGAGAACGACTCGCTGACCTGCGGCGACTTCTCGGCGAGCGGCTCGTTGATCGGCGTCGGCGATGCACTCGTCCTCGGCTCGAGTCAACGCTTCGTTCGAGACCAGCAGCCCCTGTCGCTCGTAGCGTTTTCGCGAGCGGTTGAACTTCACGACCACCGCCGACAACGGGCTGTGCTTCTTGGCTCGCCGAGTCATCGCCGTGTCCCCCGCCGGCAGGAAGACCAAGTGATCCAAATCCGCGCAGCCGACGCACAACGGCTGTTGCTGTTCGAGAAACAGAAACTCGCCGGGCGTGATCTCGACGCCGCACTCCGAACACTTCGCATCGTTGGCCACGGTGATGAACACGACCAAGTCCGGAGCCTTCGTCAGCTTCTGCTGCAATCGCTCCGTCTTCTTCTCCGACAATTCGGCCGAGGCATAATGCGTCCGAAAGAACCGCTCCCGTTCGTCGTTCCCATCCACCGTGACCTGCAACGCCTCAACGCCACCAACCCCGCGCCGCGAGTACTCCGCCTCAACCGTCTTCATTCCCTTCTCGACGGCCCACTCCGCGAACATGCGATACACCTCCGCCAACTTCGCCGCCCCACACTGAATGCGCGGCTCAATCGGCGTGTACTGCGGCACTCCCTTCCGCCAGTCGTTGACCGTGTCCCGGATAGAGGAAGCCGAGTTCCTGCAACAGTTCCAGTGGCCCAACCGAGCCGTTTCGTTTCAACGCATTCTCGGCCGCGCTGAGAACTCGCTCACGAAGTTGAGGCGATGATTGAGCCATGCGCATTCAAAGCAATTGAGAATTGTTGTGTCGCCCGCTTGCGCTGAGCGATGTTGTCCGCTTTCACGATTTGGGGTGTATCGCATTTTTGAAGGGCCCGAGCAGGACACCAGTAGTGGCCGACTTCCAACCCAACTCTGGAAGTTCCGATTGATCGAGCCAGGATATTGTTCCGTCATCTTGAATTTCTCTGGATGCGTTGATGTATCGGAAAGTGATGTCTTGAGACGTTGAATCTGTGATTTCGAGGTCAACACATTTTGTCAGAGAGAGCTTTTTCTCTGCCGCATCGGGTTTCAATGCGATGTTGAAGTCGTTTGGAGATTTCTTGCTGGGAAAAACAAGGCCGTCAGAATCTGGATATGACAACAAGAATTCTGCGATCGCAACGGTAATCGCGTAATCCTGCTCGTTGCCCGGAGTGACATCTCGCATGAACTCTTCGCCTAAGAGGCGGTGAATGAGATTGATGTTGTTGATTCCCAGCTTGGTGAATCCGAACCCTGACAGCGCGGCAGCGAGTTTTTTATCGAAGGCAGAGAATTGATCAATCGCACCGACGTGTTGAAGATTCAACACACAGTTTCTCTGGATGGTTATCTCAGCAACGCCAACGCGTTCGCCGGGCAACAAACGGGATTCGAAAAGGGCGGTACGCCCATCTTGTGCAAGATACAGCATCGGACTGGCAATCCGATTTGCGCGGCCCAAGGAAGTTATCGCGTGTGAAGGCGGATGCCACAAATCACACTTGGATCTGAGAGACTGAGACGGTGAGTATTGACGCGCACGAAAGAAGACGTCTCGCGACACCTTTAAGGTCTGAAAAAAGCAGTCCTTGCAAAGCTCCCGAACGTTCGTAACGAGTTCGTCAACCGACGTGCCAGCGTGAGCGGCTTGATACCAGCGTTGAAATCGGTCGGTGATCTCGCGAACGCTTAAGTGGTTAAAGTACTCGACGCCTGATCGAATCTCTGCGACCATAATTCAGACCGTTTGTGAGTCGGAAAAGCAGACAACTTGGACGAAGTGGGAAGCGTCACCACTCAGTCCTTCAAACGATACAGGGACTCGCCCGCCTTCCGCACCAACAGGACGCCTTCGGATTCTCGGTTGGCGAAGGATTCGACGTTGATCGTGGAGGGACGGAGCGCGGCCGACACGTCGCAGACGGATCGTTCCAATATCGACCTCAAGCCAACGGCATTGCCACTTCACACTCGTCGGCATGAACTCCATCGACCGCGTCGGTCTTTTCCAGCAAAAAGAGGAATTCGCGATTGGACGTCTCGGCGTCACGAGTCCAGTCGTTGGTCCATTTCATTTCGGCCATGACGTTTCGCTTGTAGTCGAGTTCCATGATTTCCAAGACGCTGCCGTGTTGCTGGAGAACGTCGTTCAGTTCGTCGGCGGTGGCTCGGCCGCCGGAGCTGTAAGACAAGATGATCCAGCGGGCCGGCGTCTGCTCAATCAGCCGTTCGATGGCTTCCACCGCCATGAACCGGTTCGTGACCGGATTGCGTCGGAATTCTTCAAAGACTGTTGCGGCAACCTTGTCCGACGTGTCCGTTCGACGCATCGCTTTGCCGAACAGTTTCGGGCGGTCGTTTTGGATGATCGTAGTCCAAACGTGATAGTACGACGCGTACCGCACGCGAGATGGCGGCATCTTCTCGTTGTTCGAGCCATAGGGTGGGTCGAAGTAGGCGAGATCAACGCGCTCCGTGATCGGCGACAGAATATCTTGCCGCGTCACTTCGTGGTTCTCGGTGTTGACGAACACGCGCGGGACTTTCAATTGCAGCTCATTGAACGAACGGGGAGACCAATCCTTCAAGTAAGACACAAAGTGGCCGAGCGTGCTGTCCACTCGGTCCAGAGCCAAAATCAGGCTGGTTAAGGCGACGGTCTTCTCGACTTCGGACAGCGAAAGATTGTCGATCTCTTCGCGAATGGCGTCCAACTTTCGCGTGTTGTGCGCCTGCCACGGTTTTTTCAACTCGGCCGCAGGTTTTGCCGTGTCGTTCGGCGTGGCCCCGTAATGCTCGGTGAACCAACCGTCGATTGGCTTTTGGCCGTTGAGATGCTCGATGAGGTCGGCATACGCGGATCGTTCGCGGCGATTCAACAGATAGCACTTGCCGAAGACTTCCGACCATACCGCGATATCGTTGCAAATGACTCGATAGCCCCGCTTGGCAAACGCTTGCGAAACTCGTGTAGTGCCGGCGAACCCGTCCAAGACCGTCTTCGCGCCCGTTCGATCTGCCAATTCCAGAATCTGCGGCAGCAGCTTCAGCTTGGAGCCGGCGTACTTGATCCCTTCGGTTGGCGGCGGCTCGATCAAGCAGCCGCCGAATAATGACTTTTGATCCGTCATCGTTTCAGTCCGGCGCTTTCTTTGAGTAACGCAATGTCGTCCTTGATCTTCTCCAGCGCGAGCGAATGCCCCGCTTCGGTCGAGATGAGAGCATGGGAGAACAATGCCACGAGCACCAAGTTGTGCGAATAGTCAATCCAGCCGTCCGTGATGCTGTCGAAATACTTCAGGCCGTTTTTGGTGTGCGTCCAAAGCCCCCGTTGCAGTGCATTCGCGGCCGCGTCGCCGTATCGAACCTCGCACACATAGGCATCGTCCGAGTCGTAAAACCGATAGACCGGATGCTTGCGGCCTTTGCCCGCCGATTCGCGAACAATTCGCACCGTGGCCTCACGCGCACGAACGTAATCAAACACCAGAATGTTGCACCGTTGAGTCTTCTCATCGTAAATCAGCGGCAAGACGTTGATGTTGTTGAACGCGGAAAAGGCAGGGTCATCGAACAGCCGTTTCACCTTGCTGGCACTGCTGATTTCGTCGCCCTCCCGCTGGAGACGCGGGAACATCGCGAAATTCTTGTCTGTGGAAAGCTGGAGCGGGCCATCGCCATAAGCCTTGAGGCTGACAGGAAACTCGGCCTTGGTGATTTCATTGATCACCGTGATGTCTTCTTCCTGCGCCTTGGCTCGATAAAGATCCTTGCCGACGTGGACGGATCGAAAGTCGTACATGAACTGATTGATGAACTCGGCGATGGCGATTTCCGCGAGGTCGCCATGCGTTTTATTCCCGATCAGCCGCATCGTGAAAATGTTGCTCAGGGTGGTGGTGATGAGCGTCGGATGCTTGCTGATGAGCAACTTCAAGCGAGCGGTGAAATCCTTGTAAGCCGCCGCTGTGTCCATAGAGGCTCGTTTGCTGGGCATCGTCCTGATTGCTCCATTGTTGCCAACGAAATTGGCAGTCGTGAATTATCAACCCACACTGAATGCCCTCGCTTGCCAATCAAGGGTTGCTCTGCGGTTTATTCGTGCCGTTGGCGGAAGTCAATCTGCGGCTAACCAGGACTGTGCCGGCGAAGTCGCTGGCCGCCAACAAATGCACGCCTGGCAAATTGCCTCGCCGAGCGTCCTCCGGTCCTTTTGGTTGTGGCGAGGTGACCGCTCAATTCGGATTGCTTTCAGACGGCGGCCATGAGCCCACTTCACTGACCTTCTCGCGGCCTTTGGCCAAATCGCACGAATGCGAGAGGACGATGAGATCGCGCTCTTCCCATTGCAGCTTCCTTCCGCGCGTTTCCGGCCACCACTACGATACCGGCCGAACCCATCAACCGGGATTTTCACTCCCGCTCAAGGAAGGATCGCATGATTACGTCGAACAACAACGTCTCCGATCGGACTTACTCGCTGCCGCCGCTGGGAAAGAATCCCTCGACTCAGGCTCAAGGGACTTCGCCCGGCAGTTTTTCGCTGCTGCCGAAGATTGCGAATGGCCGTGTCGGCCGCTGGACGTTCGCGTCGCCGGATACGCCGGGGATGCCGGCTCCGTCGGAGAAGACGGCTTGGGATTTCATGCCGCTCGATTGGACGCTGAAGGCGGGATTTGAAAGCGACTACGAACGGGCTGAGGCGTGGGAAGCTCCGGCGGGATTCAAACCGGTCACGCAGTTGGAATCGGCGCGGCGAGGCATCGTCACGCCAGAAATGAAACGAGTCGCTGAACGTGAACCGCATCTCACGGCCGAGCAAGTTCGTGATGAAGTGGCTGCCGGTCGCATGATCATTCCGGCGAACCGAGTCCACTTGGGTTACAAGCTCGACCCGATGTGCATCGGCCGAGCGGGTAAGACGAAGATCAACGCCAACATGGGAGCCTCGCCGGTCTCGTCGGGGACAGACGAAGAAGTCGTGAAGTTGCAATGGGCCGAGAAGTGGGGAGCCGACACGGTCATGGACCTCTCGACCGGCGGCAACATCGACGAGTGCCGCCAGGCGATCATTCAGAACAGCACCGTGCCGATCGGGACCGTGCCGATTTATTCGATGATCATCGCGCGGCGTCTGGAAGACCTCGACGAGGCTTCGATCTTGCAGATGCTGCGGCATCAGGCCAAGCAAGGGGTCGATTACTTCACGATCCACGCCGGCGTGCTGATGGAGCATCTGCAATTCGTGAAGGATCGGCTGATCGGCATCGTCAGTCGCGGCGGCTCGCTGCTGGCGAAGTGGATGATCCTCAATAAGAAGCAGAACCCGATGTATGTTCTGTGGGAACAAATCTGCGACATCATGCGCGAGTACGACGTCAGCTTCTCGATCGGCGACGGCTTGCGGCCGGGTGGACTCGCCGATGCGACCGATCAAGCTCAACTGGCCGAACTCTGCACGCTGGGCGAACTGACCGAACGAGCGTGGCGGAAGGGGGTGCAAGTCATGATCGAAGGGCCGGGGCATGTGCCGTTCGATCAGATCGAGTTCAACATGAAGCTGCAACGAACGCTGTGTCACGGTGCGCCGTTTTATGTACTCGGCCCGCTGGTGACGGACATCTTCCCCGGCTACGACCACATCACCAGTTGCATCGGAGCGACCGCCGCCGGCTATCACGGCGCGAGCATGTTGTGCTACGTCACGCCGAAGGAGCATCTCGGCCTGCCGAAGAAGGACGACGTGAAGCAAGGCTGCATCGCCTACAA
>CAMDEA010000181.1 GCA_945893045.1 Planctomyces sp. SH-PL62
CACCTGCTCCCGAACCGCTGGCATCAACAACTCGGATTTCACTTGTGGGACATCATCCATGATCGACTCCAGAAAGAGGTTCCGAACATTTTCAACCTCATTCTGACAACTCTGTATTCATCGCGCCAGGCAAAATTGGCACACCCGACCCAGAGGGTACACCGCACCGCTTTGGATCGCGGCCCAGCCGCTTTGGTTTTTGAACGTCGAACCATCCCAAGAAAGCGGTTCCACCGTCCTCCAAAGCGGCGATGACCCGCCGCACTCCAAATCTCACCACACTCGGCGTTCGCTCAGTCATTCCCCGTCAGGCCCATCCCGCCGAGTCCCCCTCGTGAGCCAGTTGGACTTGGCGGCCCCAAGTTCGTAGTCCCGCCTTCAGGCGGTGTCTTCAACTCCGACCGCCTGAAGGCGGAACTACGAACTTGTTTGTGCTGTCACGACACGTGGGCGAATCCGTTTGAGCTTTGTCTGTTCCTCGCGTTGGACATGATACAGATCCCAGCGCAACTGCAAGTTCATCCAAAAGTCGGCGGACGTGCCGAAGTACTTGGCCAACCGCAACGCGGTGCTCGGCGTCATACCGCGACGGCCTTTCGTGAGCTCGTTGACGCGCTGATACGGGACTTGAATCGAGTCGGCCAAACCCCGCTGCGTGATCGCCAGGGGAATGAGGAATTCCTCCAAGAGCATTTCGCCAGGATGTGTCGGTGGTCGGTGGGTGGGAACTCGCATGACCTTCTTGAAACCTCGCTGATCGAGTCAGTGATAATCGACAATTTCCACTTTCGCTGGGCCGGAACTCGTCCACTCGAAACAGATCCGATACTGGTCGTTGATGCGAATGCTGTACTGTCCCCGACGATCTCGACTCAACGCTTCCAACCGATTGCCCGGAGGAATCCGCAACTCGTCCAATCTCATCACGGAATCCAGTTGATCCAGCTTTCTCCGAGCGACCCGCCACACGACTTCCGGACAAACCTTCTTGGCAACTTTTGTATTCTCGCCGTTGAAGACGTCCTCAGTGCCTTGGTCGTGGAACGTGACGATCATGTCATCACGGTAACTCGGAACTCCCTCACTCTCAAGACGCTGTATGGCACTGAAGGTGGAACTACGGCCCGGTTGAGGCGTCAGCCTGTTTGCTTCCCTGGTCGAACAGATGACGAACGGCTCGACCGCTGATGGTTTCGCAACACAACAGTTCCACCGCAATGAGTTCGACCGCTTGCCAGTGACCGGCTTGATCGAGCAGATGTTCCACCTTGGCCAAGAGCCGGCGTTCGAGTCGTGCGGCTTGTCGTTCGCTGGCTCGCTGTACGGCGAGCCGGCGGACGGTTCGCAGGTCGGCGATGGCTCCGTCCCAGGCATACGCTCCGGTGTGTCGAGCCTCGGCCGCTGCGCCGGCGAGTGAAATCAGGATCTCACGTTCCAGCCAATCTTCTGAGGGACGGACTCGTCCCTTTTGGAACTCGCAACGCCCGAGCCAAGCATGTCCCGGCAAGATACTGACTCGCTGCACCGCTCGGCCCAGAGCGAGAGCGATCACCGCATGACCTGCCTCGTGATAGGCCGTTGCGATGAGGCTCGACGAGGGCTGCGGTTCGACGGGGACGCTCATCGCTTGTGGGATTACTTTCTGGATGTCTGCCAATGGCGTTGGAACGCGAAGGGGTCGGGAGTCTTTTTTCACCGTAGCCTGACTCTCCGAGTCGTGCATTTTCTCGCAGAATGCCCGACTCGGAGAGTCAGGCTACGGGCTTTCCAAATCGCGTCTCAATCCGCCACGCTGACCACGATCAGGCGTTTGCCGTCGGGTGTCCAGCAGGGGCTGCTGTTGTTGCGAGTGGCGTCTTGGCCGTTGAGCAACCTCGGGGGATCATCTGCCTTGGGATTGAACTCGTACAACTGAAGCCGGCTGCGTTCGGAGCAGTGCATGGCGAAGATGACTCGTTCTCCGCCGGGATGCCACGCGGAGTCCTCCGCGACTTGAATTTTGTTGGTTGCTCGCGTTTTCAATTTCGGAGTCGCAGTTGGGTCGAGCGTCGCCAGCTCTTGCGTCACGTTGTCCGGTTTCAGACCTCTCAGGCAGAGTTGTTTGTTGTCGGGAGACCAGGACATGTTCCAGAAGATCTGCCGATAGGGGTTTTCGTTTGCCGGCAAGAGAACTTCGATCGCGTTCGTTTCGAGGTTGTACGCTCGGATCTCCAAGCCGGAGTAGAACGCGATTCGCTGCCCATCGGGAGACCATTGGGCACCCCAGCCCGGAGCGATGTGCTGCGCGTCATCAGCGTCAGCGCCGATCGTCCAAATCCCATACGGCGTGTTGTTCGTCCCGCTCCGCGAGCAAGCCAATCGTTTTCCGTCGGGCGACCAGGTCGGCATCATGCCGACACAGATGGCGTGCGGCTTTCGAGACACCAGATCCATCACATAGACAGTGTTCGTGCTCAGGTCATTTCGGATTTGCGAATCGAACGCCAGCATCTTGCCGTTCGGCGAGACCGCAGGTGAGCCGACGCTCGAACGCCCTTCAAACTTGAAGTAGTGCTGCCAGCCGGTGCCGTCGCCGTTCATCGCGAAGAACTCGATCGGCGATTTCGTTTTGAAGTCATACTCGGTCAACGAGAGGTACTCGTCCCGATTCACGTCCAGCCGGTGAAAGTACAGCAGCCACAGCAACGGGAATCGTTTTGGTTCAAACTTGAACTCAGCAAACGAGAGCGCTTCGTCGTCATCGAGATCGCGGAGCACCGCCGCCCAAGGCTGCACCTTGTTCGCGATCGGAGTCAGCCGATACTCCATCAGCGACAGCACGCCATCTTGATTGAGATCAAAGCCGGGGAACGTGTGCTCGGCGAGTTTCCTCTGCCAATCGGGGGCTCGCGTCAGAAGCTCGTGTGGGTCCACGCGAGCGTCCAGGTTGGCATCCAGGTGCCGGAACTCGGCCACCGGATCGGCAAAGCCGCGCACCGGCAGGCGGCAGAATTCGTCGAACGAGATGACCGCGTCGCCGTCGGTGTTCAGCTTCACGAATTCCTCGGACACCAGTTTGGGATCACCATAGGTGCGCTCGATGACTTCCGTTCGATCCAAGACATCGTTCCGATCCGCGTCGGCGTGCAGGAACACGGCGTAGTTGGCGATGTTCCCGTTGGGAAACTGCAACAGCTTGCCGTCGCTGCGACGAATCCCCAACTGCATCTCGACGAATCGCCGAGCTTCCTGGCGGCTCACTTTGCGATTGTTGTCCGGGTCCACCTCTTGCAGATTGACTGGCAGCACGTTGTTTCCCAGATCTCGGACGAACGCGGCAATAAATAAGCCTCGATTCACTTCCTGGTCCGGATTCTGATCCCAGTTTGCGAACGCCTTGTCGAGCGCCGCGACCGCTTGATCGGCACAGCTCGCCAGATAGCTGGGCATCACGCCCGGTTGATTGAACGAGGATTCCGTTCGCACGCACGCGAACTCTTCCAGCTTGAGCGAGCCATCATCGTTGAAATCGAACAACTTGAAGTCCCGCTTGGCAAACTCGGCCGCGCCACGGCCGACGATGAATTCTTCGACCGACAATTTGGCGTCGTTGTTTTGATCTGCCTTCTGAAAGGCTTTGATCTGAGCGTCGCTTGCCGCAGTGTCCGGTTCGTCGGCAAACAAGAGCGGCGCGGCAAGCAGGCACATCGAACACAACACCGCCAGAAATAAAACCGGCGAGCGGGGCGGCGTCAGCTTAATGGCACGTACGTCAGTGAGCGGCAAGGCGCTAGCCGCCGGTATTTCGCAGAGGCAATCGCCCACACAGCACCGGTGGCTAGCGCCATTCCGCTCAAAGCGAGTGTCATTGCGCTGACGCCGCCCCGCTCGCCAGAATGTTTGATCAAGGGCGGTGCGGTGAATCATGGCTCAATCCACATACAAGAACTCGTTCGAGTTCAGCAGCACATGGCAGAAGTCAGACAGCACGGACGAAGCGGCGGCGGCGTTGCGGGCGGCTTGGCGGTTGAAGAAGTCGAGAGCCTGGTTGATCTCCGGCTTCGTTGCGTCGCGGCCGAAGGCGAGACGATAGGCCAACACGATCTGTGATTCGCGGTCGTCGCCCGACTCCGATTTCACTCGGCGAGCAAACTCCGCCGCGCGGGCCAGCGAGTCTTTGCTGTTGATCATCAACAGAGCTTGAGTCGGCGTCGTGGTCACGTTGCGTTCGGGGGTGCTTGAGAATCCGTCGGCCGAATCGAAGACGTCCAGCAACGGATCGGGTGAGTTGCGGCGTTGCTCAGTAAAGATCGAACGTCGTGGCCTCGAGGCGGGGACGCTCGCGCCACCGGAAGTCATGTCGAGTTTGCCGGAGACCAGCAGCATGGAATCGCGAATCTGTTCGGCATCGAGCCGGCGAATGTTGGCTCGCCACAGCAAACGATTCGACGGATCTTTGAGTTGCAGTTGCTCGGCGTTCGGATGCGCCGCCGATTGCCGGTACGTCGCGGAGGTCACGATCAAGCGATGCAGCGACTTGAACGACCACGGCCTGTAGGTCAGGCCTTCCAGCCTGGCCCCGTTCGACGTCGTCTGCGCGTTTGGGTCAGGCTGGAAAGCCTGACCTACGAAGCGGCTCGCCAGCCAATCGAGCAACTCTGGATGACTGGGCGTTTCGCCGAGCCGGCCGAAGTCGCTCGATGTCGCGACCAATCCTTTGCCGAAGTGGTACTGCCAAACGCGATTGACCATCACTCGCGGCGTCAGCGGATTGCTGGGGGACGTCAGCCATCGAGCTAACTCGGCGCGACGGCCGGAGGAATGGGAAACCGTCGCGAGCGGGACGATCTTCGTCGGCGATTCATTGAGCACCGAGAGCAAGCCAGGCGCGATATCCGTTTCGGATTTGTCGCCAGGGATGACGGTCGGCGGCGCGATCGAGCCGACATCCGTGACCGCGTCGGTGATCGGCAGGGGGGCGGGCTTGAGGTCGTCGAATTTCTTGAGTTCCGCTCGCAGTTCATCCCACTTCTTCTTGGACTCGTCCTTGAGCTTCGTGCCGATTTGATCGTGCTCGTACTGCACCTGGCGGTATGCCAAGTCGTAAAGTTGCCGGTCGAGCGGGGCCAGCGTGCTGATGTCTTCGGTCTTCAAAAGGACTTGGATTTCCGCGGGGAACTTGAAGATCGCGCTGGCTTTCATCTTGGCGAAGTGCGGTTTCTCCAGCTCGGCGAGTTGTGCGCGAATGTCAGCGGTCTTCGCCTCCCATTCGATGCGTTTTGCTTGATGGGCTTCTCGCTCCGCCTTAGTCGCCAGCGGAGCGGCCTGGGGCAAGACGCCCGCGAAGAAGGCTCGCAGACGGAAATAATCCTTCTGCAAGATCGGATCGAACTTGTGGTCGTGACACCGAGCACAGCCCATCCCGAATCCCAGAAACACATCTCCGGTCACGTCCGTGATGTCATTGAGGATTTCGTTCCACTGCGTCCGAGCGTCTCGCTGGTTGTATTCGTAGAGCGACAGCCGCAAGTAACCAGTCGCCGCGATCGCATCGGGGTTATCGGGATCGATCTCGTCGCCGGCGATTTGCTCTTGGACAAACCGATCAAACGGCTTGTCCGTTTGGAAGGAACGAACGACGTAATCGCGATACCGCCAAGCATGTGGGCGGTAATCGTCTTTGCGATAACCGTCCGACTCGGCATAGCGCACAAGGTCGAGCCAATGCCGCGCCCAGCGCTCGCCATAGGCCGGGCTGTTGAGCAAGCGGTCAACAAGATGCTCGTAGGCATCGTCACGCGAATCGTTTTCAAACTCGGCGATCTCGACCGGTGTTGGCGGCAGGCCGGTGAGGTCGAACGTCAGCCGGCGAATCAACGTGCGGCGGTCGGCTTCGGGAGCGGGCGTGAAACCGTCGGCGGCAAGTCGGGCGGCGATGAAATGGTCGATCGGATTGCGAATTTGAGATTTGTGATTTGTGATGTGTGATTTCAAATCTGGAACGGCCGGATCATTGATCGGCTGGAAGGCCCAGTATTGTTTGTCGGCCTCGGTGATCCCTTTGCCGCCAGGTTCGAGCGTTCGCGATTTGCCATCGACCGTGGGCCAGGGCAGGCCGCGTCGCACCCATTCGGTCAGCGCGGCAATCTCATTTTCTTTCAGCGGCGTGTCCGGCGGCATTTCGAGGCCAGTCCGATTGATCGCTTCGATAAGCAGACTCTCGCCCGGCTTGCCAGTGACGACGATCTCGCCACTCTCGCCACCTTTGAGCACCGCCTCGCGCGAGTCGAGCCGGAGTTGTCCCTTTTGCTGCGTGGGGCCATGACACTTCAAGCAGCGTGCGACCAGCACCGGCCGGACTTTCGACTCGAAGAACTTGATCGCCTCGGCATCGGGTGTCGGCTCCGCCGCGCGGGTCATCCCACAGGGCAGCAGCGCGATCAACAGAATCTGAATGGCTCGGCTCATGAAAGATCATTCCTCGTTGGACCGCGATGATATTCCGCGAACAGGTCCGTAGCCACGCTCGCCAAGAGCGTGGGCAAGCGCGGCGATCTCGGAATCATGGCCTGGCCGAATGCCGTTGGCCGAGCGCGGTGGTCGATCTCCTAAGTAAAAACGGTATCACGGCAATCGGCTTTCGGCCGTCGGCCGTCGGCCGGGCAATCACCAATTCACGCCGAGCATGATCGAACTGAGGCCGCTGCCGATGCCCAGCAACGCGACTCGGTCTTCGGCGACGACATGCCCGCGCTCGACGCCGAGAGCAAAGGCGGTCGGCAACGCGACGGCACCGGTGTTGCCGAGGAACTCAACGGTCGGGAAGTCGATCGCTGGCGACAGGCCCAGCCGATCCAACAGCAGCTTGCGATGGGCTTTGCCGACTTGATGCGTAAAGACCTTGTCGACGTCGGCCGTCTTCCAATCGAGTTCCGCTTGCATGCCATCCCAAGTGGCTCCGGCGAGTTCGATGCCGGCGTGCAGTAGCGATTCAGAATCGGTTTGCATGCGCGGGCGGCCGTCGGCCGTGACGACTTCGACGCCGCCTGCGCAGAGTTCGTGGTGGCTGGTGTCGGTCAGACAAACTCCACCGAGCAGACGGTGGCCGGTGCGGCTGAGATCGCGATGACACAGCACGATCGCCGCTGAACCCGAACCGATGGTCAGCGACGCGAAATCCAATTTGATGCTCTGCCGAGTCACGCTCGGATTCTTCAGCAGCGAGTCGATTGTTCCTTCGACGAGATCGCGACCGTCTTCGGTGCCGACCACGATACCCGCGCGGACTTGGCCCAGCTCAATCATGTTCGCCAGCACGAGCATCCCGTTGAGCAAGCCGAGACAAGCATTGCTGACATCCAGAATCGCGGCGGTCTTCGGCAGGCCAACATCGTGATGCACGCTGCTGGCGGTCGCCGGTTCGAGTTGGTCCCGGCAGACGGAACCGTGAACGAGCAGGCCGATGTCCTCGGCCTTGAGACCAGACGAGCCGAGCGCCTTCTTTGCAGTGATTGAACTGATCTGACTCGGCTTGATGCCGCGATCGAAGAAACGTCGCTCGCGAATGCCGGTCATCAATTCCAAGCGGCCGAAGGGCAAGCCGAGCCGTTCGTAAACCGGAGCAAGCTGCTGCTCGATCTCGTCCGAAGACACGACGTGCGGAGGCAGTTCGCAGGCGAGGCTCTCAACGCAGACGTGCTCGTAACGCATGGTGCTCAGTGCGCCATCACCGCAGCGCGATTGACGTGCTCGGCCAACTCCGTGACTTGGCGGAGGTTCGAGCGGCGTTCATCTTCCGACTCGCTGGTCGGCAGATCGTTGATATCCAGCATGATCGAGCTGCGCACATAGCGAAGACCTCTCAGGAGGATTTCCTTTTGGTCTTTGGTCAGCTCAAGAGTAATCGTTTCGTTCATTCGGCAAACCTTAACGATGAGTTGCCCGCCGCACATCCGGCACAATCGGTGGCTGCGGTCGCCTCCGACGGGCGGGATGATATCGGTGCAATTCCGGGTTCTCAACCGGGCAGATTCATCGTCCAGTCCAGTTTGTGGTCTTGCCACCGACTGAGCCAAGAGGCCGAATTCGACCGGCAAGTCTCGCCGCTGACCGGAGCACTCGCATAGCCGCTGTGCCGAGCGCGGCCGGAAGGGACGGAGAATGAGGAACGGAGAACGAAGACTCATCGCACAACCGCTCCCAGTTCCGCATTCCCCGTTCTTCATTCTTCATTCCCGGCCGCTACGATACGACACCTCGTCTGACACTTGGAATTGGAATTCAACAATGACACCGCGCGAAGTGCTGGCTCTCTGCCGTGAACGGGAAATCCAGGCGATCGACCTGCGCTTCATGGATTTTCCGGGGACTCAGAAACATTTCACGATCCCGGCCAAGATCCTGAAGGAACGCAGCTTCGAGGATGGCTTTGGCTTCAACGGCAGCTCGCTGCGCGGCTGGCAGTCGATCAATGAGAGCGACATGCTGCTGGTCCCCGTCGCCGAGACCGCAATCGTCGATCCGTTCCTGAGCCACACGCTGGCGATGACCTGCAACATCCAAGACCCGACCACGCGGCAGGATTACCCGCGCGACCCGCGCAATGTGGCTCGCAAGGCGACGAACTACATGCTGCAAACCGGCGTCGCCGACGTTGCCAATTTCGGAGCGGCCGCCGAATTCTTCGTCTTCGACGACGTCCGCTTCGACCAGAACGAGCACGAGGCGTACTACCACGTCGATAGCGTCGAGGGTCAATGGAACCGCGGCAAAGGCGCGCAGGGACCAAATGCCGGTCACCAGATTCGCTTCAAAGAGGGCTACTTCCCGACACCTCCCGCCGACACGCTGCAAGACCTGCGCACCGAGATCATGCTCAAGCTGATGGAGTGTGGCATTGAGGTCGAAGGCCAGCACCACGAAGTCGCGACCGGCGGCCAGTGCGAAGTCGATATGAAGTACGCCCCGTTGCTCCGCACCGCCGACAACCTGCTGCTCTACAAATACCTCGTGAAGAACGTCGCCGCTCGGCACGGCAAGACGGCGACGTTCATGCCCAAACCGCTCTGGAACGACAACGGCTCCGGCCAGCATCTGCACTTCTCACTATTCAAGAACGGTTCGCCGCTCTTCGCTGGCTCCGGCTACGGCGGCCTCAGCGATCTCGCGATGTTTGCGATGGGCGGAATTCTGAAACACGCTCCGGCCTTGATGGCGTTCTGCTGTCCGACCACCAACAGCTACAAGCGACTCGTCCCCGGTTTCGAGGCCCCGATCAATCTGGCCTACAGCTACCGCAACCGCTCGGCCGCGATTCGCATCCCGGTCCACAGCCCGAACTCCGAGAGCAAACGCATCGAGTTCCGTATCCCGGACGCCTCGTGCAACGGGTATCTCGCGATGAGCGCCGTGTTGATGGCCGCGCTGGACGGCATTCAAAACCGCACGCACCCCGGCCCGCCGTTCGACAAAGATTTATATGACCTCGAACCGGAAGAACTGTCGTCTGTCCCGAAGGTGCCTTCATCGCTGGACGAGTCCCTGGCCGCGCTCCGCCGCGATCACGAATTCCTGCTGCGTGGCGACGTCTTCACCGAAGACGTGATCGACACCTGGGTCTGGTACAAGACAACTCAAGAGGTCGATGCCCTCCGCCAGCGCCCGCATCCGTTTGAGTTCACGATGTATTACGACGCTTGAGGAAGACCGCCGTGCCCCAATCATCCCGCGACTGCCGCATCCTGATCTTTGTTGAAGACGCCTACGAAGACCTTGAACTGTGGTATCCGAAGCTGCGGCTGATTGAGGCGGGAATTCAAGTGACGATCGCCGGACCGAAGGCCGGGCAGAAATACACCGGCAAGAACGGCTATCCGTGCGTGCCAGACGCGGTGATCTCCGAAATGGAGTCAGCCAACTTTCACGGCGTCATCTGCGCGGGAGGTTGGATGCCGGACAAACTGCGGCGCGATCCGATGGTGTTGCAGTTGATTCGCGAATTCGCATCGGCCGGCAAATTGGTCGCCGCGATCTGCCATGGCGGCTGGATGCCGATCTCGGCCGACGTGTATCGCGGCGTGAAGGTGACTGGCTCGCCGGGCATCAAGGACGACCTCATCAACGCCGGTGCCGTGTGGTCCGATGCCTCTGTCGTCGTCGACCGGCATTTCGTGTCGAGCCGCAAGCCCGACGACTTGCCCGACTTTTGCCGAGCAATGTTGGAAATGCTGTCGCCGAGTTAGCGTTCTATTCGGCCGAACGCCGTGAGCCGAATGCCGATCGCCGGAAAACCGTTTTCTCGCGTTTCAAAAGCGAGAACGACTCTCGGCCAAACTTCTCAGGATCAAGCATGTCACACGTCGAAGTCATCGCGCATCGCGGAGCATCCGCCGATGCTCCGGAAAACACACTCTCCGCAGTTCACCTGGCGTGGCAACAGGGAGCTGATGCCGCCGAGATCGACGTGCAACTCACCGCCGACGGCGAATTGATCGCCATCCACGACGAAACGATGCTGCGAACCGGCGGAGTCGATTGGGCCGTGAAGGATCGCACGCTCGCGGAACTCAAGACGCTGGATGTCGGTTCGTGGAAGTCACCGCAGTTCGCGGGGGAACGGATTCCGACATTGGCCGAAGTGCTCGACATCGTGCCGCTCGGCAAGCGGCTGTTCATTGAAGTGAAGTGCGGAGTCGATGCGATTCCCGAACTCGTCCGCGTGCTGTCGGCGGTGAAGACGGCTCGCGAGCAAACCGTGCTCATCGGTCTCGACTTCGACACGATCGTCGCCGTGAAGCGTGCGTTGCCGAACCGAATCGCGTGTTGGGTCACGGAGCAATTGTGGAGCACGCGGCTCGCGTGCAACGACGCAGGCGAACCACCCGCGCTACGACCGCCGACGGCGGAACTGATTGAGCGAGCGGTCGCCGCGAAGCTCGATGGCCTCGACATCAACAATCTGTCGGAGCGTCCGCCGGGGGACATCGGCCAGATCACGCGAACGGGATTGCAGGCGTATGTCTGGACGGTCAACTCGGCCGAGCGAGCCGCTTGGCATCAGGCCGAAGGCATTCACGGCATCACGACCGACGTGCCGGCGCGGCTGATAGCAACATTGAAATAGCATCGTCAGCCAACAGGAACCGCGACTGTTTCACTGACGTCAGCCAATGCTTCCGATTCCTGTTCAATCAACGTGTGCGCGGCTTCCAGCGCTTCGTGATCTTCCAAGTCCCAAACACAGCCTGCGTCGACTCGCCCAGCCGTCGTCGCCAAGTTGGCGATCGTTTGTCCGAGCCGCCATTCGGGCCGGATGCGGCTGAGTTCTGCCAATGCGGCGAGCAAATCGAGCCGAGTCTGATCGGACTTATTCATAATGTGTCTCCAATCGTCGGTAGGTCACTCATCGGAATCGGAAGGTGACCGGTGACTTCGACGGTGACCATCGTGCCTGGAAGATACTTGGCTACTCGCGTTGCACGAGTTACTCCGTCATAGATCATGAGTTCGTCATCAACGCCACGCTTCACCACTAACGGAGGCATCCCACTGATGGATTTTCCGAACCGCGCGAATTGCCTTTGCAATTTCAGCGGATCGGCACCGTCACGGCGAGAACCCGGCAGATGCAGCGATGCAGGATCGACCTGCAAGAATTCGCGTCGTTTCATTCGCTGAGTCTATCGCCGCTGACATTGGTGATCGAGCGGAAAGTTCGTTGTGATGTCTGGCCAGATCACGCGAGCGGGATTGCAGGCGTATGTCTGGACGGTCAACTCGGCCGAGCGAGCCGCTTGGCATCAGGCCGAAGGCATTCACGGCATCACGACCGACTTGCCGGGACAGTTGATTGCCGGATTGCGGCGGAAATGATCAGACGTTTGGGACATCGCCGTGTTGTCCTGTTTGATTCTCGATTGCTTTTAGCCGGGTGGCCAATTCTTTGTATTTCACATCGTCGTGACAATCATCGCGAACGAGGTTGAGCAACATCCGAACCCGCTCGGTCTGGCGTTTGTGAAACACGCCTTGCTCAATAAGCGTTAGACAGCAATCTGCAAATTCAAGATTCTCTGCCACTGTGCGAGCGGGAACATGGAAGAGTTCTTCGTAACGCTCACGATGCCTGCCGATTCCTTGTTGCCTCTTTCGGCATGGGACACAACGAACACAATTGGAATCCAGGCCGAAGCCCAATTCTTCGTACCAGTGCTTTTGTTCCTGCGCAAAGAATATGAATGGCCTGCCACAATCCTGGCAGATTCGTTCCACGTCAAAGTAGTGTGTGACGGCGACCGTCGCAGCAGTTTGGCGCGCGAGATCAGCGGTGATGGCCGTGCCCGGTATCCGACATGACTTCGACGAATGCCAATGAAATGTCACTTTCCCTGGGTTAGGCTGTAGATCAAGTCCAGTAAAGTCCGGTCGTTGACCGTACCGCGGGTGCTCAACAAATGAAGCATATTTGTCTTGGTGAGCACTCATTTGTTTGACCTCACAGTACCGACTTCACCTTCTCCAGGAACTCGGTGTTGGACGGGAAGCGGTCGAGCGTCTTGCTCAGCATTTCCATTGCTTCGACCGGGCTGAGCGAGATCAGGCTGCGGCGGAGCATCACGATGCTTTCGAATTGATGCGGGTCGTACAGCTTTTCTTCGTGCCGCGTGCCGGATTTGGTGATGTCGATGGACGGCCAGATGCGGCGGTCGGCCAGGTCGCGGCTGAGGACCAGTTCCATGTTGCCGGTCCCTTTGAACTCCTGAAAGATCGCGTCGTCGGCGCGGCTGCCGGTTTCGATCAGGGCGGTCGCGACGATCGTCAGCGAGCCACCTTCCTCGAACTGCCGCGCGGAGCCGAACATCTTTTTCGGGATGTCGAGAGCACGCACGTCGAGCCCGCCGGTCGCGGTGCGGCCGGTGTTCGTCCATTTGTTGAACGCGCGCGCCGTGCGGGTGATCGAGTCCAACAGGATGAACACGTTCTTGCCCTCTTCGGCCAGCCGCTTCGCTCGTTCCATGACGAGTTGGCTGATGCGGACGTGGCTTTCAGTCTCGCTGTCGAGCGACGAGGCGACGACTTCGCCGCGCACATGCCGGCGCATCTCGGTGACTTCTTCAGGCCGCTCGTCGATCAACAGCACGATCAGGTGCATGTCGGGATGATTGCGGCTGACCGACTCCGCGATCTCTTGCAACAGCATCGTCTTGCCGGTTCGCGGCGGAGCGACGATGAGCGCGCGTTGGCCTCGACCGACAGGCGTCAGCAGGTCCATCACGCGCATGGTGATTGGCTTCGGGCCGATTTCCATCTTGATGCGCGAATTGGGGGTGATCGCCGTGAGGTCGTCGAACTTCTTGACATTGGCGTATTCCTCGACCGTCATGCCGTCGATGTTCTCGACAGCCTTCAGTCGCGGACCTTGCCCGCGAGCTCCGGTGCCGACCTTGCCGAGGATTCGCACGCCTTCACGCAGCGCGCACTTCTCGATCAGCGAACTGGATACAAACGGATCGCTCTCTTGCGAGCAATAACTCTTCTTTGCATCGCGGAGGAAGCCGTATCCCTTGGGATGCAATTCGAGGACGCCGTCGTAATCAACGGTCGGCTCGTCGGGAGAAATCTCGTCGCTGCGGGAGCGAAAGCCCCCCTCTCCGCGCTGACCGAATTCGCCACGAGGCTCATAGCCACGTTGCTGGCCGTAGCCGCGCTGTGGCTGTTGACTGTAACCACCGCGTTGCTGACTGCCGCCGTATCCGCGCTGCGGCCCATTGCCGCCGCGTTGTCCGTATCCGCGCTGCTGTCCGTTACCGCGTGGCGGAGCTCCGCGTGGCGGTGGACCACCGTAGTCGCGTTGACCGCCTTGAGGCATGTTGTTGTTCACTTCACCGTTGCCGCGTCCACGACGGCGACGGCGACGGCGACGAAGCTGGTTGTCATCTTGCTGGCCGGCCGGACCACCTTCGCGGTCGGAAGGTGCCCCGCCACTTTCTTGGTTTTGATTAGGGTATCCGCCCTCTTGGGGATAGTAGCCCTGTTGGCGGTCGTCGTAACGAACCGGGGCGGCGTCGTTCGGTTGCGCCTGCGGTGGCCGGGGTGCGGGAGCGGAGTTGTCTTCGGGAAAAACGATGTCGTCGTCCACGTTGGCTCCAGAGCGACCGTCGGCCGGGCGTGAGCGTCCACGTCGTTCCGGCGGCGGATCGAGAAAGGCGGGAGGTGAAACCACCACGACGGAATCGACGTTCGAGTCGTCGGAGCGATTTTCCAAAGCGGTGCCTTCAGCGGCGTCCGCGTCTTTGGTTTTGCGAGGGGCGCGTCGCCGAACGGTTGGCTTCGCGGTTGAGCGACTCGCAGTACGAGTCGGTCTTTTCTTCGGTGCCGG
>CAMDEA010000182.1 GCA_945893045.1 Planctomyces sp. SH-PL62
GCTCGCTTCTTAGAATCCAACGTGTCGGATCAGCCGCATTTGGGTGCCGATCGCCGCCAAGGAGATCGTCGCGCCGGCGGATAAACATCGCACGGCGACCCGCGCTCCCCCATTCTTGGCGAGCGGGGTGGCGTCAGCCCCCCGGTGACGTCGACGTTGGACCGGGGGGCTGACGCCGCCCCGCTCGCCTGTCTCACTAGACTGCAAGGATTGATGTTTGATGACCGCAACCGTGACCTCTGGTGCTTCTGTTTCTCGACCACATTCGGCGACCGCGCAGGTTCCCGATGCCAGCGGCCGCTTCGGTGAGTTTGGCCGACGGTTCGTTCCCGAAACGCTGATGCAGGCGCTCGACGAACTGACCGTCGAGTACGCCAAGGCCCAACGCGATCCAGAGTTTCATCGCGAACTCGATGGCCTGATGAAGAACTTCGTCGGCCGCCCGAATCCGCTCTACTTCGCCGAGCGGCTGACCAAGCATCTGGGCGGAGCGAAGGTCTATCTCAAGCGTGAGGACTTGAATCACTCCGGCGCTCACAAGATTAACAACACGATGGGACAGGGCCTGCTGACTCGGCGGATGGGCAAGCAGCGCGTCATCGCCGAGACCGGAGCCGGCCAGCACGGCGTGGCGACCGCCGTCGCGTGCGCGCGATTCGGTTTCGATTGCGTCGTCTACATGGGCGAGGAAGACATTCGCCGCCAGAAGCTCAACGTCTTCAACATGAAAATGATGGGGGCCGAAGTGCGTCCGGTGACGAGCGGCTCGCGCACGCTGCGCGACGCGATCAACGAAGCGATGCGCGACTGGATGGGTTCGGTCGAGACCACGCACTACATCATCGGCAGCGTCGTCGGCCCGCACCCGTTTCCGATGATGGTCCGCGATTTTCAATCCGTGATCGGCAAGGAAGCACGCCAACAATGTCTGGAAATCGAAGGCCGCTTGCCGAGCGAAGTGATCGCCTGCGTCGGCGGCGGATCGAATTCGGCCGGGATGTTTTATCCGTTCGTCGAGGATGATTCGGTCGCGCTGACCGGCGTTGAAGCCGGCGGCCGAGGCCCCAAACCTGGCGATCACGCCAGCACGCTCACCTACGGAAACAAGGGCGTGCTGCACGGCAGCTACAGCTACGTGCTGCAAGACGCCGACGGCCAGACGATGGACGTGCATTCGATCTCCGCCGGCCTCGACTATCCCGGCGTCGGCCCGGAGCACAGCTATTGGAAAGACTCCGGCCGTGTGAATTACGTCAACATCCGCGACGACGAAGCCCTCGCCGCATTCCAAACGCTCGCAAAGCTCGAAGGCATCCTGCCCGCCATCGAAAGTTCGCACGCGATTGCTCAAGCGATCAAGACCGCAGGCCAACGGAGCCCAGACGACATCGTCGTGATCTGCCTCTCCGGCCGAGGTGACAAAGACGTCTACGAAGTCGCGCGGCTTTTAGGAAAAGAGATTTAAGCCCAGGCTACAGCTTCCACGGATCGCGCATCGGCCGGCTGAGCAGCTTGTTCGCGTCGTCGTCGTTGACGAAGCGTTCTTTGACCGGATCCCACTCCAACGGGCGGCGCAGGTCGTAGCCGATCTGACCGAGTTCGCAGACGGTTGCCGAACGGTGGCCGATCTCGACATCGCAGATCGGCTTCTTGCGCGAGCGGATCGCATCGATCCAGTTGCGATGATGGTTGTCGGACGGTTGAACGTGAAAGGCATCGGGGCCGATGGTCGCTTCCAGGATGTTGGCGGGGTCCGCCGTCAGCTTGTTGCGATCGACGTAGAGCGTTCCCTTCGTCCCTTCAAACGTGCAACCGCTGGGGCCGCCGTGATACATGACGGTTCCATTGGCGTAGGTGTACTTCAAGCCGGTCCCCTCTTTGCCTTCCGGCGGCTCGATCTTCACCGGGCCGGAGTTGTCCATGCCGAGCGCCCACTGTGCAATGTCGAAGTGATGCGCGCCCATGTCGGCCATTCCGCCGCCGGCGTATTCGCGGTACTGACGAAACGCGGGGAAGTGATTGTGAATTCCCTTCGGACAGAGGATCTGGTTGTAGCCGCGCTCCGGCGACGGGCCGTTCCAGAAATTCCAATCGGTGCCGGTGGGACATTCCTCGGTCGGCAAATCGCACGTCACCGCCGGGCCGCCGACTCCGACTCGCACTGTCTTGATCTCACCGAGATGTCCGTTGCGGATAATTTCGACCGCTTTGCGGAACAGCCCGCCGAACTCGCTGCGCTGCTGGCTGCCGGTTTGGAAGATGCGGTCGTGTTCGCGAGCGGCCTTCACCATCGCCCGGCCTTCGCTGATCGTCAGGGACAATGGCTTCTCGCAATAGACGTCCTTGCCCGCTCGGCAAGCCATCACGGCCGGGATCGCGTGCCAATGATCCGGCGTGCCGATCACCACCGCGTCGATGTTATCGCGCGCCAGCAACTCTCGGAAATCGACATACGCCGCGCAGCCTTTGTACGACGCCATGTCCTTCTGTTTGGCGTAGCCCTCCTCGACGATCCGCTTCGAGTCCTCACGCCGCTCGGTGACGACGTCGCACACCGCGACAACTTGGGTGTCGTTCGTCCCGACGAACCGCTTCAAGTGCCCGCGCGATTGAATGCCGATGCCAATAAAGCCGAGTCGAATCCGCTCGCTCGCCGCCGCGAATCCCCGCGCCGGAGACGAGAGAATCATCGGAGCGCCCGCCAACGCGGCGGAAGTCGCCAAGAACTGACGACGGGAAAGATGAGACATTGGAGACTCTTTCAACGTAGGGTGGGTCGAGTCATCGAGGCCCACCAGCTTTGTTGTGATTAGTGGTGGGTCTCGATGACTCGACCCACCCTACGCCTACGCCAGCTCACTTCGCCGGCGCGGGTTTGAGGTACTTGTTCAATCCTTCGGGAGTCACCGACACCGGTGCGCCGGATTTTGGAATCTCAACTCCCGCCGTCCACAGAATGTTGTTGATGAGAAACCGTCGATAGCCTTCCTCGGCCAGGCTGGCGTGCAGGTGAGTGCCGGTAAATGTGAAAGACCGGCCGCCGTTCGCACGTTCGTAGAGCCACGCGACGATGGCCTCGTCGGTCAGTTCCTGGCTGGCCGCTTTCGGCGAGACGGTGCGGAGCAGCGGAGTCACGCTCTTCATCTCAGGCACAAAGCGCAGCTTGAAGAGATAGCCATCGTCGATCTCAAAAGGTGTGACCCCTCGGCTGGAGGGATGCTCGGCAAACGTGGCGTACTTGTGAACCCAGTGAGCTCGCTGCGAGTGTCCCTTCTCCCAAGCGGCCCCCATCAAGTCGCGCATCCGGTCGCCGAGATCCTTTGGCACATCCACGAACTGATGCAAGCCGACCAGGCCGACCCCCTCATCCGCCAGCTTTCGCACTTGAGCCATCCGATCCGCTGCGAGCAACTGATGCTTGTCACCGCCATCGAACAGAAACACGACCGACTTCGCGCCGGCCAGCGTCTCCGGTTTCTTCGGCCAATCGAGCGCGAGGACCGGGAAGACTCCCGGAGTCTGCTGGAGCAAGTCTCGCAGCACGGCACAGCCGGCGACGTATTCATGCTCGCCCGGCTTGAAGGCGTTTGATCCGGCGATCAACACGATCTTCGCGAGCTTGGGATCAGTAGATTGGGCTTCAATCGAGCCAGGTTCCTCCGAACGTAACGGAACCGTGCCAACGAACAAACTCGCAACCACAAACCAATGAGAAATTCGCACGCATCGCATAAGTGACTCCAAATTGTGATTCTTCTGGCCGTCTGCCGATTGGCTTTCTTGTAGCCGCGTTCGCCAGAACGCGGGTGCCCCGCACTCTGGCGAGTGCGGCTACGGGTTATTTTCCGAAAGTGTCATTCGCCGCTTTGACGAACGCTCCGTGACTCTTGCCGCCGTCGCCGGGGAAACCGGCGTGTTGCACCAGGAAGACGGTGATTAACCCGCGTTGCGGGTCGATCGTCATGTTGGTGGCGAGTGCTCCGCCGTGGCCGAAGGTCATGCCGCTCGTGGACCAGCCAATCCCGTAGCCGGTTGTGACCGCGTCACCCGTTTGCTTGCTGGTCATCGTCTTGAGCGCCTCGGCAGAGAGATATCGCTTGCCATTCAGTTCGCCGCCATTGAGCAACATGCGACAGAACGTCGCGACGTCGGCACCCGTCGAGAACAACCCGCCGGCCGGCATCGGATAGCGATTGTCGCGTTTGCTCAACGGGTAGATGAGTTGCGAAATCGTCGTCTCTTCCAGCGTCGTTTTATCAGCACTCGGCTTGTACGGCTTCGCCAGTCGCGAGACTTGTTCCTCGTTGGGCCAGAACGTCGTGTCCTTCATGCCGAGCGGCTTGAACAGCCGCTGATCCATGAAGTCCTCGTAGCTCATGCGGCTGACGACTTCGATGATCCGCGCCCCCGTGTTGATGCCGGCGTTCGAGTATTGGTATTTCGTGCCCGGCTCGTGCGTCAGCGGCGTGACCGCATAGCTGCTCACCGCGTCCTTGAGCGGCAATCTGTCGAGCGTCGGCTGTTCCTTCGCCGACTTGAACGGCATTCCGCTGGTGTGAGACATCACATCGCGCACCGTCACCAGCCGCGATGGCTTCTTGAGCTCGGCACCATTCGCACCGGCCACTTTCAACTCTTTGAATTCTGGCAAATACTTCTCGATCGGATCATCGAGCTTCACTTGGCCTTCATCGACGAGCAGCATCAACGCCGTGCCAGTGATCGGCTTGCTCATCGACGCAATCCAGAACAGCGAATCCGCCTTCATCGCCTGCTTCGCGCCGACGTCCATGAACCCGACGGTCTCCAGGCTGAGCACTTTGTCCTTGTTCGCAACGACGGTTACTGCACCGGCCAGCGAGCCGCTCTCGACAAACGGCTGCAAGGCACTCGACACACTCGGCTCAGCGGCCGAAACCGAAAGACCAATCAGTAACCAAAGACAGAGCGAAGAAATCAGCCGCACGGTTTTGCTCCTTGAAGAGGGATTCAATGGGGGCACGAAACTTAGGCGACACACGAAACAATCGCCACTGCCAGCAATTGCCCGGCTGATGGCTGTGAGCCGAAAGCGGATGGCTGTCATTTCAAAATCGAAAGCCACCCATGTCGGGATAACGGCTATCGGCTTTCGGCCATCAGCCGGACAGTCACCACGGACGCGGTTCCGTGAAGAGAAATCTCTCGCGTGAAACGCGACTGAGATCGAAATCCACCAGCAGTTCGCGTGCGGTGACCGGTTCACGAGTCGGTCTCAAACCGCACGACCAGGCGAGCAGGCCGATCAGTCGTTCGGCGGACACACCTTGTTGTCTCAGCGTCGCGAGCCGCGTATCGCCATGCCGCTTGGCCAATCGCCGGCCATCCGGTCCAACAACCAACGGAACGTGAGCGAACGTCGGCGGAGTCCAATCGAACTCGGCATAGAGTTCGAGTTGCCGAAACGTGCTCGGCAGGAGATCGTCGCCGCGCAGCACTTCGGTCACTCCCATCGCGTGATCGTCACAGACGACAGCAAGCTGATAGGCCACCGAGCCATCCATCTTGCCGACCACAAAATCACCAAGCTCACGTCGCACATTGACTCGTTGCGGACCAGCGACACGGTCATCGAATTCAATGACTTGGTCAGTCGTGCGAAACCGCCAGGCGAACGGTTGATCGCCCAACTTGACCGCATCCAGCGCCGAGCGTCCCGCGCAGGTTCCGGGATAGATCGCCCCTTCATGCTCGACGTGCGGCGCGCTGGCGGCGGCTTCGATGTCGGATCGAGTACATGTGCAAGGATAAACTCGCGCGAATTGCAAACGCGACAACGCCTCACGGTACGACTCGATGCGTTCGGTCTGCACATACGGAGCGTGTGGCCCGCCGATGTCCGGGCCTTCGTCCCAATCGAGACCCAACCAATGCAAGTCATCAATCGCTTGCTGAGCCGCGCCGGCTTTCACGCGCGGCGAGTCGATGTCTTCGATCCGCAGAATCAGCCGCCCCCCCCGCCAACGAATTGACAACCACGCCAGCAAATACGTCCGAGCGTTGCCGATGTGCTGTGCTCCGGTCGGCGAGGGCGCGAGCCGGCCGACAGGCTTGTTGGCTGGAAGTGGTTCGAGCACAGCAGGCTCCAGCAACGGCGACTCAAGTAGTCCGGACGCCTACGTCCGGACGAACGAACGGACGTAGGCGTCCGTTCTACGGGGGACACTCAGATTCGCACCGACACACCGCGATCGGCCATGAAGCGCTTCGTCTCGGCGATCGTGTACTCGCCGTAGTGGAAGATGCTGGCGGCGAGCGCGGCGCTGGCGTGGCCGATCGTCACGGCATCGCACAGGTGCTGCGGGCTACCGGCTCCGCCACTCGCGACGACCGGAATCCCAACAGCATCGGCGACCGCGCGGGTGATCTCCAAGTCGTAACCGTCTTTCGTGCCGTCGGCGTCCATGCAGGTGAGGACAATTTCACCGGCTCCGAGCCGTTCGACTTCGCGTGCCCACTCGACGGCTTGCAGGCCGGTCGCAATTCGGCCGCCGTTGATGTGAACGTCCCAGAACTCGCGGCCGTCCTTCTGCACGCGCTTCGGGTCGATGTTCACGACCGTCGCGCAACTGCCGAACTTGCGAGCGGTCTCCGTGATGAGTTCCGGCGTGCGCACAGCCGCCGAGTTGATGCTGACCTTCTCCGCTCCGGCTTGAATCAGTTGCGTGACGTCATCAATCGTGCGAATGCCACCGCCGACGGTGAACGGCATGAAAATCGTGTCGGAGACTCGCTGCACGACATCGAGCATGATCTGCCGCGCTTCGTGGCTGGCGGTGATGTCGAGGAAGACCAGTTCGTCGGCTCCTTGTTCTTCGTACCGAGCGGCGACCTCAACCGGATCGCCGGCGTCGCGCAGGTTTAGAAAGTTGACCCCTTTGACGACTCGGCCGGCGTGAACGTCGAGGCACGGAATGATTCGCTTCGCAAGCATGATCGTTTCCAAATCGGCGAGCCGGAGGGCGTCAGCCACCGGACCTCATGTATTTCAAATTTGAAATCTCAGATTTCAAAGTGTCCGGGGGCTGACGCCCTCCGGCTCGCAGAGAGTCCTACTTGTCTTCGACCAACTGCACGGCGTCCACGATCACATAGCCGTCGGTGCCGGCGTTGCTGATGACGACCTTCGCGGGTTGCGACGGATCGAATCGAAAGGAACCGAGCGAGCGGAAGCCCTCTTTGGTTTCCTTCTTTTGATCGAGCTTCACGGTCTTCTCGCCGTCGGCGGAGCTGATCGTCACCGGTACGTTCGTTGCGCGGTTTGGATTCAGCGTGTAGGCGACACGCACATCGTACTTGCCGGGCTTCGGGATCTTGAATGAGAACTCGGCCCGGCAGTCTCCCTTGGCAGTGTTGTTGTCGTGGATGTAGTCGGTTCCCACGAAGCCGCTCGTCGAGGCGCTGTGTGTCCATTCGCCAGTCAGCTTGGCGTCGGTGTTGTCGATCACGAGGCCGGGGAGCTTTGTCGCGTCGATGCCGGGGACGCGCTTCGGGCCGGTCCAGTCGAGGACTTGTTCGTCGGCGAGCAGGCGTTCGCGCAGCTTCGAGTACGGCACGTCCTGCACCGCGCTCTTGGCGTCGATCGCCATCGCAGCGGCGGTCGCGGTCGATTGGCCGAGCACCATGAAAACCGGCTCCATGCGGATTGAGCCATAAGAGATGTGCGAGGCCGCGAGGCACACCGGCACCAGAAGGTTGGCACATTGCGACTTCTTCGGTACGAGGCTGCGGTATGAAATCGGGTACGGACTGAAGCCGCCGACTTGCACGTCTCCTTCGTTCCAGACGCGGCCGTCCTTCGCATAGCGCTGCGTGTTGTGCGAGTCCATCGTGTAGGCGGCGAGGCCGACGGAATCCTCGGCGACGACGCGGCCCTGGCAGTTGTGCTGAGTCATCACGTAGTCGGAGATCATCCGCCGAGCCTCACGCACATAAAGCTGATGCGGCCAGTTGTCGTTGTCGGTGAACTCATCTTTCGCCATGCCCAGACGCTGGAAGTGCGACCGTACGGATTCCGGCACGCGCGGATGATTCGCCAGCGACCACAGCAGGCCGCTGGTGTAGCTGATGTGTTCTTTGTAGATCCGCTCGCGCGTCGCGTAGTCGCCGTCCGCGTAGTCATAATTCGCGCCGATGAAGTCCGTGCTGATCGCGAAGTTGTTGTTCGTGTCAGTCTTGCGATTCGGCATGAAGATCGGGTTCCAGGGAATGCGCGTGTCCCCCGCCTCGCAGTTGCGGAAGAGCAATTCCCAACGTTTCTCGTCGTAGTCGGCTGGCTTCGGCCAAGCTCGGCGATTCTCCGCCACGTCGGTCGTGCAGAGCCGCAAGTTGTAGGTCTGCACGCGACGGTCCTCGGCTCCCTCCTCGCCCGGATTACCGGCTTGAATCAACGGCAGCAACCCGCTCGTCGGATCGCCCGGCTTCACGAACGGATCAACGGCTTTGATGAATTGATGGTGCTTTGCGTTCTTCGTCTGCACGCCGTTGAGCGTCTCGTCGTATTTCGCATTCGCCTCGCGGCCAACGTGGTACGAGACTCCTGCCTTCGCCAGCAGATCTCCTTCGTAGGTCGCGTCGATGAAAACTGAGCCTGTGAATTCCAGCCCGCCTTCGAGCCGAATACTGCTGATTCGGTCGCCGGCTTTGAGGACGCCGATCTTCAAATCGAGTCGCCCAGTCACGACCGGCACCTTGGCCTCTTTGAGCATCTCGCGGTAGATCGCCTCGGCGACGTGCGGCTCGAAGGTCCACATCTCGGTTTCACCCGCCTGGCGATTGCTGCGATAGTTCTCGCGCTTCTCCCACTTCCAGCCGTCGTCCTTCGCGTAGTGTTCGGCGACACGGCGATAGAACGAACGCGACAACCCGCCGATCGCGGTCTTGTTCCCGATGTCCGTCGCACCGAGTCCACCGGAAGTCAAACCGCCGAGATGCTTCGATGGCTCGATCAGCACGACCGACTTCTTCATCATCGCCGCTTGCACCGCCGCGATGATCCCGCCGGAGGTGCCGCCGTACACGACGATGTCATAGGGCGGACTCTTCGTGGCGACATCTGCGGCACGGGCAGCACATGGTGAGAGTGACAACGTTAAAGCGAGGACCAAGACGAGTCGGCAGCACATGCTTGAAGCTCTCCGGAGTTGGCAGAACGATGGGGGCAGAACGATGGAAAACAGAATCAGCGCTTTCAGCTCTCATCGTTCTGCCCCCATCATTCTGCCAACCCCATCAAACGTCAAAGGCACGAAGACCAAATAGGAGTCTTCGTGCCTTTGAGATTTCGGGATTGTCGATCAAGACAAACTATTTGCGGATGGTGTCCGACTTCTGCGGCAAGGCAGTGCGGATCGGATTCTGGCCTGCGCCTTTGAAACTCGGACCGGTCGCTGGTTTGTTCGAGCCGGCATCGTCATCGCTGTCACCGTCTGCATTGGCGGCCTGTGGTTTGGTGATCACGGGCTTGGTGCTGGCCGAGCTACTTCCGTCAGTGGCTTTCCAGGCAGAGACGGACCAGTGGTCGAAGGAATCGGCCACGCTGCCGCCGAGATCATCCAGCCAGCCTCGGAACACTTTCGTGGTCACGCCTTCGTTAGCGACGACTCGTTGCAGCACGAAGCGGCGGTTGGTCGCGACATACGCAAAGAATTTTCCATTTCCGAGCCGGTCATTGTCGGACAGCAATCGCAGAAGCGCGGTGCGCGGCACATCGGCCGACGACTTCGGCAACTGGTCAAGCCACGCCATCAGCCAAATGGCCGAGCCGTCCTGGCTGAGCACGGCGGTCATCGACAAGTCCCACTCTTCTTTGTTGTGGATCGCCTTGAATTGGAAGTCGTAGCGGCTGTCGACCTTGGTGGCCTCTAGCCCCATCGCCTTCAGCAGGTTGCCGAGCTGCTCTTCGTTGATCTGTCCCGGCTTGACGACCTTGGCGGTTGCATCCGTCTTCGACGCGCTGGTTGCGGCCGTCTTCACCACGGGCGCGGGTGCGGGGTCCGCCGCTCGCGCGGGCTCAGTCAGGAACATTCCCGCCGCCGTCATCACGGCTCCGGCCCAGACGCCACTTCGCAAAGACTTTTTCATCACTCGACACTCCTTTGTCGAAAACCGCCTCGCGTCGTGCAGATCACAGTCGCGCGTCACTCTGCGGCAATCAGGTAATCCAGACAAATTTGGGACCACGTCTCGAACTGGTCGCGGTCGCGCGCCAATTCCGCAGGCGTGGCAAAGCCTGTCTGGATGATCGACTTTTCGCGGGGGCGAACTTGCGGCGAGTCCAACTCAAAAATGTGAACGATTCCCAAGTGGACCTTGCCAACTTCGGTCAAGTCGTCGTTGATCAGCCCCACGCAGCGGTGGCGATAGCCCGATTCCAGGAAGACTTCTTCTTCGATCTCACGCCGCATGCCCTCCAGATACGACGAGCCTTCAGCGTTCTCATCAATCGAGCTGATGTGCCCGCCGATCCCGACCGATCGCTTGCCGAGCAACCGCGACTCCCCCTGCCCTTTGTCGCGGCAGTAGGAAAAAATCTCCCCGCCGCAGCGAAACACGCAGTACGGGATGAGCTGTTTGAAACTGGGGTCTTGCTCCATCTCGTCGCGCGGGCGATAGCTGGTGTAGGCCGGATCGAGCAGCGTCTTCAAATAGCGATCGGCGTTTGGGCTAAACCCTTGGAAGTATCCGACTTCGTGAAACAGCAGCGTGGGAACAACAAGCACTTGCTCGACAGTGGTGGCGATGGCGGTCATTTCAAAATCCTCCTTGCAGAGTGGTTGGTAGCCGCGTTCGCCAGAACGCGGGAAACCCGCGCTCTGGCGAGTGCGGCTACCAGGGTAGAGAGTCTCAATGAGTGGGCTAGATTCCTTGGGGTCAGAAACTCGATGTGGTGGTGTCAAGTATTGCAGCCATTCGTGCTCGATTTCATTCGCGCGGCAATCTGGACTGTCCGCGCGAATGAAACGGAGCGCGAATGGGAACAGGTCTGAGGCGAAGCCTCGCTAGTTTGATGCGGCCAATCGCTGCCGTGAAGTTCGCGGCAGTCCCTGAACGAGAAATCTTCAACGAATGACCATTCGGCTGCTGATGAGAGCGTCTCGTTCGTCGGTCACGGTGAGGAACCAGACGGTCGCTTCGGCTGGCGGGGGATCAGCGGTGATCTTGTCGCCCTCAATGGTGGCAGCAACCGTCTTCCAAGTCCGCTTGTTGATCGCGTCTCCATCGGTTGTGTAGTGCAACGCGGCTTGCTTCAGCTTGGTGGTGAATTGAACGGCGGCTCGCACGCGGCCGTTTTCAATCTGCGGATCGCTCAGGCTGGGCAGTGCCGCCCCTCGGCCGAGGCGGTGGTCGATGAACAGGCCGATCTCCGGCGGAGCCCATCCCGGCGGATGCCCGTGAGGCAGGTTGACGCTGACTCGTAGTTGCTTCGTCGCCGGCACGGCATCGAAGCTCTTCATGTAGCTGTCGAGTGGATACGCGAAATCGTTGGTGCCGTTGACGAACAGAATCGGCATCGAGACCGCCGGCAGGTATTTCGAGGGATCCCACAACGTGACCCAGCGCTGACGTTGCTCAGGAGACATCTTCTCGAAGCGAGCCAGCCAGGCACTGTTGTCGTGCAAAAAGCCACAGCCGTAGACCGGCACGGCGGCTTTGAATCGACTATCGACACCGGACACGATGCAGGTCAGATAGCCGCCCCAACTGATGCCCGTCACGGCGGTCCGTTCGGCATCGACTTCGGAAAAACTGCGAATCAATGAGTGTGCGCGGATCGCGGCGGCGACGGCGTGATACGACCATTGCTCGGTGGGTGGCTTGTCGATGCTGCCGAACTTTTCGTCGTCTCCTTGGTTCGGTCCGCCGTCCGGCAATCGCGTGCGGTTGTTGGGTTGATGAGCATTCTGGCCCTCGTTCGGACGATGTCCGGCGAGATCCATTGCGATGGCCGCGTAGCCTCGTTTGGCCCACAGCTCCGCCCATTCGCGAAAGGCCGTTCCGCCGCCACCATGAATCAGCACGACTGCGGGAAATTTCTTTTCGTTCCGTGACGGCGAATCCGGGATCGTTGTCGGAGAGGCGTAGTACGCGAACACGCGCGTCGCTTTGCCGCCATAGGGCTCACCCGCATAGAAGAGCGATCTCACGCTGCTCTGCTGATCGAACCACTCGAACGCTGGTGTTTCGCTGAGTTGTTTCAAGTCCCAAGGCGTCGTCTCCGGCAACCGGGCCGATCGGACGATCGCATCCGCTGCTGAGGCCGTCAGTGCCGCCGAGAAGAACAACACGCAATAGACAGAGACCTTCAATCGCAATCGCATGGTGAATCAACCTTTGTTGGCGTGGCTTCAACGATCTGGCTATCGTTTTCCACCACAGTTCGTAGCCGAGTCGCTCCGCGACTCGGATCGGTGTCGCGGAGCGACGCCGCTACGCAGAGGCGTCGCCGCGTGTCCGGAGAGAACCAAATGACCGGTGCCAGATTGTCATACTTGATCGACGGCAAACTCATTGATCAACCGCTGAAGGGGGAGGACGTCACGATCGGCCGTTCGCCACAGATGAGATTGAGCGTCCCCGAATCGGTGCCGGGGATCTCGCGGCATCATGCCACCGTTCAGAAACGCGGGCTTTCGTGGTGGCTGGTGGATAACAACAGCCGCAACGGCGCGTTCATCAATCAAACGCGAGTGACCGAGGCGGAGCTGCATCACACCGATGTGATTCATCTCGGCCCGTTCGAGATTCAATTTCTAAGCCCCGAACCGGTCAAAGCAACGTGGACAGCGTCGATGATGGGGTCGCTGGCGGAACCGAATGTTGAGTTCGCGGATCGCGATCCTTCGCAGGTCAACGTGACCATTGATCTGGCCAGCTTTCGAGCCGCCAAGGCCAAGGCACTGGATCCGTCCGCTCCGTTGCCGCTGTTCGCCACATCGAAGCCCACGAAAGTTTCGACGGCTCCCGAACCACAGCTCGGCAGCCGCTTGGCCGATCAAGCCTGGGCCATCCAGCTCTTCAGCGAAGTCGGCCGAGCGTTGCAGGTCAGCACCGATCTCGACGAGATGTTTGAAACTCTGCTGACGCTGTTATTCAGCCAGGTTCCAGCCGAGCGAGCCTTTGTCGGATTGATCGACCCGGAGACAGGCGAAGTGTTGCCGCGCATGACTCGGCTGGCCGAGGGGCTGCTGGGACAATCGTTTCAACTCAGCCGCACGATCCTGCGCAACGCGATCGATTCGAAACAAGCCCTGCTGGTGGAGGACACGATGGAAGACTCACGCTTTCAGGAAGCGTTGAGTATCCGTCAGACGTCGATCTGTTCGGCGATCTGCGTGCCGCTGTATCGCGACGGGCATGTGGACGGCGTGCTTTACATCGACACACGCGAAAAAGAAGCCCCGCTGACATCGCACCACTTGGAGATTGCGACGGCGCTGGCTCTGTTCACGGCGGTCGCGGTCGAGCAGTTTCGGCTGCGAGAAAAGGCGATTGCCGAGCAACGCCTGCGTCAAAGCCTGGCGCGATACAGCTCACCTGCCGTCGTCGATCGCATCCTGCAAGCGGGCGATGCCGGGCAGATGATTGCCGACAAAGAGGTCGTGACCGTGCTGTTTTCCGATCTCAAAGGCTTCACCACGATGAGCGAGAAGCTGACCCCCGCATCGGTCGTGGAAGTCCTGAATGCCATCTTCACCCGCCTGACCGACGCCGTGTTTCGGCAGCAAGGGACGCTCGACAAATTCATGGGTGACGGCATGTTGGCGTTCTTCGGTGCCCCGTTGCGTCTGCCAGATCACCCATTACGAGCCGTGCGCGCCGCTTGGGAGATGCTGGCCTCGGTTGACGAATTCAATCGCGCGAACCCGGATGCCGAATCAGTCGGCATCCGCATTGGCATCAACACCGGCGACGTGATCGTCGGCGATATCGGCAGCATGACGCGCAAGGATTACACCGTCATCGGCGACACCGTGAATGTCGCCAGCCGGCTTGAGTCATCGGTCGCCGGCACCAATCAAATCGCGATCGGCCCGCAGACCTACGAAGCCGTCCGCCACGAATTCACCTGCGAGCCACTCGAACCCATTCGTCTCAAAGGGAAGACCGAGCTTGTGCAGCCGTACCGAGTCGTCGCCGACAATCGCGGGTGAGTTCCGGGGTCGGGCGTTCAAATTTCAAAATTGCCTCGGCAATTTTGAAATTTGA
>CAMDEA010000183.1 GCA_945893045.1 Planctomyces sp. SH-PL62
TTCCCGTGGCTGACCGGCGACCACTGGCTCTGCCTCGGCCCCACCGGCCACTACCGCGGCAGCCCCGGCGTCGAAGACCAAATCGTCTACGTCGCCATGCTCCCCGACGGCTCCCAACGCACCTACACCCCCGCCGAATTCGCCAAGACGTTCGGCTGGAAAAACGACCCGGACAAAGCGGAGTTGCTCGGGAAGTAATCCGGGGTCTGGCAATTCAGAATTCAGAATTGGCCGAGCGCGACTCGGTATCCGGAACCAACTCCCCATCGGCCAATTGTGAATTGTGAAGTGCCTGACCCCCGCATGCTGCGACGCACTGTTGCGGTTGAATCAAGTTTTGAAAACCGCATTTGGAACACTGATCAGCACTAATCTTCGCTGATCAAGACCACTCTGTGGTGCTGAATTAGCGAAGATTAGCGCCGATTAGCGTTCCAAGTTGAGTCCCTGTTGTTCGGGAAGTAGTCCGGGGTCAGGCACTTCACAATTCACAATTGGCCGACGGAGGTTTGTGTCGCAACGATGTCGTTCGTCGGCCAATTCTGAATTCTGAAGTGCCAGACCCTGACGAGTTTCAACAAAGAGCGTGATGATCAACGAAAGGCGAGTGGCGAGGTTGAACTGGCCGCAGGCAGTCGCTACTTTGCCGCGTCCTTACGCCCGGCCGGGAAGGAGTTTTCGTCCAAATCTGGCTGGCGGCGACATGTTTTGCCGAGCTTTTCAAGGATTTCTCTGTGACCACCGCGACTCCCCGAACACCGGCTATCAAGCGTTTGAAAACTCCGAACCACCAAAGCTTTGCTTTGACCGTGGAGCAAGCGGCCCCCAGCAACAAGAAATGGTTTGTCGTCGATGGCGACGGGCAAATTGTCGGTCGGTTAGCGACCAAAATCGCGACCGTCCTGATGGGCAAGCACAAGGCGGATTACACGGCGAACGTCGATAGCGGCGATTACGTGGTCGTGGTCAATGTCGAGCGCGTGCGGTTTTCGGGACGGAAGATGAATCACCCGACGATTCCTTACTTCACCACGAAAACGGCAACCAAGCTTTATCAGCGGTTCAGTGGTTTCCCCAGTGGCCGCAAAGAAATGACCGCAGCCGATCGGCTGACGAAGAAGCCGGATGACGTGTTGATGAACGCGGTTCGACGAATGTTGCCCAAGACGAAGCTGGGCCGGGACATGCTCATGAAGTTGAGGCTGTTCACCGGGCCGAGCCATACACATCAAGCTCAACAGCCGAATGAGTTGCCGGCGTTTCTGAAATAACCATCCACAGGATTTATCGGATCGAGATTCATGGAAAACGAAGATTCAGTCGTTGAAGCCGCTCCGGTCGCGACCGATTTGGCCGCAGACCTGACCCTTGGCCAAGCCGGTGCTCCCGTCGTCGTCGACGAGGTGAAGCCGCGCTTGCCGCAGTTGGTGCGTGGCAAGATCGACAAGAACGGTGTCGCAATGGGCACCGGACGCCGCAAGACGGCTGTCGCTCGCGTGCGGCTCAAGGACGGCACCGGAATCGTCACGATCAATGGTCGGCCCCTGGCGGAATATTGCGTCGGCGAACGGGATCGCAACTCGGTCCTCGCGCCGCTGAAGGCGACTGATCTGGTTGGTAAAGTCGATATTTCGGTGCTCGCTCATGGTGGCGGTCCGACGGGACAGGCCGAAGCGGTGATGCTGGGCATTGCTCGCGCATTGCAGGCGAAGAATCCGTTGCTGCACGGAGCACTGGCCGATGGCGGTTATCTGACTCGTGACAGCCGCATGGTCGAGCGCAAAATGTACGGCCACAAGAAATCTCGCCGCAGCTTCCAGTTCTCGAAGCGTTGATCGACTTCGCGAATCGGCTGCGAATCAATTCACTTCTCGCCCCGTCGGGTCTTCCCACGGGGCGATTTTGTTGGTCATTCACTCCCCGTAGCCTGACTCTCCGAGTCGGGCAGTTCATGTGAAGACACCCGACTCAGAGAGTCAGGCTACGAACGGAGTCCGCCATGCTCGGACAATTGTTGCAACCCGAACTGCGTGAGCTGCTGCAAGTCAACGACACAGACGGGCTGCGCGAATTCCTCGATGCGTTGCACCCCGCGACCTGCGCCGAAGTGCTGGACACGGTCACGCCGGCCGAGATTTGGTCGGTGCTGGCCAGCGCGCCGTTCGAGAAGCAGGCGGAAATCTTTGGGTACTTCGAGCCCAAGCGGCAGATGCAATTGGTCGAGAGCATCGAACGTGCGCATCTCTCGAAGCTGATCGAGACGATGGCTCCCGATGATCGCGTGGACCTGCTCAAAGAGATGGACCCGGAGCACGTCGATGCTCTGCTGCCGCTGATGGCGCAGGCCGAACGCAACGACATTCGCCGTCTGCTGTCGTACCCGCACGGCAGCGCCGGTTCGATCATGACGACCGACTACGCCTCGCTGCCGGAGCACCTCACGGTGGCCGAGGCTCTCGATCAGCTTCGCCGGCAAGCGCCCGACCGCGAGACGATTTATTACATCTACATTCTGGACGACGACCGCAAGCTGGACGGCTTCGTGACGCTGCGCACGCTGATTCTGGCGCGGCCGAATGCGAAACTCGACGAAATCATGGAGCGAGACGTCTTCGCCGTGCGCGTCGATGACGATCAAGAAAAGGTCGCTCAGGTGATGGCGAAGTATGACTTCCTGGCGATCCCGGTGACCGACAATCAAAACCGGCTGGTGGGCATCATCACGCACGACGATGTGATCGACGTGCTGCAAGAAGAGGCGACCGAGGACGTATATCGCGCGGGTGCCATGTCGCCCCTCGAAGACAGTTACCTCGCCACGCCGTTGAAACAGATTGTCTGGAAGCGGGGCGTGTGGCTGGTCGGGCTGTTGGCCACCGGTTTTTTGTCGGCGACCGCGCTCAAGCACTTCCGGCCCAATGCGACCGAAGCGGAATGGGCGGTCGCGTTCCTGCCGCTGGTGCTGGCCAGCGGCGGCAACAGCGGCTCGCAATCGGCGACTCTGGTGATCCGCGCTCTGACGCTGGAATCGCTCTCGCGAGCGGATTGCATTCGTCTTCTCAGCCGCGAACTGCTGATGGCCACGATTCTCGGATTCGCACTGATGATTGAGGCGTTCTTGCTGGCGATGTTCCTCGAACATCCCTCGAAGGCGATGGTCGTCGCGATGACGGTCTTCATGCTGGTCTGGATGGGTTCGATCGCCGGCACATTGCTGCCTCTGGCGTTCAAGAAACTCGGCATGGACCCAGCCATGATGTCCAATCCGCTGATCGCCGCGTTGGTCGATATCACCGGAGGCGTGATCTATTACAGCGTGGCCCGAGTCGTCTTGGGCTGAAGTTATGAACCCGAAAGACGCGCTTCATCAATTCTTTGGCTTTGAGTCCTTTCGCGGATCGCAAGCAGCGATCATCGAACGAGTGCTCGGCGGCGGGCACGCGCTGGTCATCATGCCGACCGGGGCGGGAAAATCGCTGTGCTATCAGATTCCCGCGCTGCTGCCGTGCAGCGATCAGGATTCCAAAGCCGTGACGTTGGTGTTGTCGCCGCTGATCGCGCTGATGAAGGACCAGGTCGATGCGCTGCGAGCCAGCGGCATCGAGGCCACGTTCATCAACTCATCCCTCTCGCGTGAGGAACGCGAGCGGCGATACACCGAAGTCGCCGAGGGCCGTTATCGGTTGCTATACGTCACACCGGAGCGGTTTCGCAAGCCGGAGTTCCGGGAGGTCATCGCTCGGCGCGACGTGCGATTGCTGGCGGTCGATGAAGCGCATTGCATCAGCGAGTGGGGCCATGACTTTCGACCGGACTACTCGCGTCTGATCGAGATTCGTGAACTGCTCGGCCAGCCGACGACGATCGCCTTGACGGCTACCGCCACTCCCGACGTCCAGACGGACATCGTGCGGCAACTCGGTTTGCGGCCCGACGAGATCGAACTCTTTCACGAAGGGATCGAGCGGCCGAATTTGCGGCTCGACGTACAAGAAGTCTGGGGCGACGACGAAAAGTTGGAGCACATCGTCGCGGTGCATGGTCGGCATGCGGCATCCACCGGCAGCGGGATTGTCTATTTCACGCTGATCCGCACGCTGGAACGATTCAGCGAATTGTTGCGTCAGCGGCGAGTGCCGCATGTCTGCTATCACGGCGATCTCGAACGTAACGATCGACGCCGCATTCAAAACGAGTTCATGCAAGGACATTGTCCGCTGGTGCTCGCGACACCGGCGTTCGGCATGGGGATCGACAAGGAAGACATACGGTTCGTCCTCCACGCCGAGATTCCGGGCTCAATGGAAGCCTGGTATCAAGAGATCGGCCGCGCCGGCCGTGATGGTCTCGCCTCCGATTGCTTGCTGCTGTACGACGAAGCGGACCTCACGACCCAGATGGAATTCATCCGCTGGAGCAACCCCGACGCCGACTTCTATCACCGCGTCTATGATTTCGTGGCTCACGATCACGAACGAGCCACCGCCTTCGGTCTCGACTGGTTGCGCGACCAACTACACGCCAAGCATAAACACGACCACCGATTGGAGACCGTGCTTGGAATGCTCGAACGTTATGGCGTCATCGAAGGCACCTGGGACGATGAGTCTCTCCAGCTCGATGTCCTGTCAGCGTTGCCCGACGAACTGCTGGATCGAGATCGCCTCGCCATCAAGCTGCGGCGCGATCAAGAGAAGCTGCTCGCGCTGGTCCGACTCATCCGCCACGAGGGGGATCGCATGGACTTCATCCGCGAATACTTCGGTCAAGGCCGCAAGTTGGCCATGCCGATGGATCGGCCGTAGTTGCCAATCAACTCACCCGGCGTCAGGCCGTAGCTGCGAGCGAGCGATTCTTCGAGCGAGTAGCCCTCTTTGATTCCGAGAATGAATGCTCGATACCGGCCCGGATCAATCTGCAACATGAAGTTGGTCAGGTTCGACGCAATGCCATATTGAGTTGACGAGAGGTGCGCATTCCCCAGGAAGAAGCCCTCCCCCAGCGAGTTGGTCTGGCGAATCAGTTCGATGCCGGCTTTCTGCCGTTGAGCCACCGTGGGGCTGTTCTTCACGATCATCGCGGCGACCCAATCGGCCACTCCTTCGTTGATCCACGGAGGAATATCCACGTTCGACCGCAGGCGATGTAAGAAGCCGTGGGACGTCTCATGCACCATGACCTTCGCGAAAAACGTGGGGTCGTTGCCGCGGAAGCAAGCGATCAACGCCCGGCCGTCGGTGCTGGAATGATGAATCCCCGCCGCTCCTTCCGCGTTCGGATTGTCCATGAACTTTTCCTCGAACGCATGGAACGCCCCCTTGTCCAAGAAGGCGACGATGATGCACTTGCCCATCCAGATGTTCTTTCCCAGCGGCACGCCAAACCCCTTGCAAAGCTCGGAGTACATCGCATCCAGGTTGGCGATATAGGGAGCCACTTGATTGGCCGGGATATCCGTGAAGAACAAAAAGAACTTCGTCTCGGTCAGCCGCATCGGAAATTGATAGTTGGCCTGCACACGCTGCAAAAACTCTTTGTAATCCGTGATGGTCTTGGCGCGTTCCTCGTCCGTGGCGTCGCCCCAAAGACGACGGCGGGAGTCTTTCAGTTTGACGTTAATGTCGAGATCCCGCTGCGTGACGTCGATCAAGACCTGCCCCTTTTTCGCGGGATCGAGTGCAACGTCGTAATCCCGATCGCCGGATCGAAGGTGAGTCACCAGACCGCTGGCCAGCTTCTGCTTCTTTTTCCCGTCGGCATCTTGAATCGAGAACTGCTTGACGGTCTCGTCCCCTTTGCCGAGTTGCGTATCGGTGATTTCCATCTCTTTCAGCGTCTTGCCGTTGGCCTGAAAGAGAGTCACCGTCTTCCCCGCCGCAATGGGCGATTCTTCGCCGGTCAGCGCGACGGCGTACTTGAAATAGTCGTCCTCCAACTCCGGCAGATTTTTGGCAGCGGCCTTGCCCTTCGTCTTCGCCGTCTGAGACCAGGCAGCGTCATCTCCGCCGAGACAAGAGACTGAGAGAGCCGCCAGGATCAGCAGACCAAATCGACGGCTTCCGACCATTGGACTCGGCATCACGTTGCTCCCACATCGTTCGCGGTGAGTTCATTGAACAGGCAAATTCGAGCGACCCTCAATTGGAGTCGCTCAGTCTCGAAACTCATTTCAATCGCTTCCGAGTCCAGCCTCAAGTCTTGCCTGGTCCCATCACACGGCTGGCCAATTTGTGAATTTGGGTGGCACGTCCTGACCATCGGGAAGGGCGTGGGAATCGCGATCAACTCTAAAAACCACGCCCTTCCCGATGGTCAGGGTCGTGCCACCCATGACAGCAAACTCAACTCAAATCGAACTATTATCCAGCCGTGGGTCCCATCAGCCTCAGTGATCGCCGCCGATTTTACCGATCTCCTCGGTTTGAACACTCCGAAGCTGGGCCAGCATTGCGTGCTGGCTCACTCGCCGTCGCCGAGTGTCAGCTTGCGGTAGCTTTCGTAGCGCATGGTCGAGATCAGGCCGCGGGCGACGGCGGACTGCACGCCGCAGTTGGACTCGTGGACGTGGCTGCAATTCGGAAACTTGCAGAAGCGGACGAACGGGCGGAACTCGACGAAGTAGCCTTCGATCTCTTCCGGATGCACGTCCCACAACTCCATCTGGCGGATGCCGGGCGTGTCCACGACCCAGCCGCCGAAGTCGAGTTCGTACAACACGGCGTTGCGTGTGGTGTGCTTGCCCTTCTTGGTCCAGTCGCTGACCTCGCCGGTGGGGAGGCTCAAGCCGGGCTGAATGACGTTGAGCAGCGATGACTTGCCGACACCGCTCTGCCCGGCCACGACCGTTTGCCGGTTGCGTAACACGGCACGCAGCCGGTCGAGGCCGAGACGCCGCTCGGCACTGACGAGGACGACTTCGTTGCCGAGCTGCGCGTAGATGCCGCAGAGGTTTTGCAAATCAGCGGGATCAACCAGGTCGATCTTGTTGAGGAAGATCACCGCGGCGACCTTCCCCTTGGCCGCGCTGACCAGGAAGCGATCGACCAGATGCGGCTTGATGGCCGGTTCCTCGGCGGAGACGACGATGGCGACTTGGTCGATGTTCGCGACCAGGATGTGCTCGCGGCGCTGGCTGCCGCGCGCGAGCACTCCGTGACGCGGTTGCACGCGCTCGATGACGCCTTCGTCGGGCCCGTTCGGTAGGAACAAGACTTCATCGCCGGCGATGACGATGCTCCGTTCGTCGCGCGACATTGTTCGCAGGACTTTGCGAATCGTGCATTCAAAGCGGCGACCATCGGGGCATCTCACGACCGTTGTGAGTCCAGCGGAACTGAGGACTCGGCCCGTCAAACATTTCGAGACGTCGATGTCGCGCTGCGGGCTGTCTCCGGCGGACGCACCCTCGGACGCGATGATTGTGCGGCGACGGCTGAGTCGGCCTTTGCCGGAAATCCGTTCGCCGCCCGCGAGCTGATCGCTGGGTTGCTCGGAAGCGGTCTCGTCGCCCATTTGCCGCGCGAGGTTGCCGAGGCGCGTGGTCTTCTCGCGGTTCTTGCGAAAGTCGACGCGAATTTTTTGCTTGTCACGCATGGCGGACTACATCGTTAATGCCGAAGACGTTGTCGGGACGCAAACAAAGTAGACGAGTCACACCGTGACTCGAATCGAGTCACGGAGTGACTCGTCTACTTTGCAGCTTCGCCGACCTATAGCTCGGACAACCACTTCATCGCTTCATCGTCGTCATTCGGGGGCCGCTTCGGTGGTGGTGGAGTCGGCGGAGACGCGGCGGGCGGGCGTTGCGGCGGAATCTCACGAGTGCGTGCCAATCCCGCCTTCTCCAGCAAACCGCGAGCGAACACATCCTCTTGATCTTCGGGCGGACGCTGACCGTCGGGCGGCTTGTAGTGAACTTCGTAGCGATGCTTGGCGATGGTCAACACGTCGCCGGGCATCAACCATTTCGATTCATGCCGCTCGCCGTTGATCTTGACGCCGTTGCTGCTGCCCAGGTCTTGGACGCGCCAGAAGCCGTTGATGAATTCCAGTTCGCAATGGTGCGACGAGACGTTCGGGAACTGCAACTGAATGTCGCAATGCGAACGCCGCCCGACCAGCAATTTGTTCTTCAGCAGCGGGACAGGGTCTCCGCCGCCGCAGGGAATCAGTTCGCCGAGCACTTTGGGTGCTCCCGTTATCAGAGTTGCGTCATCGGTCGAGGCGACCGATGAGACAACGTGTTATTCGAGAGGGCGGCTTTGCCGCCTGTTTCGTTGTTGTGTCGCAAAGCCAAGTTGGAGGAATGCAGGATGAATTTATGGCGGTGCGACAAGTCCGTCAAAGGGGTGCCGCTACACGGCTGACCAATTCGTCGTGTTAGTCAAACTGTAGCTCGACCCCTTGTGGGTCGGATGATTCAGAGTTTCTGCGGAAATGTGGCCGAATCAAAATCATCCGACCCACAATGGGTCGGGCTACAGACTTCGCAGCTTCAAGAATTAGCCTGCCGAGGGTGCCGCTATGACGACGGCAGACCGCGAGCGATCACGCTACAATCCCGCTCCCCGAAGTGAGCCAAGCGGTCGCGGCGGATTGTCTGAGTCGTTCGCACTGTGTCGCTGACACTGCGGCGATTCGGCGTTTCGCCGAGGAAAGTCCGGGCTTCCAAGGACAAGGTGGTGGGTAACGCCCACCGGCCGCGAGGCCAGGGACAGTGCCACAGAAAACAAACCGCCTTGTGGTTTACTCCACGAGGTAAGGGTGAAACGGTGCGGTAAGAGCGCACCAGCAGGCCGGGTGACCGGTCTGGCTCGGTAAACCCCACCTGAAGCAAGGCCAAGCAGAGAGCAAGGCGAGTCGCGCGAGCTTCGGTTCGCAACGCTCGCCGCGGCGCGGTCCGCGCCGGACGACTCTCGGGTCGGCTGCACGAGGCGGCGAGCAATCGTCGTCCTAGAGGAATGACCGCTCACGACAGAACCCGGCTTACCGGCTCACTTCGGGGATTTTTGGTAAAGGGTCGTGCGTTCAAAACTCCAAATTGGCCTCGGCCAATTTTGAATTTTGAACGCACGACCCCTCCTCGCTCGGATTTCAGATTCTGACCGCCTGCTGTAATTTTTCGCCGAACCATTCACCTGAAGGAGCGAGCCATGAAAACCGCCGTCATCGTCGATGCCATTCGGACCCCAATCGCCAAAGCCTCCGCGGATAGCGGTTACTTCCGCGATGTGCGCGCCGATGAACTCTCGGCGGCGTTGATCAAATCGCTGGTCCAGCGAACGGGCATTGATCCACACCTGATCGAAGACGTCCGTTGGGGCTGCGTCCAACAGCAAGGCGAGCAGGGTTACGACATCGCGCGCATCGCGGCTCTGATGGCTGACCTGCCGATCGAAGTGGGGGGCGTGACGATCAATCGCAACTGCGCGTCGAGCCTGCAAGCGATCAACGATTCGGCGATGGCGATCATATCCGGCTATGAAGACGTGCAGATCGCGGGTGGTGTTGAGCACATGGATCACATCCCCGCGAACAAGGACTACAACCCCGCCCCCGGTCTGTTTCGCAAACACAGCGAAGCGATCATGAACATGGGGCTGACCGCCGAGTTCCTCGCGATGAAGTACAGCATCAGCCGCCAGCGACAGGACGAGTTCGCCGCACGCAGCCAACAATCTGCGTGCGAGGCGACTCGATCCGGCGCGTTCGCCGCCGAGATTGTGCCGACGTGGGGCCGCAACGAGATCGGATTGAAGTCGCTGATCGCGACCGATCAAGGACTCCGCCAAGACACGACAGCCGAAGGACTGAGCAAGTTGCCCGCCGCGTTCAATCCCGCTGGAGGCAGCGTGACGGCCGGCAATGCGTCGCAAGTCAGCGTCGGCGCGGCGGCCGTGTTGATGATGTCGGAAGAGAAGGCCCGCGAACTCGGATTCAAACCGCTGGTGAAAGTCCGCTCGATGGCCGTCGCCGGAGTCGCTCCCGAAGAAATGGGGATCGGTCCGGTGCCAGCCGTTCATAAAGCTCTGCAACGCGCCGGCCTCAAGCTGAGCGACATCGACTGCATCGAGATCAACGAAGCATTCGCCGTACAGGTGCTGTCGGTCTTGAAGCTGCTGGGAATCGACGAATCAAAGGTCAACACACGCGGTGGAGCCATCGCGCTCGGCCATCCGCTGGGAGCCAGCGGAGCACGCATCGCGACCACGCTGCTACACCGCATGAAAGACACCGGCGCGAAGCTAGGACTGGCCACGCTCTGCGTCGGACAAGGGCAGGGGGTTGCCACCATTTTTGAATCCTGTTGATCAATCAGACCGGAAACGGTGGTCAATTTCATGCGGAAGCCGAGTATCTATCTCGATTCAAGTTTCATCTCCGCCTATTGGTATTCCGGACCAGGCGCGGAGGGACAATTACGGCGGATGAGGACTCGCGATTGGTGGAACGCGGAACGCCGGCTGTTTGAATTGTGGGGTTCGGCGTTTGTCGAAAGGGAGCTCCGCGCAGGAACCTATCGACGCCAAGAGGAATGTGTGCGGATGAGCCGTTCATTACGAACCTGCCCAATGGCAGGTGAAGCGAAACGGTTTTGGCATGACCTTTTGGAAACGAAATTGATTCCCGCCAATAAACCGGTTGATGCTTGGCATTTGGCTTTGGCCGCCTGCCACGGGATGGATTACCTCCTGACTTGGAATTACGCTCATTTAGCAAACTCGACTGCTCAAGCTCGGCTGGACCAACTCTGTCGCGACCGCCACCGGCGGTCGCCGTTGTTAGTGAGTCCTGAGTCGATTCCTCAAATTCGTTTCGGGCAGTCGATTGTCCGGGGAGAGGGACTATGAAAGACGTCATTATGGAAGAAGTTTGGAAGCGCCGTCGGCAAATGCTGCGCGAGTGTGGAGGCATGGAAGGGCTCTTGAAGGAAGTCGAGCGAATTGAGGCCGAGCGCCTGCAAGCGGAGAAACGCCGTCGAGCGAAAGTGAAAAAGCGAAAGGCTTCCACCCGCGTTGCTGCTCCAACGCCGGCTCCCGTACGCAGTCGCCGAGCGGGAACCACAGTGCGACCATCAGCAACTCGATAGTCTGCCGTTCGGAGGTTATGTCATGTTGAATCGTCTGTTTCTCGGTTTTTGTGCGGCCATGTTTGTTGTTGCGACAACGACGAGCGGGCAATGTGAAACACCGTCCGTCGCTTACATCTTCCCCGCCGGTGGTCAGCGCGGCGCGACGGTCCCGGTTCGGATCGGTGGCCATTTTCTGCACGGCAAGGCCGACTTCACGATCGGCGGAGCCGGTCTCACCGGTCGGTCGCCCATCGAGCGAATTCCGACGACTTGGTTTGAGGGACCGCTGATCCTGCAACCCGCGTCGCAGCAGAAAGAGGATTATCCGAAGGACTATGCCGGCGAACTCAAGATCGCGGCCAATGCTCCGCTAGGAGTTCGTTACTGGAACTGTTCGACCTCGCAGGGAATCACTCCCGGAATGCGATTCGTGGTGGGTCACTTGCCGGAACTCATCGAAGAGGAAGTCGATGGCCTTACACCCGCGAAACCGGTCACGTTGCCGGTCACGATCAATGGCCGCATCTTCCCGCGCGAAGACGTCGATGACTGGTCGTTCGTGGCGAAGGCCGGCCAAGTTGTCAGTTGCGAAGTGAATGCCGTGCGGCTCGGTTCCGGATTGGATTCACGACTCGAAGTCCTCAACCCGCGCGGCGCAGTGATCGCCGAGAATTCGGACACTTTCGGAACCGACTCGTTCGTGCGTTTCACCGCGCCGGAAGACGGAACCTACACCGTCCGCATTCACGACATCCGTTTCGAGGGCCTGCAACATTTCGTGTATCGCCTGACGATCTCGTCCGGCCCGTGGGTGGACCGCGTTTATCCGCTCGGTGGTCAGCGTGGAAAATCGGTCGAACTGCAACTGGCCGGAGCCAACCTGCCTCAGAAGACTCAACCGTTTGCCGTGCCCGCGACCGAAACAACTCAGGGACTCTCGGTTTTCCAAATCCCGGCCGAGCATCATCCGTTTCCGGTCCTCTTCGAGACCGATGATTTCGCGGAGCACCTCGAAGCGGAACCGAACGAAGACGCGGCTCAGGCGAAAACCGGCGAGTTGCCATGCGTGTTCAACGGACACATCGACCGCGCGGGGGATGTGGACCTCTGGAAGTTCAACGGCAAGAAAGGCGAAGCATGGCTGTTCGACCTGCGAGCCAGCCGGCTCGGTTCGCCGCTGGATGGAGTGCTGACGCTGCTCGACGAGAAGGGGCAGAAGCTCACAACCGCCGATGACCTCAGCAACGGACAAACCGACGCGGTGCTCACCGCGACATTGCCGGCCGACGGCACCTTCACGCTGAAAGTCGAAGAACGCATCAGCTCGCGCGGCGGGCCGGAGTTCGCCTATCGCGTCCGCGCTGTGAAGCCGTCCGAGTCATCGCTGCGACTCACAACGGCGCTCGATGCCGTCACACTCAATCGCGGCGGAGAAACGAAACTCAAAGTTCTCGCCGAACGACCGGCTGGCTTTGCCGACGAGATTCCGCTGGAACTCGAAGGCTTGCCCGAAGGCGTGACGGTCACGGGCAAGCTTGGCAAGGGACAGAATCAAGTCGATCTCGTCCTGAAAGCCGCCGACACCGCGAAGATCGCAACCAGCAAACTGCGGATCATCGGCAAATGGAAAGTCGGAGACGTGGAACGCTCGACGGCCGTCGTGATTCAGCGACCGCTCGGCGAACCGGAATTGAATGAACTGCTGCTGCGAGTCAGCGTGCCGACGCCGTTCAAGCTGAAAGGCATCTTCGCCACGAAGTACGCTCCGCGCGGCAGCGTGTTCACGCGCGAGTTCCACGTCGATCGCAACGGCTTCACCGGCCCGCTGTGGGCCGAGATCGCCGACCGCCAAGCCCGGCACCTGCAAGGAGTCACCGGCCCGCGCATGGATCTGACTCCCGAACAATCGGACTTCGTGTACCCGTTCACGTTGCCGCCCAACATGGAGATCGGCCGCACCAGCCGCACCTGCGTCGCCGTCTTAGGCGAAGTCGTGGACGCCGACGGAACCAAGCACATCGTCAGCCACACGTCGCAAGAACAGAACGAACAAGCGATCGTCATCGTCGATCCGGGCCGGCTGAGCATCGAGTCTCCGGTGCGCAGCGTCCGCCGCGTCCCGAACAGCGAAGTCCGCATCCCCTTCCGAATCAACCGCGGCGTCGGCCTGCGCGGCGCAGTGCGAATCGAGTTGGTCTCACCCAAATCGGCGCGAGGTTTGATCTGTGATGCCAGCGAAATCCCGGCCAATTCCGGTGCCGGCACCCTCACGCTGCGATTCACCGCCGAAGCAGTCACCGACAAAGCGACCGGACCAGAATGCTCGCTCAAATTACGAGCGACCATGCTCGACGAACACGGTCGCCCAGTCACCGACGAAGCCGAAGTCCGATTGGTTTCTGACGAGTAAAAACCAGACAGGCGAGCGGGGCGGCGTCAGCCCCCCGGTGCAACGCCGTTAAGGATTTTGGAATCGAAGAAACGCAGCGAATGCTGCGTAGCCGAAATCGTGAGATTTCGGTGGTGTCGCGCGAACGTCCGAATTCTCACGAATTCGGCTACAAAAAATACTTAACGGCGTTGCCCCGGTGGAATCGTCGCAACACCGGGGGGCTGACGCCGCCCCGCTCGCCTGAATTATTTGGACCGACAAAAGGTGTGAGCATGATTCGGATCGCCTGTTCGCATCCCGACTGCGGCAAAACATTTCGCGTCGCCGAGAACGTCGCCGGGCGAAGCGTCACTTGCAAAAGTTGTGGCCGTGATTTCGTTGCTCAGCCAGTGGTCCAGGAAACGATCGCGCCGCAAGCGAGGGACACGTCGGCGGACATGTCCACGCCGGCCGCGTGGGTGAAGGATGCTGCTCCGTTATCACGCATCGGCCGGTTTGAAGTCCGGAAGAAACTTGGCCAAGGTGGATTCGGGACCGTTTACCGCGCGTTCGATCCACAGTTGGAACGAGACGTCGCCGTCAAGGTGCCCAAGACCGAGTTGCTGGCATCCCCAAAAAGTGTGGAGCGATTTCTCCGCGAAGCGAAGGCGGCCGCTCGGCTGAACCATCCGCACATCGTCCCGGTGTACGACGCCGGTCGCGATGGCGAGCTGAACTACATCGCGTCGGCCTTCATCGACGGACAGCCGCTCGCCGCCATGAT